>NZ_JBEXGM010000022.1:0-146713 GCF_040607335.1 Streptomyces sp. NPDC005303 | reverse complement strand
AAGACAACACTCCCGCGCTTTTCCGCTCTCTGTTTGCGAGTTTTCGGAATGGTGTTTGTTTTGGTTTGGGGGCGGCGACCCCCCACCCCAGGGGTCCGAAAACGAGACCCCTAGGGGTCCGGAATCCGGACCCCATAAACAACACCACAGGAACCACGTAGAAGAAGAAGCTTCTTCGTCCGCCCTGGCTCGCGAGATCACCGCCGAAGAAAAGCTTGAGTTCGGCCGCTTCTGGCACAACCACCCGAAGAGCAAGAACTACGACCGGACCCTCGAAGCCTGGACCGAGGCCGTCGTCAACGGCGAGGACCCAACCAGGATCAGCACCGCCGCGCTCGCCTATGCCCGCGAGATGGCAGGCCAGGAGTTCCGCTTCATCAAGCAGTCCGACAACTGGATCCGAGAGCGCCGCTACAACGACAAGTTCGCTCCCGCCCCGCAGCCCTCTGGCAGGCCTCAGCTCCGTGCCGTGTCCGGCGGCTGGCAGCCCTTCCAGAACCCCGACGACCAGTCCGTCTACGACGAACCCCTCATCTAAGGAGCCTCGATGACCGACCCCTGGGCCTCGCCCAGCCAGCCGCGCCGAGGAATCGACCTCGCCGCACTCGGTGTCCCGCCCGGCCGCTACGTCCACCCCGACCTCACCGACTTCCTCGTCAAGCACGACGGAGACCGCGACGGCGCAGCCCGGATCGAGGCATGCCTCGCCGGCAAAACCGACCTCGCCAGCCTCCAGCCGGCCGAAGTCCAGTTCATCCGCCAGCACTTCCTGGCCTGCGCCGAGGAGCAGCGGCAGAAGGCCATCGCCTTCTTCGAGAAGAAGGTGCCGCGGCGCTACATCGGCGCCCAGCCCAACCCGGTAGCGAGGGCTTGGGCCCAAGCCGTGACCACCAACTCCGAGGAAACCCGGTCCCTGCTCGTCGTTGGCCCGACCGGTACCGGCAAGACGCACTACGCCTACTCGGTGCTGCGGGCCATCGCCGAAACCGGCTCCCGCGCCAGCTGGGCCGCCCACACGGCCGCCGACTTCTACGCCCAACTGCGGCCCCGTGCCGGCCGGGACAGCGAAGCCACCTTTGAAAGCATCGTCGGCACGGACGTCCTGTTCGTTGACGACCTTGGTGCCGCGAAGCTCACCGAGTGGACCGAAGAGGTCACCTACCGGCTGATCAACAACCGGTACGAGCAGTGCAAGCCGAGCATCTTCACCAGCAACGTGCCCCCCACGCAGCTGCGTGACGTCCTCGGCGAGCGCATCGCCTCCCGCCTCACCGAAATGTGCGAGCGCGTCGCCCTCAAGGGCGACGACCGCCGGAAGGGGATGGCGGCATGATCTCCCCGCTGACCTACGACGACGTCAAGGGCCTCAAAGCCGACGGAGAACTTGGCAAGTTCATCAAGTTCCACATGGGTGAGGCGCAGCGTGCCGCCGCCCACCGCCGCGGCCTCGTCCTGCGCTACCCGGACATCGCGGCCAAGCTTGCCCAGCCGCCGATCGGCTTCTCCACGCCCGACAAGTGGAACGGCTACATCCCGCCCTCCACCGACTGCACCGGGGCCATGAACACCGCCCGCTGCCGGCCTGCACTCCTCGCCCTCGTGGCCGAGGCCGAACGACGCCTGCGTCAGCCGCAGGAGACGGCCGCCGAGCTTGAGGAGGCGGCGTGACCCGCAACTGCCGCATCGACGACTGCACTGAGCCGCCGCGCCTCCGCCGACGGATCTGCAACCGGCACGAGATCCGGATCCGCCGCCACGGCGACCCCAACTTCACCGAGTGGAGCGCCGCCGACGACTCCGATGTCCAGATGCTCATAGCCGAGCAGCGGCCCGCGCAGGGCCTCACGCGCCTCGAAAGGGTCATGGTCGGCCGCGGGCTCAGCGCGCATGGCCTTCCTGCCGCAGAGGTGGCCCGGATCCTCGGCGTCACCGAGCGCACCGTCTACCGCTGGCGGTCTGCCGCATGACCGCCGCGACGGGCCCGACTCCGCCCCCGGACGTGTGCACCTGCGCGAAGTGCGGCGGCAATCCGGCCAGCCGCGCCACCCACCGACCCCAGCAGGGAGAAGCCGCGTGACCGCCGAGCTCACCACCTGGCCCGCCCACACCACCACCCCAACCCCCGTCCCGCTGCCGCATCTCGCCCTGTGCGGGGACTGCGACGACGAGATCCGTATCCGCACGGATGGCCGCCTGTACGCGCACGGCTGCCCCGACGACGGGCGCCTGCCGGTGGTCGCGCTGAAGCCGACGTTTGCCCGCTGGCTGTGGACGCAGTCGAAGCGGCGGGACGACTTCACGAACCGGCTGACCTTGTTCGCGGGCCGGATCTTCCGGCCGTGTACCCGCACGGTCCGCACCCCGCGGGACATGCCGTGGTCGTCGGCGGAGGAGCTGCACGGCCACCTGCACCTGATGCGGCTGGCCCGGTCCGGCGATACCGGCTGCGACTCGACGTGCCGGGCGCTGGCGGAGGCGGGCGAGCACTACGACCGGCTGCTTGCCGCGTACACGCCGCGGCCGTTGGCGCCGGTGCGTAAGCCGGCCCGCCGCAAGCCCGTCGTCCACGTCCGCCACGATCCGACCGGCTGGGTGCTGCCCGACTTCACCGACCTGGCGGACTGCACCAGCAACCACTTCCGCCAGCAGGACGGCCGTCCGCCATGCACCGAAACCGCGGTGTGGCGGGTCGTCGAGGACCACGGCATGCACCTGACCATCGGCTTCTACTGCGACGCCGACCTGCCCGCCGAACACCGACCGGCCGCCCCTGCCTCCGTCCACCACCACCGGCAAGGAGACGCCGCGTGATCCGCCACGGTTTCGCCGGCATCGGCTGGTCCGAAGCGCTCCGCCAGCTCGGCTTGCGGGACGTCGGCTTTGAGCTGGACTGGGCCGCCTGCCGCACCCGGATCGCCGCCGGGCACAGGACGGTCAACTGCGACGTCACCGCGTACCCGACATGGCCGTTCAAGGGCCGCGTCACCGGGTCGATCGACTCGCCGCCGTGCCCGCCGTTCTCCAAGTCCGGCAACGGCAAGGGCGCGCACGATCTGCCGCTGGTGCTGCAGGCGATCGAAGACTTGTCCCGCGGCAAGGACACCCGGTCCGCCCTGGGTGCCGCCTGTCAGGACCCGCGGTCGATTCTCACCGCCGAGCCGATGCGCTGGCACTACGACCTGATGCCGGAGTGGATCTGCCTGGAGCAGGTGCCGTCGGTGCTGCCGGTCTGGGAGCTGTACGCCGGGATCCTGCGCCGGTGGGGCTACAGCGTCGCGACCGGTGTCGTTGATGCGGCCGATCACGGGGCGGGCCAGCGAAGGCCGCGTGCGGTCCTCGCCGCCTCCCGGGTGCGCGACGTGCTTCTGCCCGCACCGACCCATGGGGGGCTCGGCCAGCCGCCGCACGTGGCGATGGCCGATGTCGTCGGCTGGGGCTACACGCAGCGGCCGGCACCGACCGTGACTGGCGGCGGCACCGCGACCGGGGGAGCGGAGCCGTTCGGCAACGGCACCCGGCAGGCGATGAAGCGGGTGATCGGTACTCCGCTGTGGCGGGACCGCACCGGCATCCCGCACCTGCGCCCCACCGTCGAGGAATGCGCCGCGCTGCAGGGTTTCCGCCCGGACCTCGTGTTCCACGGCCGGGCCGGCCAGCGCTACTTGATCGTCGGCAACGCTCTCGCCGTCGCCGTCGCCGTCGCCGTCATCCGCGCCGCAGCCGGAGTCGAGGCGACCGCCCAACTTCCCGCCGCCGCGTGACCACCCCGCCACCCACCCCACCCACCGGAGCACCAAATGACCACACCACAACGCATCCAGCGCAAACGCACCAAAGGCTGGCGCCTCGCAGACCACACCACCAGCCCGCTCGGCGCCGTCTACATCGGCCGACCCACCCGCTTCGGCAACCCGTTCGTACTCGCCCCCGCCGCATCCCGGCGAGGCGGACTCCTGGACATGTGGGCCGTCGAGTACAAGGGCCGCAAGCTCGGCCGCTGGGACACCAGCGCCGCCGCCCGCGCCGAGGCCGCAGACCGTTACGCGCGCTGGATCGGCGAGCCCGAGCAGGCCGACACGCTGCGCCTGTTCCGCGCTCTCCTCGCCGGGCGCGATCTCGCCTGCTGGTGCCCCGAGGGCGAACCGTGCCACGGAGACGTCCTCCTCGACCTGGTCAACCGCCCTGTTTGAGGGCCCGTCCCACCCGTACCCCGCCCACTGCTGACACACCGTCCAACAAGGAGACCGAACATGACGGACACCGCCCGCCTCGAAGCCGCCGCCCGGCGCGCCCTCGACGCCCTCGGCGACCTCATCCTCAACAGCCCCGACCCCGGCACCGAAGCCCTCGGCGCCCAGTACGAACTCCGCCAGACGCTCCTCGGCGTCATCCCGGAGATCCCCACCACCCGCACGTGGACCATCGAGGCGCGCCGCCGGTACGACCGCGGCGATGTCTGGACCCGATGGAGCGCTCCCTACGACGAGCTCAGCGGCGACGCCCACAAGGACTACGCGGAGACCGTCGCCGAGTGGGGCCACAAGCAGGCCTTCCGCATCGTCTGCGCCACCACCACCCACGTGATCGAGGCGCAGCACACACCCGACACCGACGACCCCACCGCCTGACCGCCCGCCCGTCCCGCCGCCCGCACACCACCACCCCGAAAGGCGCACCGATGACCGACCACGACGACCACGTCCAGCACACCTGGCGACTCGCCCACCCCGACGGCGAGGAGATCACCATCGACCTGTGGACCGACAACGACACCGTCCGAGTCGACGGCGGCGACCATGAAGACGCTGAAGGCGGGCAGGCCATGGTCGACCGGCTCCTCGCCACATACACGGCGGCCGGCTGGCGGCGGGTCCGCGACTACGCGGTGAATGACGCTGTGGCGCACGCCGAGCCCGTCCAGGACGACGCTCCGGAGCCGCACGGCCGCCCCGAGAAGTGCCCCGACTGTGGCGCCCCCGTCGTCTACGAGCCGCGCTACGGCAGCGACGTCGGCGAGGGCGCGGCCTGGCTGTGCACGGGCTGCAAGTGGGGCCAGTGGCTCACCGCATGACGCAGGTTGGCCCCGCCGGCGGAATCGGCGGGGCCTGCTCCGACCCTCCCACACCCCACCTGGAGTTCGTATGACCGACCAGACCGACACCGCCGTCGACCGCATCCCTCTCGCCCGATCCGTGCACTACGTCGCCCGAGGTCTGCCCGAGGTGCCGAACCAGTACGGGCCGGGAGTCCTCGCCCCGTCCGAGATCACGCTCACCTACCGCGCCGCCCCGGACAGTCAGCTTGGCCGCGTCCACGCCTACGTTGCCGGGCGGATCTGGGCGGATGGGAAGGAGTTGCCGCTGCTGCCGGGCGGCTTGTACGGCCAGCACTATTTCGACGGGGTGGACGGCTGGCCCGCGTGGCTGGCGGAGGAGGCGCGGCTGCATGACCCGGACGCGCCCGCTGTGGTGCCGCCTGCGGAGTCCGTCCCGTCTCGCCGTGCCGGGCTCCGCGACGAACTCGCCGCCGCCCTGTACGCCCACGACCACCCCGGCTGGTCGATCCCGCTCCGTGAGGCGGACGTCGAGCCCGTATATGTGGCGCGCGCCGCCGTGGTGCTGGCGGTGTTGTACCGGGAGTGGCCGTGGCTCCGCGCCGAAGCCGAAGACAGCGCGGCGCCGTCTGCGGACCTGACCTCCCCGCCCGCTGTCTGGATCGACGGTCACCCGCAGTTGGAGGCGATCGCCGCCGCCGTGTGGGAGCACTGCCGGACCGAGGGCACCAGCCTCGTCGTCGACGACCCCCGCAACATCGCCGTCGCCGCCTACGCAGCACTCGGCATCCCCGAGGACCCGGCCGCCCCCGACCTGACCGCACAGGAGGCCCGCGACCTCGCCGACGAACTCAGCACCGAGCTGTACCGGGCTCAGGATGCGCTGGCGTTCGTCGAGGAATGCTGCGTGATCGCCGACCGGGAGCAGAAGCCGGTGACGACGGTGGATGTCCGGGAGTGGCTGAAGGGGGCGCGCTGCGGACGGCAGTTGGAGGCGGACGCGCGTGACCGGGCGGCGTTGCGCGACCGCATCGCCGAAGCGCTGTACCGCCACAACCACCCCGGCTGGGCTACGCGCTACGCCGACCTCGACCGGGATGAGCGGGACACGTACCTGGGGCGAGCCGACGCGGTGCTTGCGGTACTGCCCGCCTTCGCCCCTGGAGGAGACCGTGGCTAGGCGTTTCACTGCCCAGGACTTCTGGGCCCGCGCCATACCCACCGACCGCATACATGACGGAACCCCGTGCGTTGAGTGGACCGGGTTCAGAGACCGCAAGGGATACGGGCGGTTCGGCACCTACGGCGTCGCACACCGCTGGTCCTTCATGTGGGCCAACGGGCCCGACTCCATTCCCGACGGGGCCGAACTGGATCACCTGTGCCGGAACCGGAGCTGCGTCGCGCCGGCTCACCTCGAACCGGTGTCGCACCACGAGAACGTCTTGCGGGGCACCAGCCCGTCAGCCCTGAACGCCGTCAAGACCCACTGCCCGCAGGGCCATCCATACACACCCGAGAACACCTACGTCCGGCCGAACGGCCATCGGAAGTGCCGGATCTGCAAGCGAGAGGGCGACCGCCAGAGGTCCGCTCGCCTTCGTGAGGGAGTTGCCGCATGATCAACCGCCAGCCTGACCCCCGCGACCGTAGCGCCCGAGCCGTGCTCACCGAAGCCGCCGACCACCTCGACGCCCGCGCCGCCGAGTTCACGGCCGCCGCCCGCAAGGACCCGCTCGCGTTCGTCAAGGGCGGCACGGACGCCCGCTATCGGACTGCCGACTGCTGGAATGCTGCCGGGGCCGAGCTGCGCCGGTTGGCGGCCGAGGCCACCCCGGAACCCGCGACGCACGCGTGCGGCAACTGCGACGGCATCAACCCCGACATCTGCCTCAGCAACCCCGACCGGCCCATTCCCGAGACGCGACAGAGCCCCGACCCGGCGCCCCGCCAGTGGTGCAAGTGCCGTTCCTGCTGGGGCTGGTTCGTCGAAGACCACCCCGGCGAGGACCTCGACGAACTCGGCAAGGACCTGGGCTGGTGGTCGGGACTGCCCGAGCACCGCGACGCACCCGCTGCCGTGCAGGCCCAGCCCGGCGAGACACAGGAGACCGTCCACGGCTGCCCGCCCGACGGCTCCGGCCTCACCCCCTGCTGCGGACGCACACCGTTCGAGCTGCCCCTCACCGACCGCATCAGCAGCGAGGAGCCCGTCACGTGCAAGGGAGCCGACCGTGACTGACCGCGAGTTGAACGCCTGCGGGTTCTCCGTGGAGACGATCGCCGCCGAGTACGAGACCGACGCCGCACTCGCCGAGTGGCCCGACAGTGGCCGGACGTTCCCACCCGCCGGGCACTACTTCCACGCCGCGTTCCGGGCCGAAGACGAGCAGCGCGCCCTCGACTACGCCGCCGCCGCCGCAACCGCGAAGGAGGCGAGGTCGTGATCGCTGACGCCGTCGACACGGTGATCACGCTCGGGTGGGCGTTGTGCGCGTGGATCCTGCTGTGCGCGGCCACGGCGACGCTCGGCCTGTACGCGGTGGTGGTGGCGGTCGCATGGCCGTGCAGGACCGCACGGGAGGCCGTAGCGGGTGCTCTCGCCGCCTCGCGGGCCGTCCACGCCCTCGACGTCCACCGGGATCGGTACCGGCCGTCACAGACGCCATCGTGGGCCGCCGCCTGATCCAGAGCTACACGCCTGTGCCGCGCCCTCGAACCGAGAACGGGCCGCACTCAACCCCCAAAGCCGTCCATCAATTTCCTCTACACCCGGAAGGGCCATCCATGACAGACATCCTCGCTCCCGAAACCGACGCAGCCGAACCCGCCACCGAACGACCCTGGAACGCCATCACCCACTCCTGCGGATCCTGGTGGACCGGACTCGGCCGCGCACACTGCCCCGCCTGCCACAGGACTTTCAGCACCGACAGCGCCGCCGACAAGCACCGCACCGGCCGCCACGGCATAGACCGCCGCTGCGTCGACCCCGTCACCGTCGGGCTCGTCGCCGTGGTCAAGCCCTACGGCACCCTCTGGCAGCACCCCGGCCCCGAGGAAGGACGCGACACCCGCCGCGCCAGCGAGCACTGATCGCCCCGGCGCCGGGTCACCACGACCCGGCGCCCCACCCCGGCCCCTCGTGGGCCCGAACCGACAAGGAAGACGCCGCATGACCCGCAGCAAGAAGACCGGCCGCCGAACCAACGGAGACCCCCGCAAAACCGGCGGCAACATCGCCGGACCCGGCGGACCACACGACCGCAACAGCGTCATCGTCGACGGCACCAACGCCGTCCTCCTCGACAGCACCGACGTCTGCCTCATGGAGACCAGCGGCGGATCCGTCGTCCTCGCGATGCTCCTCGAAGGCCGCATCAACAAGACACCAGAGCGGGCCCGCAACCTCTACCTGATGAACGAGGACGGCGCCGCAGCACTCGTCTCCGAACTCATCGCCGTCGCCCACCGCATCGGCCCAGAGTTCGGCGAACGCCTCATGGCCCGCGTCACCCACCTGCTCGACACCGACGCCTTCACCGGCGAGCAGGGAGACCCGTCATGACGATGACCCGCACCTACACGCGGACCCACGTCTTCGTCGAGTTCGCGAACCCGTACCTCGTCTGCAACCTCTGCCGGAAGCCCGTGCCGAGCTGGCACAACAACGACAAGTGCGGCTGCGACGCGGAATCTTGGAACGAGCCGTGCCAGCACCCCGTGGGCATCACCAGCGTGTGCCCGTCGTGGTCTCCGGTCGACGGCTGCACCTGCCAGGAGGTACTCGGCAGCGTCGACCACGAACCAGCGCCCGCCCGCCCGTAGCCCGTCTGCCCGGGGCGACACCAACCCCGGGCCCACAGGAAGGAACCCGCCGTGACCAACACCCGCACCTACGCCCTCGACGACATCCTCACCGTGACCACCGGTCGCCTCCTCTCCCGCCGCCACATGGACGGCCTCTACGACCTCCTCAACCACATGACCGGCGACAACCTGATGACCCACCAACTCCCGCGCGCCGCCGACGCCTGCACCCCCGCGCTCCTTGAGCAGCACCCCCAGCTCCGTGACGTCGCCCCGCCCGAGGATGCCGACCAGGCGGACCTCCTCGCCTGGATCGACTGGGCAGGCCGCGAGTACGGCACGGAACTACCCGTCGCCTCGCTGGCTGACGAGCAGTGGCAGCACCGCAACCCGATCGAAGAACTCTGCGACATGGTCGGGCCCGAGCGGGTCATCGTCGCACCACTCCCCGACGAAGACGCCCAGCCGTGACCCGCCGCGCGTGGCTACCCCACCCCGCCAACACCATCCGCCCCACACCCTGCCCCACCCGCAAACCCCGCCACACCAGCCGGCACCTCGCCAACCTCGCCCAACTCCCCGGCATGCACCCCGGGCGCGAACCCGTCAAATGCGGCAGCTGCGGCGGATGGCACAACTCCTCGGAGGCCCAGTGACCAATCAACCCACGCCCATGGTCGGCGTCGGCATGCCCGCCGCCCTCCACCTCGACGCGTTCGGCCGAGAAATCGACGCCGCGTTCGGGCACCTCCCGTACCTCGTCGGCACAGCCGCCGTCGGCAAAACCTGGCGGGACGTCGACGTGCGCCTCATCCTCCCCGACGACGAATTCGACCAACTGTTCCCGCCCATCGCCTCGGGCCAGTTCCCCGACGGCTTGTGGAGCCTGCTCTGTGCCGCCCTCTCGGAGCTCGCCCGCCAACGCACCGGACTGCCCGTCGACTTCCAGATCCAGCGCCAGACCTACGCCAACGACCGCTTCCCCGGGGTACGTCACGCCCTCGGCCTCCACGACAGGAACGGCCAATGACCGGCCCATCGAGCACACCCCGAGGCGAACACACCCCCCGCGCCGGCGTCACCTGGGAGCAGCACCTCGTCCGCACCGAGCAGCACGTCGACGACACCGCACCCGACCCGACACCACCCAACCGAGCCACCAGACGAGCCGCCGCACGCGCAGCACGGAGGACCAAATGACCGACCACCACGGCCTCACCGTCCCGCAAGCCGACGCCCTCTGGGACGCCATCGCCATCCCCGGACCCACCGAACCGACCTTCGTCGAACAGCACAACCGGGCCTGCCGTACCGTCGCCCAGCTCCTCGCCGAACGGCCCTACCAGGAGGTGCGAGGCCGCTGCCCCGCCTGCGGATGGACCAGCCTGTTCCTCGGCGACGGCGGACACGTCACCTGCTCCCGCCTCGAATGCCCTGATCCCAGCGCGGCCGACGAACTGCTGCACGCCGAACAACCCGCGCGAACAACCTCGAACAACCCCGCCACCAGCGGCAACGGGCCCAGCGTGCGGGAAGCAGCAGCCGACGACCGCGCCTACTGGGACGGTGGCAAGGCTGGCGAACAGTGAGCACAGCAAAGCCCCCGGCCACTTCGGCCGGGGGCTTTCGTGTGTCTAGAACAATCCCTCGCAGGCGAGGCAGAGTTTCGCCGCAGCCCAGTCCGCCAACTCCCCGCGATACCGTTCCACTCCGGCATGGTTGACCGCGCCGAAGACCATGCCGCCCACCGCGACCAGCAGCCCCAGCAGGACCGCGCCGCTCACCATCACGCCGATCCCGGCCAGCGTCGCCACCAACGCGATCAGCGCCTGCGACGCCACCTCAGCCGGCGGGGCGTACTTCCCTCGCAGTGGCGACTCGGCGGGGAGCGCCTTCCAGAACAGGTCGAGCTTCTGGATATTCGGCGAACTGCATGTCGGGCAGAGCAAGGCCAACACCCCCGGGGCTGCGCGTGATTGGAGACGCGAGTGTCGGCGGAATGCGGGCGTCCAGGAAGCAGGCGGTAGGGGGATGTGGCGCGGGTCACGTCACGCCGAAGCCCCGCCGTGATGGCGGGGCTTCGGGAAGAAGTGGCGCTTTCAACCTCTGGCATCTTGGCTACCCGGTCGCGTTGCCGGACCTCATCCATCGGTGGCAGACCCCTGCACCATCGAGCGCCGCAGCCCCAAGGAGGCTGAGTCGGGGGGTGGGTGCCGTTCTTCCCTGGGTCCCGATCGCGGTCAACAAGGTACGCCCTGCCGGACAAGCCAACTATGGCACACGGCACCGACAGCGCGCAGCATCGGAGCAGGGGGCCTTTCGTGTGTCGTCACTCTGCCAACTGGCTATCCACCCACGCCTGCACCGGCGCGTACAGCCCACCCGGCACCAACCTCGCCAGCCCGGCCCGGTCCACCCACGCCACCTCCGCAACCTCCCGCGGCGACGCCGGATGCGCCTCGCCGGCCAGCAGCGTGCACGCCCAATAGCTCATCGGCCGGGCCGTCGCCGGATGCACCCGCTCACCCAGCAAGCCCGTCGCCTCCACCGTCACCCCCGCCTCCTCCCGGGCCTCACGCACCGCCGTAGCCGACGAATGCTCGCCCCGGTGCACCTTGCCAGCTGGCAGCTGCCAGACCAGGGCGCCCTCCTGGGAGGCGCGGCGGATCAGGAGCAGGCGGTGAGCGTGGACAATCACGGCCGCGGCGACAGGGGAGAGGGGCATCGATCTCCTATCGAGAGAAGCATGAAGGGCCCGGCCTCGGGTTGAGGCTGGGCCCTTCACTACGAGCTGCTCACTGCGTCGGCTGGCCACTACCCGGGCACGTCTCCCGACTCCCCGGCTTCTGATGATGCGCCGCCGGCTGACCCTTCTCCGCACCAACCCAAGCACCACACTGCGAGCACGCCGCCTCAAACCGGCCCGGATCAAACCGTCGACCACGCACGCTGACCATCCCCGACTCCTTCGCTCGACGTACACACCACCGTGCGCCCGCAGCAAGAAAGCCGAAAGGGATCAAATGAGGCGCACAAAAGCACGCTCGCCATTCCGGAACCGCACCGTCAGCCCCCGCGAATCCCTGTCCTCCTGGGCCGACCACACATCCAGCCGCTCAACATCCCTCGGCTCCGACCGGCCCAAAACGCCAGCCAGCCACGCATCCGGAGACGCCGACGCCGGAGCATCCGTCCAAGCCGGCGGCTGACCCTCCACAGGAGCCGTCGGAGTGTCGTGCTTCGACCCATCCGCCAACTGCCCGATCACCTGCCAGCGCAGCTCCTTACCTGCCACCACCGCCGACAGGGCGTAGGGGTAAGGGCCACCATCAGGCACAGCCACCTGCTGCACCTCCGGACTGTTTTTCAGCAGGTCAACGAGGTGATCGCGGAAATCGGCGGGGCGCATTACAAGGTCCTTTCGGGGAGAGCCCGGCCAGTCTACGAGGGCCGAGGCCAGAGGGAAGAGGTAGGGCAGAAGGTGTCGCAGAGGTAGCCAAGAGGACGGCCAAAGCAGCGGCAAAAGGGCCCCGACTAGACCACAGGCGAGGCCCTTGCAGGCACCGGTCAGACCCGGGACAGCGCCAGCGGCTCCGGAACCGGCGCAGCGTCCAGCCCCAAACCGTCCGCCAGCAGCATCCGAGCCGCCGTGTCGCGCTCGAAGGCGCTCCGGCCCGCCGGCATCGACAGGATTCGCCCGCCGTCCCGCCGCTCGACGAACGCGCCGAAAAACGTAGCATCCGTGATGCTCGACTCGACCAGCTCCACGCCGTGCGCAGCCAGCAGATCCGCGAGCGGGACATCGAGGAGATCGGGTGCAGCGGAAGCCGCAGACGTCTTCCGCTGGGGAAGCGCGCAACCGTCGGATACAGTCATGAGCAGACCTACTCTCTTGATCGGGATGGGGTTGAGGCAGCGGACGGCAATCCGCTGTGGAAGAACTGGCCCGGTGTTGACGCACCGGGCCGTTCGCGTTCAGAGGGACGCTGCCACAAACAGCGGGCAGCGCGTCGGTGGGGGCTGCAATTCGCGCGGCGTAGCGGACTCATCCAGCCCCTCCATCCAGCTCCCTGACCAGCGGGAAACTGAGAGTTGGCGGAGCGGATAGGATGCGCTACCCCTCGCGGTAAAGCGCCCACAGGGAAGACCGATAAGCGGAACGGCCGGAAGACTTCGGCGGCGGCAATCGAACGAAGTGTCCGGCGCCCCATTGGGTGTAGGCGTATTGGCGACGGACGAGCTTCTTCATGGCGAAGATGGCGGTGCCCTCGCCGACGCTGACGTGCGCGGCCAGTTTGTGTGGACTCGGGATGCGGTGACCGACCGGCCACCGACCACGATCGATTTCTCCCTGCATCAGCTCCGCCAGGAGGAGCGCCTTGATGCGGTGCTCGGGGGCGAGGGACGGCCAGTCCACCTCGGCGAGCGATATGTCACCGAAGTTGTGGGCCCGGTTGTAGGTCGGCTTCTCAGCCTTGATCGCCCGCAGCTCTGCGGCTAGCGCGGCGTCGAGCGAGTCGTGCCACTCGACGGTGAAGTCCGCGGCTTCCCGGTCCCAGGGGCTGTGGGTGTGCGACTTTCGGCGCTCCTTCACGTTGCAGGTGATCCCGATGTATAGGGGGCGTCCATCGACGTCCAGGTAGCGGTAGAGCGCGGTGCGCTGAGGCATAGGCGGCGTCCTTTCGGGCACGCAGAGCAGTCGCAGCCGACCTCCGGCCCATGACATGAAGCCGTTGGGGCTGCCACACTCACCGTGGCTTAAGTCCTTCGAAGGAGTCAAGCCCTTCGCTCGTTTCGCTCAGTTCGCATCACGGAATGGCAGGTAGATAACATCTTCGAAGAAGTCGATCGAGGAGGGTCAGTGGCACCACGCAAGGGGGAACCCGGGCGGTTCCTGTACAGGGAGCTCGCCGCGGAGCTACTCGCCCGAATCCAGTCAGGGGAGCTCGCGCCAGGCGATCGACTGCCCAGCGAAACCGAGCTGATCGAGAGCAAGGGAGTCTCCAACTCCACAGTGCGATCGGCATACCTCCTGCTCAAGGCGGACGGGCATGCGGTGAGCATGCACGGCAAGGGCGTCTACGTCCGCGACCCGAAGAAGTTTCTGCGTAACCCGCAGCGACGTCTTGCGAACGCGGTCCGCGAGGCTGGCCGGTCGATCCAGAGTGTCGACCTGGAAGGCCGCGAGCCCACTGTTTGCGTTGCGGTTGACTTCATCGAAGCGCCGGATAGCGTCGCGGAGCATCTGGGGGAGGGGCAAGTTTGCCGTCGAAGTCGATCTTTCTCGCTCGATGGCATGACCTACCAGCTTGCCACTTCGTACATCCCCGCGGACCTAGCCCGAGAGGCAGGCGTTGACCAGGAGGACACCGGGCCGGGCGGCTCCTATCAGCGGCTCGCGGACGTGGGTCGGAAGCCCGTCAAGGCCCGAGAGCGGGCCAGGGCGCGCGTGGTCATGCCTGACGAGGTCGAGAAATTGGACATCAGCCCGGGCATGTCGATCGTCCTCATTGAGCGCGTCGTCTGGGACCAGGAGGGGCGAGCCGTCGAGGTCAACGAGATGACCTTGGATGGCACCAAGTACATCCTGGAGAGCGAGTTCGACATCCCCTGAGTGGTCACGAGGAAAGCCCCCGCAGCAGCAGCTGTGGGGGCTTTTTCGTGCGCCCAAAACGCTGCGAACTCAGTTCACTTGGCGAGCTTGACAACTCCTTCGAAGGACTGCATGGTTGAACCCATCGAGATCTCCTTCGAAGGAGTTCGCCAACGACTAGACCTTGGAGCCCGCATGATCGCCGAAGGCCGAGCCGCCGAACCGGACGAGGCCGACGAACTGCTGAACGCCAAGCAGGTCGCAGCCCTGATGAAGGTCCACGTCGCCACCGTCTATCGCCTCGCCGACGCTGGCCACCTCAAGGCCATGCGCTTCGGGGTCGGCGAGAAGCGGCGCCGCGGCTTCAGGTGCAAGCGCTCGAACGTCGAGGCGTACATGCAGGAGTCCGAGATCCTCACCGACGAGGAGGTGGCCTGATGGCCACGGCAACCCCCACCAGTACCCCCACCGCCCCGCTCCCGACCTCCGCCGCCGTATCGCTGGCGAGGTTGGAGCGCGCGTTCCTCCCGCTGCCCGTCGTTCGTGCCGTGACCCGCTACGAGGTTGCGACGGCCCGCTTCGACGAGCTGGCCGCGAAGCCCGCATCGGAGTTGAAGCCGGCCGAGGTGGATGCGTTCGGCGAGGCGCAGCAGACGATCGCCGAGTCGGTGGCCGTGCTCGCCGAGGCGAAGCGCCTGGACCTGATCGCCCCCGCGGAGACGGCGACCCGCTACCGGCAGGCGTCCGCCCACTACCAGGCACTTGCCGCGGGCGGCGACTACGAGGGCTGCGAGTACGTCCGCGACGAGATGGGCCACTGCCTGTGCCAGCTGGAGGCCGCCGGCCGCCTCGACCTCGTCGGCGGTGTGTGATGCGACGGCTGAAGCTCCTGGCCGTGTCCGTGACGGCTGCCGCCCTGGCGTTGACCGCCTGTCAGCCCGCGCAGGGTCCGGCGGGGACGGTGACAGCCACGCATCGCACGTACTGGTCGGCGACGAAGCAGTGGACGTACAAGCTGACGGTCCGCAAGGAGGACGGGAGCAGCGCGACGTTCAAGGTGCTGCGCAGCACGTACAAGGCGTGCGACAAGGGCGAGGCCTACCCGGGATGCGCGTCATGACCGCCCGCCAGATCCTGGAGCGTTTCCCGGCCGGTTCCCCGCGTGGTTCGTGGCCAGCGGAGGAGTTCGCGCAGGCCCGCCGCGAGGAGGGCCAGTCGGCCGCCGTCGTCATGGACCTCGACTCGGACAGCTTCCTCGTCGTCGCGCCGGGCGGTGAGCGTGGTGAGTGACTCCAACACGTACAAGCTGCGCTGGCAGCGGGATGCGCACCGGGCGCTCGGCGAGTTCCTGGCGTCGGCGGTCGAGCTGGGTTTGCCTGCGCTGTCGTGGACGATTGCAACGTCGGGCGCTCTGGTCGGCGACGTGGATTCGTTGGCGACGAGCCCGGAGCGGATGCGGGCCGCACACAGGACGTGGGCCGGCTGCCTCGGCGCCGACGTGAAGCCCGAGCGTGTCGGCTCCGACGGTGTCACTCACCTGTACGCGCAGTTCCGGCACGGCAAGGGCCCAACCGAGGTCCGCGGCGCTATCCGCGCCACCATCTATCCGCCCTTCGGCGACGGCGGTGAGTCCGGTGACTGACGACCAGCACGCCGAGCTTTCCCGCAAGGTCGCCGAGGCCAACCGGCGGGCCGAGTCCCGGCCCAAGGGCTAGGCCCTAGACCACCGCGTCGGCGGAGAAATCCGACCCCCACGGCACCCGCCGCCGCGGCTTTCCACCCCGCACCACCCCATCTCTCTTCTGTTCACCACGCGAAAGGCACTGCCATGTCTCCGTTCGTTCTGTCCGATGCCGATCTCGCCACGAAGACTGCGCTGGCTGCGAAGCGGCGGGAGCGCACCACGGTCGCCGATGCGATGGCCGAGTTGTTCGGCGACGACTTCGCCCGCGCCCTGTGGCGGGAGACCGCCTACGCGGTGCCGGACTCGGAGCGCCAGACGTGCCCTGTCCACCTGGACTGGCGGTCGCACTGCATTGACCTGCACATCGGTCCGGCGCCGGTCAGCTTCGACTACCCGGCCGCCGCCTGACCTTCCCACCCCATCCGCCCCATCCCGAGAGGAACCCGCGATGAGCAGCTGCTGAACGCTCTCGCCCGGGTGGCGGAGGCGCAGCGCCTGACGATCCTTGTCCGCACCGTCGACGAGTCCAGCCGGCGGCCCGGCATCACCGCGACCACGATCGACGGCGAGGCGTACACCGCGTTCGGCGGCCACCTCTCCCGTTCGGATCTGCGGCACATCTGGCTCGGCACCTCGTGGGCGGCGCTCGCCGAGATCGAGGCGGCCTGGCAGGTCACCCTCATCGACCCCGTCTACGGCCGCACCGACCGGCTGTGGCCGGCCCTTGACGAAGCGCTCGGCCTCCTCGCCGCCGCCTGACCTCACCTATCCATCCCTTCACCAGGAGTTCTGATGCCGAAGCAGACCGACACCGCCGCCGAGTACGCCGCCCTGACTGACGGCGCGAGCGCCCTCCTCGACCGCGCCGACGAGGCAGCCCGCCAGGGCGACCTCGTGGCGGAGCGACAGGCCGAGGATGCGGCCGGGCGGTTGCTCGACGCCGCCAGCAGGCCGAAGGCGAGCTGATGGCGGACCCGAACGAGCCGCCGCGGGGCGAGTGCCGCCAGTGCTGGAGGCACGCCCACGACCGGAACGCGCACCGGCATCTCGGCTCGCGCAAGGACTGCCCGCAGTGCGTCGACCACATGATCAACGGCCACCCCGGCATCAACCGTCACTGACCGGCTGTCCGCGGTCCCCGTCCCGCACGGGGGCCAAGGAGAACTGGCACAGCACCACCCCCACCCAGAACCAGCCTGAGAGAGGCCGTCATGTTCCGTGTCATCGCATGGTCGCTGCTTGCGATCTTCCTGCTGGTTGTCGGCGCCTGGCCGGCAGCCGCCGCCCCGATCGGCCTCGCCTTCGCTGGTGCCGGCGTCGTGCTCGGTGCGATCCCCGGGCCCGTCCTGCTGCTCATCGCAGCCGTTGCCTGGCTGCGCCACCGGCCCGTCCCGCACCCAGCAGGTGCCTGATGCCGATCACGTTCCGCAAGAGCTTCCGGATCCTGCCCGGGGTTCGGCTGAACATCAACCGGCGTTCCTGGTCGGTGACGTTCGGATCCGGCAGCGGGCCGCGCTACACCCGCAGTTCGACCGGCCGCGACACCGTCTCACAGAACCTTCCCGGCGGCTTTGGCTGGCGAAGCACTCGCAGGCGGCGGCCGTGATGCGCCTCCTGTACGCCGCCGGGATCTTGCTGCCCGGCCCGCTCATCGTCATCACCTACCTGATCAGCCACTGACCCCTGAAGGGATTGATCACCGTGACCGCCATGTCCGTCGAGAAGAAGGTCAACGGCCAGGCGCCGGGCTACGACCCGCGCGCCCTGGCCGAGGCGGAGGCGATCCGGACCAAGGCCGCCGCCGAAGCCGAAGCCGTCCGCATCAAGGCGCAGGGGGAGGCCGACGCCGCCCGCACCCTCGCCGCAGAGCAGGCCGAGCAGCAGCGGCTCGTCAACGAGCGGGCCCGCATCGCCCTGGAACGCAAGCAGGTCGACCACGACGCCTACGTCGCCAAGAAGAACGCCGAAACCGCCAAGCACAAGGCCGATGAGGACAAGACGAAGCAGGCCGAAGCCGACGCCGAAACCGCCGAGAAGCAGCGGGCGAAGGATCAGGCCCGCGCGGAACGCTGGTGGAAGTGGGGGGCCCGCGGCATCTACGCCGTCGGCCTGATCATCGCCGCGCCCGTCCAGTTCATGCACTTCTGGGACCCGAAGCGGCCCTTCCTCATCGCCGCCCCGGCTCTGCTCGAAGGCCTCGCGCTGGTCCTGGCGTTCGGTGCCGCGTGGGCGGTCGCCCATCGCCGCGACGTTGCCCCCTACCGGGTCGGCATCATGCTCGGCGCGATCATCGCCGCCGGCATCAACCTGTACGGCGGCATGACCGATGCGGCGATCGGCTTCAACGCCGGTCTCATCGGCGCCATCGCCTCGCTCGGCGGGCCGATCGTCCTGATGGCCTATGAGCACGGCATCGCCCAGAAGGCCGACGGGATCCCGTCGTGGCGGGAGCAGCGGGCCGCCACGAAGGCGTCCGCGGATGCGGCTGCCGCCCGGGAGAAGGCGCGCGCCGAGAAGCAGGCCGCGGAGGAGAAGGCGGCGGCCGAGAAGGCGGCCCGCGAGAAGGCGGTCGAGGAGGAGCAGGCGCGCAAGGATGCCGACCGCGCGGCGGCACACGATGACGTGTGGAAGGTCGCCGATGCGATCCGGTCCGCCCGCGGATCCCGCTACGTCACCGACCAGATCTGGGCCGAGTCTTGGTTCCTCGTCACCGGTTGCAAGACGGTCGGGATCCGAGCCGAAATCGAGGCTCAGTCGCGCGCCGCGCAGGCCCACATGCGCACCGTCACCGACATGCCCGTTCTGGGTGCTCGATCGCTGGTCGATTCCCAAAAGGGTCCCCGAATGAAGCGCGACCCCAACGCCCCCGACGGGCGCCGCAACAACGGCGGCACTCCGCCCGTCCGTCGGCCCGGTCAGACGGAGCCCTACAGCCCGCTCGCGAAGAAGCAGGCGTCCATCGAGCAGACCTCCGAGAAGGACGAGACGTGACCATCGAGACGACCCCGAGCAGCACCCCCGACCCGGAGTGGGACAAGCTGGCCGCCACCCTCACCAAGGACCGCGAGCCGACCCACGTCTTCGACTTCGAGAAGCGCCCCCGCCCCGCCTGGATGATGTCCCGCGAGCAGCTGCGGCAGTGGGCCTTGTACGCCCGCGACAACAGCCTCGACTGGATGCGCTTCCACGCCGGCCACTCGATCTACTACCTGGGCTGGTCGGTGCGCGGCTACCGGCGCCTGTGCAAGCGGTGGTGGCAGGCCCGGCACGACGACTACCGGCAGCACATCGCCACCGCCAAGCTGATGCTGCGCCAGGCGCAGGAGCAGCCGCGCGGCGACAAGCGGGCGGCCGACGAGTCCAGGGCCCGCGCGATGCTCGAAGTCCGGCGTGCCGAGTTCAAGGCCCACAAGAAGCGGCACTGGATCCGCACCGGCATCTGCGGTGTGATCGCAGTCGGCGGGACCGGCGCCGCGGTCCTGGCTGGCAGCTGGTGGATGCAGCTGCTCCTCGCGCTCGCCTTCGTCATCACCGGCGCCTACTTCGGCCGCCCCGACGAGCCCACGGTCGCCCCGGTCCAGGCCCCCACCCGCACCTCGCATCTCGGCGAGGAGGCCATGCGGCGCGTCCTCGTCGAGGCAGGCGTCGTATCCGAGAAGCGGGCGGCCGAGATCCGCGGCATCGGATTGCCTCACACCGAAGGCCCCGGCATCGCCTACGCCGTCGATCTGCCGTCCGGCATGCCCGCCTCCCTCGCCCTGGCCAAGAAGAAGGAGATTGCCTCGGCGCTCGCTGTCCACAGTGACTGGCTCGACCTCGGCGTGGGCCGCGGCGCAGGCAGCAGCGAGTCCCGTCTGGAAATCTGGGTCTCCCGCGAAGACCCGTTCGCCAGCGCCCACACCTCCCCGCTCATCGGCCACAAGGGCAAACTCGACCTGTGGAACGACGGCGCCCCGCTCGCCTTTGGGAAACGAGGGAACACCGTCCGCGTCCGCGTCCGCGACACGATGATGCTCGTCGGTGGCGCCACCCGCCGCGGCAAGGGCGTCTTCCTGGCCAACCTCAACCTCGGGGCCGCCAAGGACGTCCGGGTCAACCTGCGCCTCTTCGACGGCAAGGCGTCCGGTGAGCACAACGCGTTCTCCGGCCTCCTGGCCACGTTCGTCAAGAAGAACCCCGAGAGGCTGGCCCTGTTCCTGCGGGCCGTCTTGGAGGATCTGGACCGGCGCGCGGACTTTCTCGACGAGCGCGGGAAGTCCAAGCTCACCGAGGATCTGATCGAAGCGATCGGCGGCATCGAGCTCATCGACATCGACGAGCTGGCCACGTACACGGCCAAGGGCACCAGCCCCTACGTCGATGAGATCGTCGAGAGTCTCGCCCAGATCGGCGCCGTGGGCGCCGGCCTCGGTGTACTTCTGGCGGCGGCCACTCAGGTTCCGGAGGTCGACATCGTGCGCGGTCGGCTCCGCCAGAACCTGATCTCCCGTGCCGCGATGAACACCGAGTCGCCGAACGCCTCCAACACGATCCTCGGCGACGGCATGGCTGGACAGGGCTACGACGCGTCGCTGATCCCCCTCGACCAGCCGGGCCGGTTCTGGTTCAAGTCGCCCGACCTCGGCACCGTCTCGCTGCGCTCGTTCTTCATCGACGACGACGACAAGGCGCCGATCATCGCCGACGCCTACGAGCTGCGGAAGGCCGCCGGCCGCCTGCCTGGACAGTGGCGCGACCCGATCGAGGAGAAGCTGATCGCGTGGACCGGCGTCTCGTCGGCTGCAGGCGGCGAGCGCGGCAACGGGCGCATCGTCCGCGTCACCTTGCTGGAGCGGCTGGAGATCACGGCCCGCGGAACAGGCCGGGACGCCGCATCGAACGCCGAGGTGTTCCGGGCGCTCGCCGCTACGCAGGTCGCGAAGTACGGCCAGCGGGACGGGGAAGCGGAGCGCGCCTGGTCATCCCGCGTCGGCAAGCTACTGAAGGACGAACTGGACTCGCTCGGCACCGACCTGGAAGCGAAGAAGGTCACCGGACCGGACGGGGAGCGAACCCTCGGCTACACCCTCGCCGACATCATCGCCGCCCGAAATGCCCGTCCCTGACGTCGGACACCGGTCGGACAGCCGCCACATAACCGCAGGTCGCAGGTTGGACGCCGGTCGGACAGACACGGACAGCTAACCCATCGCCTGACCTTCGCTGTCCGACCCCTGTCCAACCCCTCACCTGCACGTTTCCTTGCCCCGTCCAGCCTCTGTCCGACCTAAATGAGAGGAAGGTCCGGTAGATGCTCACCCTGAAGATCCAGCAGATGACGATCAACGGACACCCCTACCTGTGCCCCGAATGCGCCTCCGAGGCCTTCACTCTCGACGGCACCGGATGGATTGACGCCTTCCCCGTTCGCGGCAACTGCTGGCAGTCCCACAGCTGGGAAGAACCGTTGATCACCCTCGGCGACCTGAAGATGATCAACGCCGCCCGCACGGGCCGGCAGCGCGCCGAGGACGACGACACCTTCCACGTCATCATCGGCGGCGCCGCCATCGAGGGTGTGCTGCACCCCGACGTCACCCCGGACGACATCAAGCGGGCCGTCCGCGACGTGTACTGGAAACGGATCATCAAACCCGCCGCCCGCAGGCAGAAGAACGCCGCCAAGCGCGCCCTGAAACGGCCCGTCAAGAAGGCCGTGCGTGCCGCCACCGGTGCAGCATCCGACACCGTCGCCGCGGCCAAAGCCGCAGCGATCGGCGCCGCCTGGAACATCCGGGCTGGCGGCCATGAGCCCGACCCCGACTACAAGGCCGAACCAGTCATTCCGTGCGGCGCCGGCTGCGACCGGGGCTACTTCACGATCGAGTCCCGCATTCACAAGACCCAGACCGTCCGCTGCGTTGTGTGCTCCGGCACCGGCGAACTCAACTAGGAGAACCCGACCATGACCGTCCTGCCCGAGCCGCCCGCCACCACAGCCGGGCAGGCCACCCGAGACGCCACCATCGACCAGGCCGCCGACCAGATGCTCGCCGCGCTCAATGCCGCCGTGCAGCGCGAGAAGCAGCCCCCTACCCGGGTGCGTGTCGACGACGACAGCATCCCCTCCTACGAGGACGGGCCGCGCGCCGGCGACACCCCGCCCGTCACCCAGCCCGACAGTCGCATCGTCCCCCAGTGGGCCACCGGTCTCGCAGTCGCGTCCATTGGTGTCGGCGCCGGCGCCACCGGACTCGGCTGCGCGGCCTGGCTGTTCTTCAAGGGCCTGTCCATGGTCAGCGTGCCCGGCCTCGAACGCTTCGCCTGGATCATCATTGCCCCGTTCGCCGGAGCGGCCATGCTCGCCACCGCCATCGGCGGGCTGATCAGCAAGGCGAAGAAGGCCGCCATGCCGGAGGTGCACAACCACAACTACAGCGGGCCCGTCCGGCAGGACACCCGCATCGACCAGCGGCGGGCCGTGTGGCAGAAGGACGTCGACAAGTCCAGGAACTGACCTGCGGCACGTCGAAGCCCCGGCCGGGATCGTCTCCGGCCGGGGCTTCCGTCGGTACTGGGTGCGGCATCGGTAGCTCGTCAGCTGCCGGTGGCTGGAACGGGGGATCAGCTGTCGTCGCCTTCTCCGGGCTTGGACCAGGGGCCAGCGGTGGGCCGGTCGGGCAGCTTGGCGCCGGGCTCGTGGACATACCAGCGGAGGAACTGGCGGAGCACCTTCGACATGTCGGCCTCGGGGTCGGGGCTGCCTTCGACTGCGTCTCGGAACGTGGCCCACAGTTGGTCGGTGGTCTTGAACTGGCCGATTCGCTTGGAGCTGACACGGGCCTCTCGGAGAGGCCTTGGATGCCTGCCGTAGATGAGGTGACGGAACCTCGGAGTCCCGTCTTCTTCCGGAAGTGTCAAGTTGCGCTCCGGCGCTTCGTCTCGCACAGCCCTCGCTTCCGCCTGCGCTGCAAGGATCCGGGTGTCGTGCCACTCGACGGTCGTCCTAGCGACTTCGCTGCGCCACCAACTCTTTTGCCAAGCATGTTCCTTGAATCGTTGCTCGGGGTGGATCGATATGCCGACGTAGAGCAGCTGGCCGGTGGAGTCGAAGGCGCGGTAAAGCGCGGTAGGGCGGCGGTTGATAGTCACGCGCGGTCGCCCTCCCCTTCCCGTTCGGCGCGAGCTTGTTCGACAACCGCCCTGTCGGGGCGGCTTGGCAGCTTGGCGCCGGGTTCGCGGATGTACCAGTCGATGAGCTCGCGGATCAGGGCTGCGCGTTCGGTGCCCATGGCCTTCGCGGCGGCGTCGAAGTCGTACCAGGTGTCCCCGATGCGGATCTGGCGGGCCGGGGTCTTGGGTGCATTCGGTGACATGCGCTGACGGTATCCAGGTGTAGCTACCTGCGCCATCTTCCCTCTCCTCTCACGTAGCTACGGGTGTAGCTACAGAATCTCTAGCGAACGGCTTGCGGTGTAGCTACACCGAAGTTTAAGGTGTAGCTACACCCCGAGCAAGGGGCATCGCCAGGGAGATCAGTAGGGGAGACGGCAATGAAGGCTCGCATCGATCACGTGACGGACGCCCGAGACACCCGACCGGCGTGGGGGATCACCTACCGCCGATACGTGGACGTCAAAAGCAGCCACGTGCGAGTGCAGGCAGACGACCTCGACTCCGCCCTGGCCGCCCTGGCCGAGTACATCGGCAGCAACCAGTACGCCGTGACGGCGATCTACCCCGAGCAGCAGCCGAACGTCGGCCGGGGCAGCCAGGGTCAGGCCGCTACGAGCGAGCCTCAGCATGGCGACCGCCACGGCAACGGCCGAGGCGAAGACTCGACGAACAGTGCCCCTGAGGGCTTGGCGACACTCCGGAATCACATCGCCGTGGCCCTGGCGAACGAAGGTCAAAGGGCCGACCGCAAGCCCGACTTCGCGAGCAGCTACGGAGTTGACGGCGAGACCGACGGCTTCGTGGATGCGGTTCGGGCCGCCGCGCTCTCGTGGGCTGCCGATCGGCTCAACGGCATGCGGATGGCCGAGCGGGAGTGGTTGCCGGCGACCGGACTTCACAAGGGCGAGCAGGAACTCCGCCGTCTGGCCGCCTGACCCACCCACGGCCCGGCCTTCACTGGCCGGGCCCGCCGAACCACCGCCCACTTCCAGGCCGCCTACACCGCCGCCGCGCAAGGAGCCCCTAATGAAGCGCATCGTCGTCCACGTCGGCATGAACGCCATCGCAGGCAGCACGCAGGAACTCGTCCTCACCGGCGACGAGATCCCGGCTGGCTGGGACCAGATGACCGAGGGCGAGAAGTCGGCCGCGATGGAGCCGATCGTCCAGGTATGCATCGAGAACGAGATCGACGCCGGGTGGGGCGAGTACAACGACGAGGACCCGAAGTGATCGCCTTCCCCCGCACCACAATCCCCATCCCGGATGCGGTCGCCGCCCTGTCCGCCCACCAACTCCCGGCCCGGGTGCGCGCCGCCCGCCGCCAGTCCTGGGAAGCCTGCGTCCGCCTCAGCCTGTGCAGGCACGGCCGGTACGAGGAAGGCAGGCAGGTGGCGCTCGCCGAAATCGCGGCAGCATCGAAAGTACTCGCCGCGCACAACCCGAAGCTTGTTCACGGCTGGGACGACCTGCCCGGCCTCAACCGATAGGAGGACCGATGAGCGCTCCCAGCCAGCCGCGCTATGTCGTGGAGAAGCACGGACCCGGCAGCTTCTACGTCTACGACACAGCGACCGGTGTGAGCCGCCACCCGAGCTTCACACGCCGGGGCGCCCAGAAGATCGCCGACCGGAAGAATGCTGCGCACCGGAGGACGGCATGACCACCACCTGGCCGTTCGGCGCCGACGCCGACCGCGATGACCCCCTGGTGGACCTTCGCATTGCAGTGACCGGCAGCCACCCCATGTGGCGCTACCTCGTCGCCTTTGACCGCGAGAGCCCCGTGCGTCCCACCGGCGCGGAGGCCGCGATGCTCGCCTCTTACCTCGACGAGTACAAGGCCTACTGGTACAACCCCTCCTACCTCGGCAAGCTAGCCGGGCGCCCCCTCGACGTGGACGGCGGCGCCAACGGGGTTATCTTCCGGAAGTACGCCGACGGCGACTGGGGCTACCGGCGCCAGTCCTGGACTATGGGCCCGCTCTATGTTCCGCAGTCCCCGCGCCTGCGCGAGATCTATTCCAGCGAGGCGTTCGGGCCGTACACCCTTGAGCAGGTCATGGACCACGCGCACACCATCGCCGACGACAAGCCGATTAAGCGGTGGCTCGACTGGAAGGCCTCCCATCCGGACGTGTTCCCGACGTGACCCGCCGCCTCTCCGTGAAGGCGGCCCGAGCCGTCGCTGATGCTGCCGAACTCGTCAAAGCCCCCGACTGGCCGGACACCCGCAACTGGCATGCCGTGTCCGGCGGGCAGGTGCTCGTCGTCATCGAACCGTCCTACGGCGGCACCAGCCGGACGGGCCGCAACGGATGGAACTGGCGGCTCGCCGACGGCGCCCGCACCCGACACCAACCCGAACCCACCCGCGAGAAGGCCGCCGTCGCCGGGCTCGGAGCTTGGATGCGGTGGGTTACCAGCAAGCCGTGAACACCCCACCCTGAGGGCCTGCACCGGAAGCGGTGGCAGGCCCTCAGGTGTGCCCACTGAGCCAACGGCCCGCAATGTCGACCTCGTAGTGCACCATTGGCATATCGCGCCACATGCTTCCCGTACCACCGCCGAGGAGCCGCCGTGTACGACCCCATCCCTGACGACTCTGGCTACGAATGGCCGACATGCGTCACCCCCCACTGCAACCGCCGGCTGTGGACCATCGAAGCTGATCGGTGGGCTTGCCGGCCGTGTGAGGACGTCACGGCGACCCGCATAGCCGAACTTCCCGCCCTGTTCCGGCAGCTGGACACGACGGCCGCGTTGATGAAGGGCGCTAGCCGCGTCTCGTCCGGCGGTTCCGGTACCCGCACGGCCCCGATCCCGCCCCGGTTGGACGTCCTCAACCTGGTCGGCCCGGGTGGTGTAGCGGCCCGCCTGTCGGCGATCGAGGATGCGTGGCGGGCCACGCTCGGCTGGACGGTCGCCCCGTGGCGCGGCAACCCCGCCCAGGCCGTACCCGAGCTGGCCGCGTTCCTCGCCAACAACCTCCTGTGGGCGTGCTCCAGCTACGAGGAGGTCGGGCAGGACATCGACGACCTGCGGAGGCTGCACGGCGAATGCACGGCCCTGGTGAACGATGAGCGGCGTCCGGGGCGGGTGCAGATCGGCAACTGCCCCGCGCGAGTCGACGACGGGGTGTGCTGGCAGCCGTTGACCGCCCGCGCCGACAGCCACCGGGTGCGATGCGGGGCCTGCAACAGCGCGTGGGAGACGATCGGGGAGTGGCGGGAACTCCGGGCCGGGCAAGAAGCCGTGCTCGCCGCACTGGCCCTCGAAAACCACGCGACGGCAGCCTGAACCGCCCGCGACCCTAAAGCATCAACGCCCGCACGGAAGGCCCGCCATGCAGAAGATCCCCACCCTGTTTGTCCGCGACCCCGAAGACCGCCGCCGCGTCCTCACTGAAGTCACCGCAGGCTGCGAGTGGGTCCTGGACGGATACGGCACCGCGACCCGCAAGTACGACGGCACCTGCATTCTGCTCGACGAGTCCGGGGAATGGTGGGCCCGGCGAGAGGTCAAGCCCGGCAAGGCGACGCCGCCCAACTATGTGCCGGTGGAGCGCGATCCGAACACAGGGAAGACGGTCGGCTGGGAGCCGATAAAGCAGTCCTCGTTCGCGAAGTACCACGCCGAAGCTGCGGAGATCCACAGCGCGTGGCCCCACGGAACCTACGAACTCTGCGGTCCGAAGATCAACGGAAACCCGGAAGGGCTCGAACGGCACACGCTTATCCGCCACGCCACCGCCGAGACCATCGAACCCAGCCTCGACATTCGCACCTACGACGAGATCGGCGACTTCCTCGCCCGCCACAACTGGGAAGGCATCGTCTACCACCACCCCGACGGACCCATGGTGAAGATCAAGGCGCGCGACTTCCCGGGGGCGTCGTGAGCGCCGTGTACGTCGTCACGGAGAACGCGGGCTACGACGTCGGCATGGTCATCTGTGGCGTGTTCAGCGCCCGCCAGAAGGCAGACGACTGGATCGAGACCCAGCGCGCCGAGCATGCCAGCGAGGTCAAGGCAGGCAAGGCTGTTGGGTGGGGCGCGCCGACCTACGACGTCGAGGAGTATCGGGTCGACCCGGAGGTGGCGGCGTGAGCGATCGCCCGGACTGCATTCACCACCTCGATCTGTGCCCCGCCTGCGACGGGCTCCGTGTCACTCGCCTCGAACGGCTGGACGGCATTGAGAGCGTGACCCTCGACGCCGGGCCGTTCAGCTTCAGCGGACCCGCCGAGGTCTACATCGGGCCGATGGCGGAAGACTGTTCCGAGGTTGCGGGCGAGGAGGCGCCGTGAGCGAGGCGCCGAACATCCGCCTCCTTGACGGCCGCCGCATGCAGTGCAAGGACATCCCCGACGAGACGTTCCTCAACGCCGTCCGACGCACCCCCGGCGCCTCGGCCATGAACTGGCGGAATCGGTGGGAAGTCCACGCCACCCTCGAAGAGGCCGTTGGCTGGATCCCCGAGAACCTGCTCCTCGCCAAAGCCCGCAAGCTGATCGCCACCGGAAAGATGGGCGGGTGCGACTGCGGATGCCGAGGCGACTGGCACCCGCCAGACGAATGCGTCGCTGCGCACTGCTGCCATCCACCCGGGTGACCTGCTGGATCTACTTGTCAGCAGGTCACCGGGCACTGTATCTTCCGTAATTGACGCTCGATACTTCCGTCACAAGAGCCCCTGAGACCCCCACCGTGAACGCACCGGTGGGGGTCTTCGCATGCCAGCGGGAGGTGTGATGGTCGCCTACCCAAACCCACCCACAGACGAGATCCACTTCAAGGCCGTTGAGAACGGCGAACGGCAGCTCGGCAACCAGAGGGAAGCAGCGCTCGTCGCCGGGGTCAAGCCCGCGACCATCCAAGTCTGGGTGAGCCGCAAGAAGATCGAGCCCGTCTTCGTCGGACCCGAGGGCCCGATCTTTCATCTCCCCACAATCAAGAAGGCGGCCGAGGGCGGGTCCGCTCACAGGCATCCCACGCCGTGGCTAAACAGCCAGGGTCCCCGCCAACTTGCCGCCTAAGACCCCTGCGCGCGGTGGGTGTTGCGCAGGACGGGCTTTGAAGCGCCACGCGCTCAGCCCACCCGTCCGCCCGGCCCTAGCGGGGGCCGGGCGGACAACAACAGCCGGGAGGCGCCGTGGCCGACGCGATCTACCGCTACGAGATCCCCGTCGACGACCGCTGGCACCCCCTCCAACTCTCCGGCCGCATCGTGCACGTCGACTGCCGCAACACGCGCGCCGTCGAAGTCTGGGCCATCCACACCGACGGCCCGGTCGAGACCCGCAGCTTCCGCGTGTACGGCACCGGGCATCCCCTGCCGCCCGACGTCCAGCACATCGGAACCGCGATCGCGCCCGGCGGACAGCTCGTCTGGCACCTCGTCGAAACCGCCTGAGCCCGGGGCTGGCCGCTCACTCCGAGCCCCGACGTCCCGCCGCCCGTAGCCCCCTGCGCGGGCGGCGGGACCGCCAACCTGCGCCACGCGGCGCCCACCCCAAGGAGACCGCCGTGGCCAACCTCGTCTTCAACGTCGCGTTGGGTCGCGTCGCCTCGCTGGCCGCACTGCCCGCCGCGAACGACGGCCTCGTCCTCATCGCCCTGGAAGCCAGCGGCCTGGAGGCGGACTCGGTCCTGCGCGACAAGGACACGCTCACCGACGTTGTCTCCGGCACCACCAACGAGCAGACCACCGTCACCCGCAAAGCCCTCACCTCGGTGACGGTCACCGTCGACGACACGAACGACAGGGTGGCAATCGATGCCGCCGACGTCACCTACACCTCACCGACCGGCAACCCAGTCGGAGCATTCGTCATCTGCTACGACCCCGACACCACCAGCGGCACCGACGCGGACCTGATCCCGCTCACCAAGCACGACGTGACCTGGACGCCGGACGGCAACAACTTCACCCTGACCATTTCAGACTTCTGCCGGACCACGTCCGCCGCGTAGCGCCGTGGCCAGCTTCAGCGACGACTTCAACCGGGCCGACACCAGCGACCTGGGCGCCGGATGGGTGGAGGTATCCGGCGACTGGTCGATTGTCTCCAACCAGCTGTCCCCGGGCTCGGCGGGCGGCACGATCATCCTGCGCGCCGCCACAGCGATGGACACCAGCGACCACTACGCCCAGATCACCATCGCCGCCACGGCAGCCGTCAGCCAAGGCGTGTGGTGCCGCGGCAACTCCAACATCAGCAGCGGCTACCTGTGGCGCAACAACGGCACCAGCTGGGACCTCTTCTCAGTCATCGGCGGCAGCTTCACCGTCATCGGCACCTACACGGCCGCCGCCGCGCCAGGCGACGTCGCGAAGGTGCAGGCGGTCGGCAGCACCATCAAGGGCTTCGTAAACGGAGTCCAGAGGGCCTCGGTCACCGACACGGGTGTCACAACCGGAACCAGCGTCGGCATCCGCGGCGAATCATCCGGCTCGCTCCGCTACGACGACTTCTCTGCCGGAGACGTGACCGCCGGCGCGACCCTTGGTGCCGCGTCCGCCGTCGATACCGGACAGGCGCTCGCCCGCAGCAAGACGACGGCTCTTGGCGCCGCAACTGGCACGGAGACCGCACAGCCCGTCACCGGCGCGAAGACTGCATCTCTGACCCTCGCAGCCTCCTCCGAGGCGGCGCAGCAGCTCGCTGGCAGTAAGGCCGCCGCGCTGACCGTCGCGGCGCAAACCGAGACCGCGCAGCCGCTCACGGCCACGAAGATCGCAGCCCTCGGTGGAGTCAACGCCGTTGATGCGGCTCAGCCCCTCACGGCTGCCGTCAGTCGAAGTCTCGGCCCGGCTGCATCCGTTGGGAACGCTCAGCCCCTGGCTGGCGTCAAGGCTGCCGTTCTCGGTCCAGCCGTCGAGACCAGCACCGCGAGGCCACTCGTCCCGGCCGGCGCCGGCGACGACGTCGACATCACCGTTGGCGAGCCCTACAGCCCGTGGGCGGTCGGCGTCCCGCAGTCGGTCCGGTGGGAGGTGGCCACGCCGTGGTGATCCCGGCCTCCTCCACCGAGTACCTGCACATCCCGGTGACCCTGCCTGCGGGTGTCGACTCCGGCGCCACCCCGGTCCGGGTGGCGCTGGTCACCCACCGCAACAACCCCGCCGACGACGAATGGCATGACGCCGCCTGGTCCGGCGGTGACGTCCGCATCCTCGTCGGCCCCGGCACCAGCCTTGCCCTCGCTGCAGGGGACTACCGGGTGTGGATCAACCTCGACCCGCCTGGCAGCGAAGACGTTGTCCGCAAAGCCGGAATCCTCACCATCACCTGAAGGGGGTGAGACCGATCAGCGACAACCTTTCGAACACGGCCGAGAACCGCTGCCTCGACTTCATCAACGGGCTGAGCGCGACCGCCCCCACTACCCCGCTCAAAGTCGCACTCGTCACCGCGGGCGGCTCGGACACCGTGGCAGGCACCGAAGTTGCGGGCGGGGCCTACGCCCGCCAGACCCTCACCGTCGCCGCCGCAGCCTCCGGAGCCACCAGCAACAGCGCCGACGTCGTCTTCAGCGGCATGCCCGCCGCAACCGTCGTCGGCGTCGAAATCTGGGACTCCGCAGGCACCCCGGTACGGCTCTGGTACGGGATGCTCGCCGCCTCCCGCACCGTTGCCGCCGGTGACGAACTGAGGCTTGCCGCCGGCAGTCTCACGCTCAGCCTGTCCTGATCGGGGGCCCGCATGCCGAGCCTCTCCAGCCTCGTCGACAATTTCAACGACTCCGTGATAGCCCCCGACTGGGGCAACGCCTACGGCGGCGTCACCGAATCCGGCGGCAAAGCCCACGTGCCGTGCGTCGCAGGCTCCTACGCCGGCTACCAGACCTCCTACACGTGGACCATGGCCGGGGCCGCCTTCTTCGTGAAGGTCGTCACCGCCCCCGCAGCCTCGACGGCGACCGAGGCGTACTGCGCCGTCATGGTCAACGCGCCCGGCATCAACGACAACACGGGCCCCACATTCGGGTATCGCTGCGGCTTCACGATCAACGCGGTCACCGGCATGCTGCGCATGCAGTCCGACACCGGCTACTTCGACGCCGGGGCCGTCGAGATCGCCTACAGTCCGGTCACGCACGCCTTCCTGCGGCTGCGCGAAGACGGAACGAACGTCTACTGGGATACCAGCCCCGACGGCACGACGTGGACGAACCGGCGTACCCTCGCCACACCGGCCTGGATCACCGCCTCCGTCGATCAGTGCGCCGTCGACATGTCCGCCCACCGGGATGCGGGCGCCACCGATGAGGCCACCCTCGACCTGTTCAACACCCTCTCCGACGGCGCCGTCTGGACCGCCTCCACCACGCTCACCGGCGAATCCGAGCTTGCCGCGGCCACCCTCCTGTCCGCGCACACCGCATCCGATCTGACCGCCGAAAGCAGCGTCACCGCGGCCACCGTCCTGTCCGCGCAGGCCACGGCCACCCTCACCGGCGAATCCGACCTGTCCGCCGACGCGGCCTCCACTCAGATCCCGGAGGTGGCCGACATGGCAGCCGGAGACTGGGACCTCTACATCGAACAAGGCAGCACATTCGTCCAGACCTACACCGTCGACGACGACCCCGACTTCACGTGGGCAGGCTGGACCGCCCGATCCCAGATCCGGTCCGCCCCCGCCGACACCGGCGACCTCCTCCTCGACCTCACCCCCTACCTGTCGATCACCGGCGGAGCCATCAAACTCGCCATCCCCGCCACCCAGACACAGCTCCTGAACCGCAACGGAGTGTGGGACCTCGAACTGGTGCAGGGCTCGACCGTGGTGCGCCTCCTCAACGGCAAAATGACCGTCAGCCTGGAGGTGACCAGGTGAGGATCCGTGTCACCGGCGAAACCCAGCCCGACGTCCAGGTCACCGGCGGCCAGTCCTCCCGCGTCATCGAAGTCGGCGTCGGCAGCGTGTTCTCCGTCAACGGCCAGAGCGGTGCCGTGCGCATCGACGGCGTCACCGACTGGATCAACGCCAGCCTCGCCCCCTACAGCGCCGACCGCACCGGCATCGCCGACTCCACCACAGCCATCCAGGCAGCCATCAACGCCTGCCAGCCCGGCGGCACCGTCTACCTGCCCCGCGGCACCTACAAGACCAGCGCCACCCTCGACCTGAAAAACGGGGTCACCCTGCGCGGCTCACACGCCGCGATGATGACCGGCCCCGGCATGAGCGCCGCCGCCTACCCCTGCTACATCCAGCCCGCCGCAGGCTTCACCGGCACCTCGGTCATCCAGATTATCGGCGACAGCGACGGCACCCACCCCGACATCAGCGCCGAGCAGCGCATCATCGACGTCACCATCGACGGCTCCCTCCTCGGCGGGAACACCGTCGACGGCCTGTACGCGCGCGGGAACGTACAGAACGTCGTCCTCGACGGTTTCACCGTCCGGAAGGTGCCTAACAACGGCATCGTCACCGCGGCCCGCACCAGCGACGGCAAGTACCCGTTCTCGTGGCGGCTCCGCCACGTCATGGCCGACACCTGCCACGCCAACGGCATCCTCCTCACCGGCTGCACCGACGTCACCCTCGACGACGTGCAGGCCATCGGCTGCTGGGGGCAGGGAATCGTCCTCGCCAACTGCCCCAACGGCCGCATGATCGACTGCCGTGCCGAATGGAACGGCAGCCACGGCATCCACATCACCGGCGCATGGGGCGACTGGACCGGCGCCGGCGGCATGCACATCGCCGACACCTCCACCGACCGCAACGGACAGCACGGCCTGCTCGTCGACGCCACCGGCAACACGCCAATCCTCATCACAGGACTGTCCACACGGCGCGACGGCCGCAACGGCGGCGCAGGCGGAGCCGGATACGCCGGGCTCGCCGTCATCGGCGCCACCGTCCCCGTCACCATCGACGACATCACCTGCTACCCCGGCATCGACGACAACGGGTCCGGCGCCAACAGCCCCCAGTACGGGGCCCGCCTGTCCGGCGCATCCTCGGTCACCCTCGACGGCGCCCACCTGCACGGCGCCACAGCAGGCCTGTACGACGACGGCACCAACACGATCGCCGCCTATGGCCCCAACATCGTCACCGCGGCCGGCGCCACCACCTCGGCCACCCGCACACTGCGCCCGCCGATCCTCGACTGGATCAACGTCCGCCAGCGTGGCGCCAAAGCAGACGGCACCACCGACGACACCGCCATCATCCAGGCCGCGCTCAACGCGGCCGGAACCGGCGGAACCGTCTACCTGCCCGCAGGCACCTACGCCACCAGCGCGCCCCTCACCATCCCGCCCGGCGTCACCCTCCGCGGCAGCCACGGCGACCACTTCGACAACCTGAGCGGCTGGACGCAGGTCAACGCCCGCATCAAACCCCTCGCCAGCTTCTCCGGCGTCTCCGCTATCCGCATCCTCGACGCCCCCCTCGGCGGATACGCCGCCAAATCGTGCGAACAGCGCCTGTACGACCTCACCCTCGACGGCACCGCCCTCCCCGGCGGCAACGCGGTCGACGGCATCCAGGCACAAGGCACCATCCGCGGAATGGTGTTCGAGAACCTGTCGATCAAGAAGTTCGGCGGGCACGCCATCTACTTCACCTACAACTTCTCCGCCCCCGCCGGCCTGCCCCAAGCCCCGTACTCCAGCCGCCTGCGCCGCATCGTCGCCTCCGACACCGGCGGCAACGCCTTCTCGTTCAACAACACCACCGACACGACAATGATCGACGTCGAGTCGATCGCGGCCGGCGGATACGGCTTCTACCTGTCCGGCTGCGGCAACAGCACACTCATCGCCTGCCGCGCCGAATGGAACCTGCGCGGTTTTCACATCGTGCCCGGCAACGCCCAGCTGTCCCTGCTCGGCTGCTCCACCGACCGCAACACCCAGAACGGCATCCTCGTCACCGGCGGCTCCGCGGGTGCGACCGTCGTCATCACCAACGCGCGACTCAACCGTGACGGCCGCAACGGCGGTACCGGCGGCGGCAACTACGCGGGCCTCAACGTCGACACCAGCCCCGCCTACGTCATCGCCACCGACATCAGCGTCCTCACCGGCATCGACGACGACGGCTCCGGCACCCGCAGCCCCCAATACGGCTTCTCCGCCACCGGAAACACCTACGTGGCCGTCAACTCCGGCACCCTCAACGGCAACACCGCAGGATGGCGGGACGGAGGCGGCAACACCCGCCTGCAGCGCGGCCTCAACATCCGCGAAATCGTCGGCGACCCGGCCGCCCCCACGAGCACGCTCGACGGCGGCGGCACCTTCGACGGCATCACCGGCAGCCTCTCGGTCGCCGGAAGGGCCCTCGGCGTTCCCAGGCCCGCAGACCACAACCTCGTCGCCTGGACACAAGACCCCGCCACCATCGGCAACGGCACCGCCGGAACCAGCGGGACGCTCTACCTATCGGCGGTCTACGTGCCGAAGTACACCACCCTCACAAAGCTCATCTGGGGAAGCAACGGCGCAGGCAGCGGCGCCACCGCCGGCCGAAACTTCGTCGGCCTCTACAACGCGGCAGGAACCCTGCTTGCCAGCGTCGGCGTCGACGCGCGCATCACCGGCACAGGAGCCTTCACCGAGACCATCAACGTCACCGCGACACCCGGCCTGTACTGGGTGGCGTTCCTCGTCACCGCCACGACCATGCCGCAGATCTATCGCGGCGGCACGCTCAGCGGCGGCCTCCACAGCGCCAACCTCAGCGGAGCCTCACTGCGCTACGCCACCAACGGGACCGGGCTGACGGCGCTTCCCGCCCCGATCACACCGGCCAGCAACACGGCCACGAACCTGACCTACTGGGCCGCCGTCGGATAGGAGCCCGCGCCATGGCCGACGACCTCCTCGTCATCATCCCCACCCGCGGCCGGCCCGGCTCCATCCCCGAGATCATGCAAGCGTGGGACGACACCGGGGCCACCGCAGACGTGCTGTTCTGCGTCGACAAAGACGACCCCGAGCTCGGCGGGTACAAGCAGCAGGCGAAGCAGCTGGCCGACGACGCGCGGGTGCGGTTCGTGTTCTGGGCGCGGAAGCGCCTCGTCGGCACGCTCAACCAGGCCGCGGTGAAGAACGCGCCGGACTACCGGTTCCTCGCGTTCCTCGGCGACGACCACCGGCCCCGGCCAGCCGCCACGCCGTGGGATGAGCGGATCCGTGTCTGCCTGTCCGGCGGGCCCGGCATCGTCTACGGCAACGACCTGCTCCAAGGCGAGGCCATGGCGACCGCCGTGGCAATGACGTCGGACATCGTGCAGACGCTCGGCTACATGGCCCCGAGCGCCATGGTCCACCTCTGCGTGGATCTGGTCTGGGTTGCGTGGGGTCGCGGCATGGGGCGGATCACCTACCTCGACGACATGGTCATCGAGCACCTACACCCGGCGGCGGGCAAGGCGAGCGTTGATGCGGTCTACGAGGACTGCAACAGCCCCGAGCGGGCATCCTCGGACGCCGCCGCCTACTACGACTACCGCGACAACGGCGGCCTCGACGGCGACCTGGCCAAGCTGCGCAAGCTCGTCGAGGAGTCCGGATGAGCCTCCCGGGGGTGGGCGCGATCGTCCACTACGTAGCCAAGGGGGCGGAGGCCGGGGACGGAAAGTGGCGCCCGGGACCCTGTCGAGCGGCGATCGTCACTCACGTGATCGAGCCCGACAAGATCGATCCCTACGTCGACCTCACAGTCTTCGAGCCCAACGGATGGCGGGTTGACGGCGCCGTCAAGAACGACGTCACCCGCACCGTCGATGAGACATGGCACTGGGCCATGCCGGACTGTTGAGGAAGCCTCATGACCGCCGCCGACATCATCGAAGCCTGGGACCAGGCAGACCCGTCCGCGATCCACCCCACCCGGGGCATCGACGAGGACGCCTACTGGAACTCCGGCCGCAACCAGGCCGCCCTCATCGGCACCGTCCTGGCCGACGGCTGCAAGGTCGTCGACTTCGGTTGCGGGGATGGTCGCGTCGCCATCCCGCTACGGGCGCTCGGCTACGACGTCACCGCCGTCGACGCGAGCCAGAACATGCTCGACCGGCTGCGCCAGCACGACCCCGACATGCCCACGCTGTGCAACCCCGGCCGGGATCTGTACGGGCAGTACGGCAAGAAGGCCGACGCGGTCGTCTCCCTCGCCGTCCTCATCCACCACGGCTACGCCGACTGCCTCAACCTCCTCGCCGAACTCCGGCAGGCCGTCAAGCTCGGCGGGCTCCTCGTCCTCGACTGGCCGATCAGCGACCAGCCCGCCGAAGGCCAGGTGTGGACCGACGTCACCACCTGGAGCCAGGAAGCCCACGACGACGCGTGTGCCCGCATCGGGCTCAAGCAGGTCGATGCGGCGCTGCCGTGGGGCGTCTACAAGGCCGTGAAGGCAGGCGGCTGATGCGGGCCCTACTCACGGGCTCGGGCGGCTTCGTAGGCCGTCACCTGCACCGGGCCCTCGACGAACGCGGCTACGAGATCACCTGCGTTGAGCTCGCCGACGGCGACGACGCACTCGACTTCTTCCGCACCAACGACACCCGGTACGATCTCGCGATCCACGCGGCGGCGATCGTCGGCGGGCGGGCCAGCATCGACGGCTCGCCGCTCGGCGTCGCCACCAACCTTGCGCTCGACGCCTGGTACATGCGGTGGCTCATCCGCACCGGCACCCCGCGCGCCGTGTTCTTCAGCAGCAGTGCCGCGTATCCGGTCGCGCTTCAGCAGCCCGGCGACGTGCGGCGCCTGTACGAAGAGGACATCAACCTTGCGTACATGGAAGAGCCGGATGCAAGCTACGGCTGGGCGAAGCTGACGGGGGAGAAGCTGGCGTCCTACGCGGAGGCTGAAGGCTGCCGCATCCTCATCCCCCGCCCGTTCAGCGGCTACGGCGAGGACCAGGACGAGGCGTACCCGTTCCCCGCGTTCATCGCCAGAGCCAAACGCCGCGACGACCCGTTCGAGATCTGGGGGAGTGGAGACTCGACGCGCGACTGGATCCACGTGGACGACCTCGTCGGCGCCACCCTCGCACTCCTCGACAATGAGGTCACCGGCCCGGTCAACCTCGGCTGGGGCAGGGCGACATCGTTCGACGAGCTCGCGCGCATCGTCACCGACGCGGCAGGTTACCGGCCCCACTTCAAGCACCGGCAGGATGCGCCCCAAGGCGTCCACCACCGCGTCAGCGACCCGTCCCGGATGCTCAACCACTACGTGCCGACCGTGACGCTCGAAGAGGGCGTGCGGCGGGCGCTCGAAGCCTGAGAGGTGGCTGCGTGAACGCCACCCAGCGGTTCGCCTACCGCCACGTCCCCAGCTTCAGGCGCGAGTCCGGCGGCCTCTACCACCTGTACGTCGCCGCCTACTCGCGGATCTACGCCGCCCGCATGCGGTACCTCCACAAGCGCGGACGCCACGGACGCGGCGCCCCGCACAGCATCGCCCCACGCTGCCAGTGGTGCGGCACCCCCATCACCTGAACCCATGGAAGGCCCGCGCCCATGGCCCTCGACACCGACAAGCCCGGAGCGCCCGTGCGGCGCGGAGCCGACATCGAGATCATCGACCGAGGAAGCGCCGGGCCCGTCCTCGTACCAAGCGCGGTCCGCATCAACGGTGTCGACATCCCCATCCCCTCCGGGACCAAGATCCGCGTCCACGACATCAGCGAAGACGAAGCAGTCACCGTCACCCTCACACTCTTCGCCCGCCGCATCGTCATCGCGGCCGAAGGGGACCTGACGTGATTGATACTCGCGTCGAGCTGGCGGTCAACGCGGTACTGGAAGCCGACTTCAACAAGCACCAGCACCTCCTGCCCGGCCGCGAGCTCTCCCGTCGGCGCGACAGCGAACACGTCATCCTCACCTGGTCCGCACCAGACGCCCCGCCCGAAGCCGCAACCATGAGCCCCTGGTTCACGCTCGTCGGCGACCACATCGAACTCGGCGGCATCGACTACTACGACACCGCCGGACACCGCATCACGGCAACGCAGCCCATCACCACCAGCGACGTGCCCGAAGCGCTACGCGGGCCCAACTGGAAGCCGTAGACCCACCACACAGGAGCCCGCGCCCATGGCCCGCCTGTAGATCCTCGAACTCCCCGAAGGCAGCGAAGACGACCGGCCGCCGTTCGTGCTCGTCGTCGACCAGTACGAGCCGCAGCGCTACGTGCTCGGTCCCGACCAGTCGCATCCCGAGCCGGTTGATCTGTTCGCCGGAATCGCCGAGAAGATCGGCGCACGGGCCATCCTCGTCTTCGAAGAGACCGTCGACATCCCCGCCAACGACGTGCCCCTCGATCCCGACGGCTACCCGGTCAAGCTGCGTATCGAGCCCGACTTCGAGACCTTCCGTGAGCAGGTACAGGAAGAGATCGTGTACGCGCAAGGCAAGGTCACGCGGGCGCTCAACAGCGACACCGAACGCAGCCCCGAGGAGTAGCGATGGCCGCCCCCGTATACGGCGACGTACAGATCACACGACACCTCGGCATCGGAATCAAGGTCGACACCGCACCGCGGTGGGCCAAGATGCACGTCGACATCCTCGGACAGTCCGGGCTCTACATCCTGATCGAAGACGGGGACGTCGTCATCGCCGACCAAGTCGTCTACCGCATCACCGGCTACGACCCCGACGACCGCACGCTCACCCTCGAACTCCTCACCGACTGGCGGCCCGGACAGAAAGACGACCCCAACGCCGAGAAGCAGACGTGAGCGGGGGATGGAAAGGCAGCGACCGCAAGAGCCGGCTGCCCAGCAACTGGGCTCGCCTCCGCGCCGAAACCCTCGCCAGGAATCCAATCTGCGTCCTCTGCGGAGTGCGGCCATCCACGCACTGCGACCACATCAAGGCCAAGACCGACGACCACAAGCAGCTCCAAGGAGTCTGCGAGCCCTGCCACATGCGGAAGTCGTCAGCCGAAGGGAACGCCGCCCAGCGCGCCAACCCCAAGCCCGGACGGAAACGCGAACCCGAGCAGCATCCCGGACTCCTGTAGGGCGGTGACCATGCCCGCCTACCTGATCATCCACCCGGCAGGGCAACGCCGCGACGACATCCTCCTCGAAGACGAACCCCTCACCGTCGAGTTCGCCGGCGGCTGGGCCATCTTCCGCGATGGCAACGGCTTCTGCACCGCCATCCCCGCCGCGATGGGAGCCCGCATCGAACGGGTAGACGAACCACAAGCCCCCGACCAGGAGCCCGCGCCGCAGAAGGAGTGAGACCTGTGGCCAACCGTGCGAAGTCCAACCGGCGCATCGTCCGCGAAGGGCGGCGGTATTGGAGCGACCGTCCGACATCCAACGGCAAGGCGGCCGGCATCGGATACGCGCCTCGCAGCGGGGCGTTCACGCGCTGCGTGTCCAGGACCAGCCGGTTCCTCGGGCCTCGGGCTAAGGGATTCTGCGCTCTGCGCTTCCATGAGGCGACAGGCATCTGGCCCGGCAGCAAGGCCAACAGAGGTTCCAGCCGGAAGCGTTGATCAACCTCACAACCGAAAACGCCTGCGGGTAGCTCCCGCAGGAAGGAAGGCCCGATGTCTCCAGGCATCGGGCCTTCCGTATGCCTGGAGACAGAATGAGACCTGAGTGGATCAACTGCGCCCAATGTGACCAGAAGGCCCCCGTGGCTGGCGACGGGCCGATCCCCAAGTACTGCTCCGCCAACTGCCGTTCCCGCTTCAACAAGACTCGGGCGCGCGAGACCGGCAGAGCAGACGAGTGGGAGCGGAGACGCCTCGCGCGCCAGGCGCAAGCCGCTGCTGCTCGGGAAGAAGCTCGACGAGCCGCTGCGGTGCCGTGCCCTTACTGCGCGACCCCCATGACCCACCCCCGCCGCAAACAGTGCGGTAAGTCGGAATGCAGGAAAGCCTTCAACGCGGAGCGCATGCGCGAGTACCAGCGCCGCTACAAGGAGAAGCACGGGCACTTCCAATCCCGCCTGTATGACCGGGGGAAGAAGAGGCAGTACACGATCACCTGCGCGCGGTGCGATCGGCAGGCAGTGGTGACCAAGCGCGGAGCGAGTTACTGCTCGCATACGTGTTGGTACGAGGTGAGCCACGCGAAGCACGCCCAGGTTGAGCTCGCCTGGAAGCCGCTGCTAGCGGCGCCGCGCGTGGCCCGACCGGTAGTGCTTCGCCCGTTGCGGCGCCGCTGGTTCAGCGCATGCTGTCCGATGTGCAGAGCCTGGTTCGTGACCGACAATCCACGCGACCAGAACTGCTCCCCCCGTTGTGGCCGACGATCAGCGAAGGACAAGCGCCGAGCGCTGGAACGCAACGCCTTCGTCGCACCCGTCAGCCGGCCCGAGGTGTACGAGCGGGACCACTGGACATGCCAGCTGTGCGGTGAGGCTGTAGCACGGGATGAGGTCGTTCCGCACCCTCAAGCGCCGACACTCGATCATGTCGTTCCGTTGGCGCAAGGCGGAACGCATGAACCAGCGAACGTTCAGCTGGCCCACTATCTCTGCAACTCGATCAAGACCGACAGGCTCCAGCTCGATCAGCGAGCAGTTGAGGAACTCAGGTCTCGAATCGGACAGATAGGGGCAATACCCCCTTATGGGGCTTTTCAGGGATCGGGGCCGTCTAGAAGCTCTGGATCTGCAAGCGCCTGAGCTGTATTTTTTCGGCCCCTGGTGGGCCTCCACGAGGCCCCAGGAGGGTCGCCATGTCCAAGATCGAACCCCCTGAGGGTCTCGGCGATAAGGCCCTGGTGGTCTGGTCGGAGATCGCGGGGAACTATGAGTTGCGCATCGATGAGCTGCGGGTCCTGGAGGATGCCTGCCGGGAGATCGATCTGATCGAGCGGCTTGAGGCGGAGCTCGTGCATGCCGACCTGATGGTCACTGGCAGCATGGGGCAGCCGGTCGCGTCCCCTCTGGTTCAGGAACTGCGGCAGCACCGGGGCGTCCTCGCTCGCCTGCTCGGCTGGCTGAAGCTTCCCGATGAGGAGGCGCCGGCGAAGGGCAATGCGTCGGCTTCGGCTCGCCAGGCCGCGATGGCGCGTTGGGGCCGTGGCGCGTAGGCGGTCGGTCGAGCGCCAGGACGACGGGCATGACGAGGTCATCGGCTGGTATCGGGAGCGGCTGCTGACGGTTGCTCCACGCCCCGACCTGGAGTGGGAGCCGAAGCTGATCGGCCCGACCTGGCAGCGGAACCCGGATGGCACCTGGCTACTGCCGGAGGCGACGCTCGGCTGGGAGTTTCTCGGCTGGTGCGGCGTCTGGTTGCAGCACTCCCGCGGCGTCCCGTGGCGCTTCACCGACGAGCAGGCTCGCTTCATCCTCTGGTGGTTCGCACTCGATGAGGCGGGGGCGTTCGCGTACCGCGATGGGGTCCTCCAGCGCTTGAAGGGTTGGGGAAAAGACCCGGTCGGTGCCTGCCTGTGCGCGGGGGAGGCGCTCGGCCCGTCCCGCTTCGCTGGCTGGGCCTCGGACGGTACGCCGATCGCAACGGACAGTCCGGAAGCTTGGGTGCAGACCGCGGCGGTCAGCTTGGAGCAAACGAAAAACACGATGCGGCTCTTCCCCTCGCTTTTCACGGCGGAGGCGAAGGAGCACTACCGCATCCAGGTCGGCAAGGAGACCGTCAACGCCCTCGGCGACTCGCGGCTGATCCAGGCCGTCACGTCGTCACCGTCGACGCTCGAGGGCGCACGGGCCACGTTCGTGCTGCTCAACGAGACGCATCACTGGGACTCGTCGAACTCGGGCCACGACATGGCCGACGTGATCGAGCGGAACGCCACGAAGTCAGCGGATGGCGCTGCCCGGACGCTGCGCATCACGAACGCCTATGAGCCTGGCCAGGATTCGGTGGCCGAGCGGGACAGGGAAGCCTGGGAGGCGGTGGATGCCGGCCGGGTGATGGATTCGGGTCTGCTGTACGACTCGCTCGAGGCCCCGCCGAAGGCGCCGTTGACGGTGGAGGACGCTCCGGCGGTGATCCGGTCGATCCGCGGTGACGCAACCTGGCTGAACGTGGACCGGATCGTGAAGTCCATTGCTGACGTCAGGAATCCACCCAGCAGGTCGCGCCGCTTCTGGTTCAACATGATCGTTGCGGCCGAGGATGCTTGGATGGCGCCCTACGAGTGGGACGCCTGCAAGGCCGACGCCCTTGAAGTCCTGGACGGCGAAGAGATCGTCATGTTCTTCGACGGATCCAAGTCTGATGACGCCACAGCGCTGGCTGGCTGCCGGATGTCGGACGGGCACGTCTTCACTTTGGGCGTGTGGCAGCGCCCGGCGAACTGGAACCTCGACGTGCCATGGTCGGTGCCGCGCGACGAGGTCGACGGTGTCGTGGAGCGGGCGTTCAATGCCTACAAGGTGCTGGCTTTCTTCTGCGACCCGGGCTCGGGCCAGGACGAGGACGGCGAACGCTACTGGTACTCCTACCTCGACAGGTGGGGCCAGGAGCACGGTTCGAACCTGATCCTGCACGCCGTCACCGCGGGACCGAAGCAGCACGCGGTCCGCTGGGACATGGGCGCCCCGCGGCATCAGGAGGAGTTCACCGATGCGGTGAAGCGCACGGGTGAGGACATCCTCGAGCGCCGTCTTACGCACGACGGCCACAAACTGATGCGCTCCCACGTCGCCAATGCCCGGCGGCGGACGAACGCTTGGGGGATCACGATCGGCAAGGAGCATCGTGAGTCTGCCCGGAAGATCGACCTCGCGGTGTGCATGGTTGGCGCCCGGATGCTTCGCCGGAAGCTCCTCAACAGCAAGCAGTACGGGAAGCGGCCGAAGTCGCGCGGTAAGGGCAGGGTGGTGGTGTTGCGGTGACCGTTTCCATCCCTGAACTGCCGCTGGTGTATCTCTCGGACGACGAGCTGGCTCTGATCAACATGCTGCGCGCGGACATGCTCCGTGACCGGTACGCCTTGCTGCTGCGGGACGCGTACTTCAACGGCGAGCAACTGGTGCGGGACCTCGGCATCAGCATTCCGCCGCAGTTGAAGGGCCTGCACACGGTCATCGGCTGGCCGCGGGTCGGTGTCGAGAGCCTGGAGGAGCGCCTGGATTTGGAGGCGTTCCGGTGGGCTGACGGCGCGGATTCCAGCGACTTGGCGGAGATCGCCGAGGCGAACGATCTGTTCGACGAGTCGAGTCTGGCTCACCTGGATGCGCTGGTGTACGGGCGGGAGTATCTGGCGGTCGGTTCGGGGGACTGCGGTACGGACGACTGTCCGCCACTGATCTCGGCCGAGTCGCCGCTGGATATGACGTTGATGTGGGATGCCCGGCTGCGGATGGGTACGGCGGCGCTGCGGGAGTGCGCGGCGGACACGTTCATCGAGTCGGGGCCTGAGGAGCGGATGCTGGTCCTGTATCTGCCGGATCAGACGGTGATGTGCCTGCCGAACGCGTCGGGCGGCTGGGAGGTCGTCGACCGGGACATCCATAACCTGGGTGTTGTGCCGGTGGTGCGGATGGCGAACCGGCAGCGGACTGCGGATCGGGTCGGCAAGTCGGAGATCACCCCGGAGGTCATGTCGATCACGGATGCGGCGTGCCGGCGTCTGATGGGCATGGAAGTCGCGGCGGAGTTCTTCGGGGCTCCGCAGCGGTACATCTTGGGGGCGTCGGAGTCGGCGTTTCAGGACGCGGACGGTACGGCGAAGTCGGCGTGGGAGACGTACATCGGCCGGGTGCTGGCGTTGGAGCGGGACGAGGACGGCCAGGTGCCGTCGGTGGGCCAGTTCGCGGCGCATGACCCGACGGGCATGACGAAGATCATCGATCTGTATGCGCGGATCATGTCGTCGCAGTTCGGTCTGCCGCCGCACATGCTCGGCTACACCACCGACAACCCGGCTTCTGCGGATGCGATCCGGTCGACCGAGGCGAAGCTGGTGAAACGCTCGGAGCGACGGATTCGCCGCTTCGGCGCCGCCTGGCAGCAGGCGATGCGCCTCGCCCTGTGGGTTCGGGATGGCGAGCCGCCCGACAAGACGCGCCGGATCGAGACGGTGTGGCGCAACCCAGCAACGCCCACGGTGGCTGCCCAGGTGGATGCCACGGTGAAGCTTGTGCAGGCGGGTGTCCTGCCGGCCGACAGCGACGTCACGTTGGAGATGGCGGGCTTCACGGAGGGGCAGCGGCAGCGGATTGCTGTGGACCGGCGCCGGTCGAGTGCTGCCGCGGCTGGTGGCGGCCTCTTGGATCGTCTGGCTTCGCTGAACGAGCAGCCTGCGGCGAACCTGCCGTCGGCGGCGGAGGTGTCCGGTGGCGGCAACAGTCTCTGACGGAGGCCGTGACCCGGACCGGTATCGGGCCGCCCAACTGGGCCTGACGCGGCTGCTGGTGCGGGATGTGCGCGGCCTGCGCCGGCTCATCATCCCGTCGCGACTGCGGACTTCGGTGCCGGACTGGATGGCTGCCGTGCAGGCGATCGTCGACCAGTACGCGCGGACGTCTGCCGGCCTGGGCGCCGAGTTCTATGACGCCCAACGGGACGCGGCGGGCGTGCCCGGCTCGTTCACGGTGCCGGTCGCTGATCCGCCGCCGGACGCGCAGACCGAGGCGGGTCTGCGGTGGGCGACGAAGGACATCTGGGAACGCGATCCGGATGTTGCGACGGCCGCCCAACTCCAGCCGCTGGATACGCGGCTGGAGCAGGCAGAGAAGAAGGCCGAAGCTGTCGCGCAGAAGCTGGTGACAGACGCCGGGCGAGGCACAGTGCAGGACGCCGTGAAGAGCGATCGGCAGGCTGTCGCTTGGGCACGGTCGGCTGCCCTGGGCGCCTGTGCGTTCTGTCGGATGCTTTCCATACGCGGGGCTGTCTTTAAGCAGGACACCGTCAACTTCCGCGCGCATTCGGGGTGCCACTGCATGGCCATCCCGGTGTTCAAGGGGCAGCGATTCGAGCTGTCCGACAAGGCCAAGGAATGGGAGCGCCTGTACCGCGAGTACGCCGCCCCCTATTCCGGCGATCAGCTCCGCCGCTTCCGGCAGGCGGTCGCCGAGCACGGCTAGACCGCGCTCACCCGCTCAACGAGGTCGCCCTGGTGGCGGCCCTTCTCATTTCCACAGCCCCTGGAGGGCCGATTCGTCATGCCCGAAGAGACCGAGCAGACCAGCGAGCAGCAGGAGTCCAGCACCGAGGGAACCGTCGACGAGACGGCGACCACGGGGCAGGGCGGCACCGAGCAGCAGGACGACGCCCAGGAGGCGGAGACCGGTAGCGAGGAGAAGCCGAAGCCGAAGCCGCCTCCCGGCAAGTCACGCGAGGTGTTCGACCTGGAGCGCGCCAAGGAGAAGATCCGCAAGCAGAACTCCGAGGCGGAGAACCTGCGCAAGCGTCTGCGGGAGTACGAGGACCGCGACAAGACCGAGGCGCAGAAGCTGGCGGATCAGCTGGCAGCCGCCACCGAGCAGGTCACCAAGACACGTCAGCGGCTGGCTCGCACCCAGGTGCAGGCGTTGGCGATGACCGGGTTCGCGGACCCGGAGGACGCGGTCGGCGCGCTGGATCTCGACTCGTACATCGACTCTGACGGCGACATCGACGAGGCGGCCATCAAGGCGGACCTCGACGCGCTCTTGGAGCGCAAGCCGCACTGGGCGAAGACCCAGCCCCAGGAGGGCCCGCGGCGCCCCGCACCGGACCGCACACAGGCGTCCGGCGCCAACAAGAAGCAGGCCCCCAGCCCGCGCGATGAGTTCGCCGGGTGGCTGAGTTCGAAGCTCACGTAGCTTCGGGAGAAGAGACATCATGGCGGTCACCGCCCCCCTGACGCTGTCCAATGTGGACAGTGCACTCCTGCCCCGCACGATCACGGCGCCCATCTTCGAGAAGTCCGTCGAGGCGTCCGCGGTCATGCAGCTGGCCCGTCCGGCGCCGCTCGCGCTGGACGCCACCACGTCGGTGCCGATCCCGATGGACGTGCCGACTGCGGACTGGGTCGGGCAGGCGGCGAAGAAGCCGCTGTCGACCGGCGGCGTCGACGTCAAGCAGATGCAGGCCAAGAAGGTCGCTGTGCTGATCCCGGTCGCCATGGAGGTCGCGAAGACCAACGCGGGCGGCCTGTACGACCAGCTGCAGAAGGACCTGCCGACGGCGTTCGCGCGGGCCTTCGACCACGCGACGATCCACGGCAAGACCATGAAGGGCGCCACCGGCCCGTTCACGGAGTACCTGGCCGCGACCTCCAACAGCGTGGCGCTCGGCACGGCCACGCAGGCGCAGGGCGGCATCTGGGCGGACTTCGTGAACGGCATGGCCGAGGTCGTCGACGACGACTGGGACTACACCGGCACGGTCGCCGACCACCGCCTCAAGCCGTCGCTGCTGCTGGCGACGGACACGACGGGCCGTCCGATCCTGGTGGACACGCAGACGCCGGGCACGAACATGGCGGCGGCGGGCACCCTGATCGGGGAACCGCTCGCGTACTCGCGCAGCGTGTCTGGCAAGCAGCGTCGCCAGTCGGCGAGCGTCGACACGGGCCTGCGGGCGATCGGCGGCGACTGGAGCCAGGCCGCATATGGGGTCGGAATGGACATTACGGTTCGTATCTCCGACCAGGCCACCTACGTGGATGAGGAGGGCGGCGTGCACTCCGCGTTCCAGGAGAACCTCATCCTGATCCTCGCCGAGGCCTACTACGGCTTCGTTATGGGCGATGTCGACGCGTTCGTCAAGTTCACCGGCACCCCGAGCGGTTCCTGATGGCGAGGGCTGTCCCGGCTTCCGCGCCGGGCGGGGCAGCCAAGCCCCTACTTTCCCGTCTCGACGTATCGCTGCGCGCGACGGATTGAGGCGCATGTCTTACAGCGTCGAGCCCTCCGGCCGTTCCCTGCGGACACCATCCAGTAGTTGTCGGTTCCGTATGGGTGGCCGCGCCTGCAAGTCTTCCGTCGTGGAACTTGGCGGCGGTTGTTCTCTGCCTTTGTGACGGGTTCGAGATGGTCCGGATTCACGCAGTTGCGCACGTTGCAGAGATGGTCAAGGTCTAGTCCGGCAGGTATCGGACCGACCAGCAGTTCGTAGGCGAACCTGTGGGCGGCCACCTGCTTCTCGTTGAGCTTGAACCACCCGTATCCGACCTTCTTGGTCGACGCCGTCCAGAGCCAGCACGTCTCGGTCTTTTGGACCTTCGCCCAGAACCTCCTTGTCGGGCTGCTTCGGGGCGGCGGCTGATCCTTGGGGGCAGTCCCACCTGCGGCACGCCTCCACTGCATGTAGTGGTTCACGCACATACCCCGGGCGTAGTGCTTCTTCTCGCACTGGCTGCACATCTTCATGTCACTACTCTACCGCCGGAATATAACGGCAGTCAGGCAAACAAGGAGATACATGCAGGTAGTTGCAAGATTCCATGCATTTCCCCCCGAGCACAATGCGGGCGCCGAGCACATGCTCGTGTCGATGCTCCGACCCCTGGTGGAGCGCGGTCACGACGTGTCTGTGTGGCTGTCCCGCTACGGCAAGGCCCACAAGGAGTACGACTACCGTGGCATCCGTGTGGTGCCGCTGGAGTCCCGCCTCGACTTCCCGACTGCGGTTCGTCGGGCGGATGTGCTGGTGGCGCATCTGGAGACGGTGCCGTCGACGGCGTCGCTGGCCCGCGGCTACGGCAAGCGGCTCGTGGTGGTGTGCCACAACACGCACCGGCCCACGTTCCGCGACATGGCGGCGGGCGGGACGTCGCTGGCGGTCTACAACAGCCAGTGGATGCAGGCGGAGGCGGAGTTGTTTTTCGCCGAGTACCCGAAGTCCGTCCGTCCTGCCGGCAGTCTGATCGTGCGTCCGCCGGTGTTTGCCGACGAGTACGCGACGAAGCCCGGGAAGGCGATCACGCTGATCAACTGCAATCCGGAGAAGGGCGGCAAGGTCCTGAAGGCCCTCGCCGAACGCATGCCGGATCAGCAGTTCCTCGCCGTGAAGGGCGCCTACGGTGAGCAGATCCTCCCAGACTTGCCCAACGTCGAGATCGTCGAGCACGTGGACGGCGCCGACATGCGGGAGAAGGTGTACGCCCGCACGCGAGTGCTGCTGATGCCGTCCTCGTATGAGTCATGGGGCCGGGCCGGCTGTGAGGCGCTCGCGAGCGGGATTCCCGTGGTCGCCCACCCCACCCCGGGGCTGTGCGAGTCGCTGGGTGAGGCTGGGATCTTCGTGGACCGCGAGGACGTGGCCGGCTACGAGGCGGTCCTGCGGAAGCTGGGCACCGCAGCCGAGTACCGGCTGGCCAGCAAGCGGGCCAAGGCCCGCAGTGTCGAGCTCAACCCAGCTGCCGATCTCGCCGCCTGGTGTCAGGCCGTGGAGGGCTCGACCGGATAGGAGGCGCGCGGTGGCGTTCATTCCTCCGACCGTCGAACAGCTCGGCCTGTACTTGGGGCTGGACGAGATCGACGGGGACCGTGCGGACCTGCTGATCACTACGGCGATCTCGCTGTGCCAGACCGTCGTGAAGCCGCTCCCTGAGGGTGCGGAGGCGGTGGTGCTGTCGGTGGCGGGCCGCGCGTATGTGAATCCGCAGCAGGTGTCCTACGAGACGATCGGCCCGATGTCGGTGCAGCGCCCGTCCGGTTCGGGCGGCCTGTATTTGACGAAGTCCGACAAGTCGGCGCTCAAGTCGCTGGCGGGCCGCGGCGGCGCGTTCACGGTGGATCCGACGCCTGCGGCTGCGGATCCTTCGCCGACCTGGCCGGTCGACGAAGCCGAGGGCTACGGCCTGGAGTACGAGCCGGGCTGGGGGTGGATTTGAGTGCCCGCCCCGTACCCGTTCGGGGAGACGGTGCGGATCCTGCGCACCGGTGCATCGCCGGGCCGGGATTCACGCGGGCAGCCGCTTCCCGGCGCCGACGAGTCGTTTGATCTGGCGGGCTGCGTTGTCACACCGCGGGCGGAGACTCCGCAGGTGGGCGGAGCTGAGCAGCAGGCCCGGGACACGGTCATCGTCGGCTGGACCGTGTACGCGCCTGCTGACAGGGCGCTGCGCACGACGGATCAGGTGATGGTGCGGGGCGTGAAGTGCGACATCACCGGCGAGCCCGGCGACTGGGGTCGTTCCCCGTTCACCGGGACTCGTGGCGTCATCCAGTTCGCTGCGGACCGGGTGACCGGCTAGCCGCGGGCTTGTTCGACGGCGGCTACCAGCTTTTCGGCGGCGTCGTTGCTCTTGTACGGGATGGATAGGGAGTGCGGGTCGCTGTACGGCGGTCGCCCTCCCTGCATGACGCCACTCTTCTCTCCGGCGGCCGTGCTGCCCGGAAGAAGGAACTGTACGTAGCCGTGGAACAGGCGGGTTGCCGGCTTGCGGTGGGTTCCGGTGACGTCCGCGGCTCGCAGGCGAACAGGGGCTGGCGACTGGCCGACGGGCGTCTTGGTGATAGTGATCCATTCGCCGTCGAAGCTGATGCTGCCGAGTACGCCCTTGACGTCCATGTCCGCCCCCAGTGGTACAAGTTCGTGGAGGGGCTATGGCAGCACGGTTCAAGATGAAGCGCAAAGGTGTCGGCGAGATGCTGCGGATGCCTGGCATGCAGGCGGAGATGCTGCGCCGGGCGAAGGTCATTGAGGGTGTAGCGATCGCGCTCTCGCCGGTGGATGAGTCCAGTCCGGACCCTGGCCACTATCAGAGGTCGTGGTCGACGGACAGCACTCCCCGTGGCGGTCGTCGCAGGGACCGGGCGGTCGGCTATGTCCGCAACAGCGCCTACTACGCCCGCTGGGTGGAGTACGGCACCGAGAAGGTACCTGCGCACCATGTGCTGTTGCGCGCGGCGGCGTTGGGCGGTCGGAACCAGTGACGGCGATCGTCGACATCGAGGGCGAGCTGATTCCCCGCGCCCAGGCCGTGTGGCCGAACGCGGTGGTGCGCGATGAGCTCGACAACAGTCTGCTGAACGAGCTGCCGACGATCCAGTTCGAGCAGATCCCCGCGGGCGGCGACGACGGAATGCGGCTGGCCCGCATGCTCGTCGACATGAACGTGTACGCCGCTACCAGGGCGGATGCGTTCGCTCTGGCCCGCGAGGTGCACGACTGGATCACCAGTGTGCTGCGTGGTTCGACGACCGCCACGGTGGTGATCGGCCGCACCGGCTGCCTCTCTCTGCCTGCCGTGCGGGACTACGAGAACACCGCCCTGCGTCGCGTCGGCGGCACCTACGAGATCTTCTGTCACCCGGTTTCCTGACCGGCTTCGGGCCCGCGCCGGACCCCTTCAACACCCGCCCGTGCGCGGGCTTTCGCATGTCTGGAGACATCATGGTCAACATCACCCGCGCCGCGGACCTCGCCCTGGTGGGAGCGAACGGCGGGGGATGGGTAGCGCCGGTCGGTTCGACGGCACCTGCCGATCCTCGCAACCAGCCGACGTCGCCGTGGGCGCCGCTCGGCGCCATCTCGGACGACGGCCTGACCTACGGTTTCGACGAGGACTCGCAGGAGTTCACTCCGTGGGGTCTCACCAGCCCGTTCCGCACACAGATCACCAAGTCGGTTCGCACGTTCGGGCTGACGGTGTGGGAGACGTCGCGGGTGGCGGTGCAGTCGCTGCAGTACCGGCTGGACGCCGCCGATCTGGTCCCGGACGGCGACGGGCTCACGAAGTACGCGGAGACTGCGTCGCCGGTGCCGGATCGCAGGGCGTTCTGGTTCCTGGTGATCGACGGGGACGCCTACAAGGGTTTCTACGTCCCGCAGGGCGAGATCAACGACCGTTCCGACGTCAGCTTCAAGCAGGACGAGATGTCGGGCTACGAGTGGACGATCACGACGTACCCGGACGAGTCCGGGAACACCGTCTACCACGTCGACAAGATCCCTGTGACGCCCGCCTACAGCGGGTCCTGAGCTGGTGGGCGGGCCGTAGGTACCTGCGGGTGCCCCGTTGGCGCGGGCGCGGCCCGTCCACCTTCAACCCCAGCCCCGCGCCGTACAGATGAGGAGCCCGCGCCATGCCGAGCACCAGCAGTAGGAAGCCGGGGGCGGCACGCGCCGCAACCCGGACCGCCACCACCCGCCGCAAGACCCAGCCGGATGAGGAGCCGGAGGTCACCGCGGCCGAAGCACAGGAGACCGAGGCGGTCAGCAACTATGTGACCGCCATCCTGTGCGACGAGGAGATCCGCATCATCCCGCCGGGCGCCTGGCGGCAGTCATGGCAGCGCCTGGCCGCACAAGGACAGATCGACGCGTTCGCACAGATCGTGATCCATCCGGACGACTACGACATCTACCTGGACGTCGACCCGACGAACGAGGAGTGGGGCGAGTTCGTTCAGGACGCCGCCGACCGGGCCGGTGAGTCCCTGGGAAACTCGCGTGGACCCGCGCCGTCGTCGAGGAGCACGCGGAGGCGGTAGAAGCCGACCTGCTGCGCTACTACCACGGCGTCGACCTGCTGGACGTGCACCGCGGGCAGATGTCGTGGCGCAGACTGCGGGTCCTCATCCAGCAGCTGCCGCCCGAGTCGGCCACCTGGACTGCCCTGCGTAACGCCATGCCGGAAGAGGAGCTGGCGGAGCAGAGCGAGAAGGGCGAGCCGGAGAAGGGCCGCTGGTCGCAGGCCGAGCAGCTCTTGGCGATGGTCGCCGACCGGGTAGCCCGCCTTGAGTACGTCCTGCTGTGTGTCAACACCGAGCAGAAGTCGAAGAGGCCGAGACCCCCGGAGCCGATCCGGCGGCCCGGCGCGAAAGCGCTCCGCCCGAAGCAACACATGTCCGACGCGCAGGCCAACCACCTGTTCACGCTGATCAACGGGGGCGCCGCATAGGGGCGCCGGGAGGAGGCTCCCGGTGCCCGCCATCTCTGTCGGTTCGGTCGAAGTTGATGTTCTGCCCAACGCATCCGGCATCGAAGGCCGCCTCCGCGCGGCTCTGGTGCCTCCGGCGTCGCAAATCGGTGACGAGGTCGGCCGGATCATTGGCCGGCAGATCGTCCAGCACATGACGCCTGCGATCACGCAGGGCATCAACAACGGCGCGAAGGCTGCTCGTCCGGCGGCAGTCCGGCAGGGCGATGAGACGGCGGGCGCGTTCTCCCGTTCACTGAAGGCCCGGCTGGAGGCGGCGTTCCGGTCACTCCCGAAGGCCAATGTCACGTTGTCGACGACCGGCTTCGACGCCGACATGGCCCGCCTGCGCGCCCGTCTGGAGACCCTGTCGGGTAAGCGGATCGGCATCGACGTCGATGCGGCGACCGCGCTCGCGGAGATCACCGATATTGAGGCTCGTCTGACGCGACTCGGCGCCCAGCACCCGAACGTGCAGGTGCGCGCCGACACGGCACGGGCGTTGGCTGAGCTGGCCGCGCTGCGCGCCGAGGTCGATGCCGTCGACGGCAAAAATGTCGACATCGACGCGAGTGCGGCAACAGCCAGCATCAACGGTCTCGTATTCGCGGCGATCGCGCTGGGGCCGGCGATCCTGCCGGTCCTGCCGGTGATCGCTGCGGGGCTTGGTGCTGTCGCCGCCGCAGGCACCGCAGCCGCTGCAGGCGTCGGCGCGATAGCCCTGGTGGCCGTGCCTGCGTTCAAGCAGATCAGTGGCGTGCTGCAGGCGCAGAAGGCGGCCCAGGACGCGGCGGCGAACTCCACGCTGCGGGGTGCGCAGGCGAACGGGGCGGGTGCTTCGAAGGCCATTCAGATGGCGGGGGCGCAGCAGGCTTTGGCGACGGCCCGCCGGAACGCGGCCCGTCAGATCGCTGACGCCGAACGCGGCGTGAGTGACGCGGTGCGGCAAGCAGCGCAGGCGAACGCGCAGGCCGCCGCACAGGTGAAACAAGCCCGGCAGTCGCTGTCGGACGCCTACGTCCAGGCCGCGGACCGCATGGGGCAGGCCAACGAGCAGGTTGTGCAGGCGGAACGCGACCTGGCCGCAGCACAGAAGTCCGCCCGCCAAGCTCAGCTGGATCTGACGGCGGCCCGCAAGGAAGCCTCCCGTCAACTCCAGGACATGAACAACCAGCTGGTCGACTCGCAGCTCGGCTTGCGGGATGCCGAACTGCGGGTGGCTGAGGCGCGCCAGAACCTCAACGCGGTGAACGCCGCCGGGTCGAAGGCGACCGCATTGCAGCGGCAGCAGGCTCAGCTGCAGTTCGACGAGGCCAAGCAGCACCTGAAGGAGCAGCAGCTTGAGGCCCAGCGCCTCAAGTCCGATACTGCGGCGGCGAACAAGGCCGGCGTCGAGGGCAGCGACACCGTCAAGAGCGCCCAGGAGCGGCTCGCTGCCGCCCAGCAGGGGGTTGTCGATAAGACGACTGCGTTGAAGAAGGCGCAGGAGAACGTCGCGAAGACGCAGATCGAGAACACCAGGGCGATCGCGGATGCTCAGCAGAAGCTGTCCGAGGCGCAGAAGAACGTCTCTGAGGCGCAGCGGCAGGGCGCCGAGAACATCGCCCGCGCGCAGGAGCGTGTTGTCCAGGCCCAGCAGTCCGGGGCGGATTCGATCGCCTCGGCGCAGCGGCAGATCGCCTCCGCGTCGCAGTCGGCGGCCGGGGGCGTGGATCAGGCTGCGATCGCGCAGGCCAAGTATCGGGCTGAGCTGGCGAAGCTGACGCCGAGCGCTCGTGGGACGCTGCGCGCGTTCCTGGATCTGCGGACGGCTTTCAGCGCCTGGTCGAGGGCGCTGCAGCCTGCCGTCATGCCCATTTTCACTCGGGCACTGAACGGGCTGAAGAACAGCCTGCCGAGCCTCACCCCGTTTGTTCTGGCCGCAGCCAAGGCGATCGGCAGCCTGCAGGACCGGGTGTCGCGGGGCTTCAAGTCGCCGTGGTGGCAGAAGTTCAAGACCGAACTGGCGGGCTCTGTCGGACCCGCGATCACTGGCCTGGGTGTGTCCTTCGGCCGGACCTTCAAGGGCATGGTCGGCATCATCGACGCCTTCCTGCCGCACATGGACTCGATCTCGACGCGCATGCAGCGGATCACGGGCCGGTTCGCCAACTGGGGCACGAGCCTGAAGGGTTCGCCGGCGTTCGAGAAGTTCCTGTCGTACTCGGCGCAGCAGGGCCCCATTGTCGCCGACGCGCTGGGGAAGATCTTCAGCGCCTTCTTCGACGTGGGCAAGGCGATGGGGCCGATCGGCAGCATCCTGCTGAAGACGCTCGGCGGGCTCGCAGACGCGATCAGCATCATCGCTGCAAACGCTCCGTGGCTCGTGCAGGGCATCTACGCCGCCTATGTGGCGACGAAGCTGTGGACGATCGCCGTGTGGGCGTTCAACGCGGCGATGGCCGCCAACCCGATCACGCTGATCATCATCGGGATCGTCGCCCTGACTGCAGCGGTCATCTACGCCTACAACAAGTTCGGCTGGTTCCGGACCGCGGTGCAGGCCACCTGGGCGGCGATCCAGACGGCCGCCCTGTGGGCGTGGAACAACGTCCTCAAGCCCGTCTTCATGCAACTCTGGACCGGGCTGAAGCAGCTTGGACAGGCGGCGATGTGGCTGTGGACGAACGCCATCAAGCCTGCCTGGGATGCGATCTCCCTTGCGGCCCGGATCCTGTTCACGGCGATCGTCGTCGCCGTTATCCTGCCGATCATCGTCGCGTTCAAGATTTTCGGGGCGATCGCGGGCTGGCTGTGGAGGAACGCGATCAAGCCTGCGTTCGAGGCCATCGCGTCGGCCGCTGTGTGGCTGTACCGGAACGTCATCAAGCCGCAGTTCGACGCGATGATGGTCGCTTTCCGGGCCGTCGCGAAGGTCGGCAAGTGGCTGTGGGAGAACGCCCTCAAGCCAGCCTTCACCAGCATCGCCAACCAGGCGAAGTGGCTGTACACGAACGCCATCAGGCCGGCCTTCGGGTGGATCGCCGACCGGGCGACCTGGCTGTGGAACAAGGGCGTAAAGCCTCAGTTCGACCTGCTCAAGGCGGGCGTGAAGGCGGTCGGGGCGGCGTTCAAGACGGCGAAGGACTACATCGGCGAGCAGTGGTCGAAGGTCCGTGACCTGGCCCGCAAGCCCGTGCAGTACGTCGTGGATGTCGTCTACAACAACGGCATCCGCGGTGTCTGGAACAAGGTCGCGTCCGCCTTCGGTGCACCGCAGTTGCCGAAGTTCAAGTTCGCGTCCGGCGGCATCATGCCCGGCTACACGCCGGGCCGTGACGTGCACCGGTTCGTGTCGCCGACCGGCGGCCAGCTGGAACTGTCGGGCGGCGAGGCCATCATGCGCCCCGAGTTCACCCGCGCGGTGGGCTCCGGCTTCGTCGGCCAGATGAACTCGCTGGCCAGGTCGCGCGGCTCCGACGGCGTGAAGGCGGCATTGGCGCCCCTGCTGGGCGGCAACCCGCACACGCCGACGGATACGTCCCTGCGTTACGCCAACGGCGGCATCACGCAGAAGTTCGCGGACGGCGGGATCTTCGGCTGGATCGGCAAGGCCGCCTCCGCCACGCTCGGCGCCGGAACCGCAGCCTGGAACACCATCAAGAAGGGCGCGTCCTGGCTGACCGACACCCTGGAAGGCTCGGCGAAGGCGGGCGTCAAGACCGTCGTCAACCCGCTGCTCAGCGCCTTCCCCGGCATGGACACCGGATTCGGCAGGCTGCTCCGCAAAATGCCGGACCGGATCATCGACGCACTGTTCGGCTACAGCAAGGAGGCCGACAAGAAGGGCGCCGGAGGGGTCGGCGGCCCACGGATCGCCGCCGCGCTGAAGTGGGCGAAGAGCCAGAACGGGCTGCCCTACCAGTGGGCTGGCAACGGCAACCCGTCTTGGGACTGCTCCGGTTTCATGTCGGCGATCGAGTCCGTCATCCGAGGCCAGAAGCCGCATCGTCGCTGGGCAACGATGGCGTTCTCCGGGAAGACGGCACCTCCCGGCTGGGTGTACCACGGCAACTCGCCGTTCCGTATCGGCATCACGAATGCCGGTGTCGGTCACACGGCGGGAACGCTGGGCAAGACCAACGTCGAGTCGAGCGGAGGCCGCGGTGTCCACTACGGCCCGACCGCCCGCGGATACAACGACCCCCTGTTCACCAGCTGGTACGGGTTCAAGCCGGGGTCCTACGACTCCGGCGGCTACCTGCAGCCCGGCATGAACCTCGCGTTCAACGGCACCGGCAGGCCGGAGCCCGTGTTCACCACGGCGCAGGCCAACGCCCTCACGTCGATGGCGGCGCGCGGCACATCGGGCCCGGCCAGCTTCGAAGGCAGCCTCTACCTCGACTCCGGCGAGTTCCTCGGCCGGGTCCGCGGCGAGGCAACGACGGTCATGCAGCAGGGCCAGCAGCAGCTGATCAGCGCACTCAACGCGAGCTGAGGAGGTTCTCTTGGCGATCCCAGGCAACCTCCTCAGCTCAACGACCGAGACCATCGACCCGAACACATCCGGGTGGACACCCAAGCTGAACTGCACAATCGGCCTGGGCGTGGGCGGCAGGACCGGCGGTGGCGGCTGCCTGTCCGTCCGGTCGGTGGCTGCGGGGGAGATGCAGGCCCGCACCGTCTCCTCCTATCCGGTCACCGCAGGCACCGTCTACTACGCGTTCTCCGACACCGCCGGCGTGGTGGGGGAGCGGATCGGGATCCGGTGGCTCAACAGCAGCGGCACCGAGATCAGCGTCACCTGGTCGCTGACGACGATGACGGCCTCGTCGGGCTGGCACCGGGTGAGCGTCGCCGGAACCGCCCCCGCAGGCACCGCCACGGCGCAGGTGCTGCTGTCGTCGACGGAGGTCGGCGCCACCGTCTCCCACTTCTGGGAGAACGTCTACCTCGGTCTGCCGCTGCGCACCACCGGCAACCTGCTGCCGTTCAACACCGAGTCCACCGAGGTCGACGCCTCGGGCTGGGCGGCGGTCGTCAACGCGACCGTCAGCCGCCAGGTGCCGGTGATGAACTGGGCGGTCACCAACTACCTGGCGGGCGGACACACGCTGGCGGTAACGGCGATCGCTGCCGGTAACGCATCAGTGCTAGCGGTGGACCGGCCCACGGTGACGCCCGGCGTGGAGTATCTGGCCTACGCCTACCTGCAGCCGCCGGTCCTCACCTCGCAGGCATGGATCGAGCTGCGCTTCTACGACAGCGTCGGCAACCAGGTCGGGGTTCAGCGTTCCACGCTGGCACCTCCGGCGACGACGGGCATGTACCGGCAGCGGGCCTCCATGGTCGCCCCGGCGAACGCGGCCACCTGCTCGGTTGCTGCGGGCCTGGACAGTGCGTCGGCCGGGCAGGTGCTGCGCCTGGAAACCGTGGTGGTGGTGACGGCCCCATCGCTGCAGGCCGGCTCGGTGCTGCCGTATGCGGACGCCTCGTTCGAGCAGGGTGTCGCCGGGTGGGCAACCGCTACGGGTGTCGCCACATTGGCCCGGACCACGCCGTGGGGGAACTCGTTCTTCGACGGCGCCTACGCCCTGGCGGTCACGTCGGCGACCGCGACCGCATCGACGATCCGCTCGGCCAAGTTCCCGGTCACGCCCGGCGTGAACTGGCGCGCGCAGGTCATCGCTCACGCGGCGGCCGGATCATGGTCGAGTGCCCGGGTGCGGGTCCGCTGGTACGACGCCTCCAACGTCGACCTCGGCGCCTCCACCGGCAACACATACGCGCTCCCCGACTCGGCCTGGTATGCGCTGCCCTCGGATGCCGCGGCGCCGGCGAACGCCACACAGTCGGCGATCGAAGTCGTGGCAACCGCATCAGCGATCAACTCGGTGCTCCACCTCGACCAGATCGCCCTGTGGCAGGTGCTGCCCCTGACCGCTGTCGAGGCCCTCGATAGCGGCGGCTACGTCACGCTGACGCTGCGGGAGCTGCCCGTCGACGACTACACGGTCACCATCTACCGGGTGGGCCAGGACGGCTCCCGGACCCTGGTGCGGGGTACGTCGGGGCTGATCAACGGGCAGATCATCACCTCGGACCTGCTGATCGTGCAGGACCATGAGGCGCCGATCGGAGTGCCGGTCTCCTATCGCATCGAGATCCGAAGCCTCGCCGGCGCCGTCTATTCGGTGCGCACCTCGGACAGCGTCACGTTGACCTTGGCCGACATCAACGAGGCGTGGCTGAAGGATCCCGGGAACCCGCAGCGCAACCTCAAGGTGGTGGTGCAGCAGGCACCGGACTGGACGCGGCCCATCGACCAGGCCGCGTTCGTGGTCCGGGGGCGCCGCAACAAGGTGGTGCTGTCCGGGATGCGGCAGGGCCTGGAGGGCGACCTTGCCGTCTGGACCCGCAGCGACGCCGAACGGCAAAGCCTCCACCTGCTCCTCAACTCCGGCAACACCCTGCTGTGGCAGGCCAACCCGGGCATGGGCGTCGACGACATGTACGTCAACGTCGGCCAGATAGCGGAAACCCGCACCGGGAAACTCGCGCAGGACGTGTGGCGGGCCTGGACACTCCCTCTGACCGAAGCCGACCTGCCGGCGACGACCGGCGTCAACGGGCCAGCGGGGCGCACCTGGCAGGACATTCTCACCGAGTTCGACACCTGGCAGGACGTCCTGGACACCTTCTCCACCTGGGAAGACGTGCTGCTGAACCGGCGGGGGTGAGGCGTGTATCCCGTCTCCGACCGGTTCCTGGCCCGCCTCGCCGAATCCCACACCCCGGTCACCCTGGTGCAGCTGTTTCTCGCCGACGGCCGCGTCATCGAGGTGCCGCACACGGGCGGCAGTGTGACTGTGGACCGGGGGCAGGCGAACCGGCGCACCTGCACCGTCACCGTCGCCGACGTGACGCTGATCCCGCGCACCCCTACTGATCAGCTCGCCACCTACGGGGCGCGGCTGCGGATCAGCCGCGGCGTCGACTACGGCGACGGCAGCCAGGAGCTGGTGCCGCTGGGTGTGTTCCGTCTCGACAGCGTCGACGGAGACGTCACCCAAGGGCCGGTGACACTGCAGGGCAAAGACCTCTCCGCGATCGTCGCTGATGACAAGTTCACGGCCCCGTACCGGGCTACCGGCACCGTGGCCAGTGCGATCACCGCACTGATACAGCGCAGCATTCCCGGCGCCGACGTCGTCAGCACCGTCGCCTCTACCACCATCGGCACCCGCGTCTACGACGTCGAAGCCGACCCGTGGACCGGCGTGCAGGAGATCGCCGCAGCAGCAGGTGCGGAGTGCTACGCCACCGCCGACGGCACCTTCACCATCAGTACCCTGCCCGATCTGCTGACGACGGAGCCGGCGTGGTCGATCGAAGCCACTGAGGGCGGCGTCTACATCAAAGCCAGCCGCAGCATGTCCAGCGACGGCGTCTACAACGGGGTGATGGCCCGCGGGGAAAACACCTCCGACAACGTCGCCCCGGTCTCCTCCCTCGTCGTCGACAACGACCCGAACTCCCCGACGTACTGGTCGGGGCCTTACGGGCGCAGGCCCTTCTTCTACAGCTCATCAACGCTGGTCACCACGGCGCAGTGCCTGCAGGCGGCCACCTTGAAGCTCGCCCAGCTCAAAGCCCCGAACGCCTCCGGTGACATCTCCTCCCTGCCCAACCCGGCCCTGGAACCGGGCGACGTGCTGAGGCTCATGCACGAAGACGGCAGCCGCGAACTCCACCAGGCCGCCTCCTTCTCCGTGCCCCTCGATCTCGGCGGCGAATTCCCCATCGCCACCATCTCCGCCAAGGAGGACGCGTGAGCGACAAGTCGGCGCTCGCCGTCAACCGCAGCCTGGTCGCCGCAGTCGCACGCAAAGCGCAGCGAGTCGGCGAAGCAGCCCCGTCAGTACGCGGCTCCGACTGGCGGCTCGCCGTGGTCACCGCCGACAACGGCGACGGCACCATCGCAGCCGACGGCATCCCCAACATCCGCTGCATGGAGTCCTACGTGCAGCCCGCGGTCGGCGACCTCATCCGCATCGACCAGTCCAGCAGCGGCAACTGGCTGGCCATGGGGCGCGCCGCCACCACACCGCAGACGTGGACGACCCTCACACTCGCCTCCGGCTACCAGAACCCCGGCCACGGCTACACCGCCGCATACCTGCGCGAGGGCCGCCGGATCTGGCTACGGGGACGCATCAGCCCCACCTCCGGGACGATCGCCGACGGCGCCACCCTGCTCACCCTGCCTGCCGCAATCCGGCCCGAAGGCGCAACAGCCATCTCCTGGTCGGTCAGCCGCGACGCTGCCGTCGTACCAGCCGCGATCCGCCTGGAAATCCTCACCACCGGCGTGATCAGAACCTTCCAGTCCTCCAACCTGCCGACCTGGGTCGCACTGGACGGCATCTCATACACGATCTAGCCAGAAGGGACGCCTTGTGCCGACCACGGACGATTACGGGCAGGGCGTCAACATTGCGTCCCTGACGGACGCCCCGGACGCCTCCAAGCTCGCCAAAGACCTCGCCAACGCGATCGCACCCCGCTCGGTGATGCGGTTCGCGTCCGCATCGGCCCGCGGCGCGGCCCTCTCCGGGGCGACGGCACCCGTGGAGGGCATGGCCACCTACCTGATGGATGTGGGCCGCCTGGAGGTGTACGACGGCTCAACCTGGGTGACCCCGCCGCAGTCTCTGACCAGCACCAGCAGTGGCCTGTCGGCTGCCTCCGGGTTCAGCCAGCTCGACTTCGCCGGCTACCGCGAGGGCCGCGTCACCGCCATCGACATCTACCTGACGCGCACCGGCGCCACTATCAACGAAGCCAACGGCAACATCAACGACACCGTGTGCTGCACCCTGCCGTCCGGCTGGCGGCCCACTCACCAGACCATCAACGGCACGTGGGATTCGGGTGTCGCGGGCGGCGGGTTCGTTGTCGGCACCGACGGCATCTGCACGCTGCGATCCGCCACCGGCAACATCAACAACGGGTCGAACCTGCGCCTGCACGTCGTCTTCATCAAGACCACCTGAACGGGGGGACCATGGCTACACCGATGACGGATGCGCAGGTCGTCGCCCAGTTGAAGAAGTGGGGTATCCGGTACGTCGAGATCCCCGGCTGGGCCACGCACAACCGCAACAGCAAGGGCGCTTGGGGTCCGGTGAACGGCTTCATCTGGCACCACACCGGGGCCGCAGTGCCAGCCGCCAATGCCAAGTCCTACGCCTCCAGCACCCTGTACAACGGGCTGGCCGATCTGCCGGGCCCGCTCTGCCAGTTCTCCATCGGCGCCGACGGCATCGTCTATCTGGTGGGCTGGGGCCGCGCCAACCACGCCGGCGGCGGCGACCCAGCCGTCCTGCAGCACGTCATCAACGAGGACTACAACGGCCAGCTGCACCCGACGCGCGGCAACAGCAACGGGGTCGACGGCAACGCCCACTTCTACGGCGTCGAAATCCAGTACTCGGGCAGCAAGCCGATGGCCGACACCCAGTACAAGACGGCCCTCCGGCTGTCGGCGGCGATCCTCGACTTCCACGGCTGGTCGGAGAAGTCGGTCATCGCGCACGGCGAGTGGTCCTCCGACAAGTGGGATCCCGGCTACGCCCCCAGCAAGATCATGGCCATGCCCGGCGTGCGCGCCGACGTGCTGGCCACCCTCAACGCAGGCACCACCCAGGAGGACCCCATGGCGGGCATGACCAAGCAGGACGTCCACAACGCGGTCTGGCGCATCGACGACATCCCCGCCGGGTCGACCGAGGCGAACAAGACCAACACCACGTGGGTGCCGGAAACGTTCCTGCGGGGCACCTTCGAGAACACCGTCAAGATCCTCACGATGGAGGCCGGGCAGACCGCGGCCATCGCCAAGCTCGCGCAGCTCATCGGCTCCAACGTCGACACCGAGCAGGTCGTTGCCGCCGTCCAGAAGGCCATCGCCGACGCCGTCATCAAAGTGTCCGTCGACGTCACCACCGCCCAGAACCAGGAGTCCTGACCATGAAGATCTTCGGTAGAGAGCCCGTCTACCTGCTCGGCGCGATCGCGATCGCCCTGAAGCTGGCCGCGGCCTACGGCCTCGACGTGTCCGGCGACCAGCAGGCACTCATCAACACCGTGCTGTCCTGCATCGTTGCGGTCACCTCCGCCATCGTCCTGCGCAACGGAGCGCTCGGCGCCGCCATCCTGCAGCTCGCCTCCGCCGGCCTGGCCCTGTTCATCGGCTTCGGCCTCGACCTGTCCGCGGAGCAGCAGGCCGGATGGATGTCGCTCGTCGCCGCGGTCCTCGCCCTCTTCGAGCACCGCGAGGTCACCGCCCCCGTGCCGGCCGTGCCACTCGAACAGTCCAGCCCGGTCAAGGCGTCCCCGGTTCAGGGAGTCTGAGTGCCGCGCCGGGCGTTCCGCTGGTTCAGCGGGCATCTCGGCCGGCGCGGACCATTCCTCGTCTTCATGGGCATCGGCAAAATCTGCTTCGGCGCCTCATTCATCTTCGAACCGCCCCCACAGGCCGGGCTCAGCATGCTGACCCGCTGGGCGCCACTGCACTGCTGGGCATGGGTGTGGATCATCTGCGGGGCGGCCACCTTCAGCTGCGCGTGGCTGCGCTTCGGCAGAGACGGCCTCGGCTTCGTCGCCGCATCCATCCCGCCCGCCATCTGGGCCTTCACCTACGGATGGGCGGGCATCCTGGGGGACTATCCGCGCGGACTGTGGCTGTTCGCCTGGTACATCACATCGCACTGCGGGGTCATCTGGTGCGCATCACGAGTCCCGCCTGATGCCGGAACACCCCGGACCCTCGGCCAGGCGGCTGAGGGGAGACCCGGGTGAACGGAATCTGGGGCATCATCGGGGCGGGCATCACCCTGATCGGCGTCGGCGTGACCGGCTGGTTCACCTACCGGGGCACACGGACCGCAGCAGCAATCCAGGCGGCACCCGCGGCGAAGGCCCAGGAGTTCGCCGTCCTGGAAGCCACCGTGAAGCGAGTCGACGAGGAGAACAAGTCGCTCCGGGATCGCGTCGTCCGCATGGAGTCGGTCCTGAGGGCATTCGCCCGGACAGCCGACCGATGGTCCCGCCAGATGTACCGGGCGGGCATAGACCCTGAACCAGCTGAACCTCTGGTGGACGAGTACAACCGAACTGGAGTGTGATTCATGCCTGAAGCCGTGCCACGGTCCCCGCGCCGCGACGACACCGCCGCCGACGCCGACTCGCTGGAACGCATGGGCCGCATCGACGAACAGCCCGTCCCAGCACCGTCCATCAGCCCATTCCTCGAACCCGACCTACCGCCGTTCGTCGACGAGACCTGACCCCACGACTACGCCCCCGCTCCTGCCGCCTTCGGGCGGGGGAGCGGGGGCGCTTCGCTGTTTCCGGGTTGTTCATCAATCGGTCGTTACATGAATACGGGCCGCCGATGCCCGAGCCGAGGGCCGCTCTCGCTCATTCTGTTCATCAAACGGTTCATCAACTGCTACCGTTCAGGAACTCACCCAAACCCTTTGATGAATATGGAGGCTGCATGGCGCTGATCGGGCTCGTCCGAGTTTCAACCGACAAGCAGAACGTGGATCGACAGCACGACGCCCTCGACCCGATCTGCGTCAAGGTCTTCGAGGAGAAGGTCTCCGGCAAGCTGGCCGTCGTCGACCGGCCCGGCCTGAGCGCCGCCCTCGACTATCTGCGCGACGGCGACATGCTGTGCGTACAGGAAGTCGACCGCCTCGGCCGCGACACCCTCACCGGACTCGTCACCCTCGCCGAACTCTTCGAGCGCAACATCTCCGTCAAGGTGCTCGCAGGGGTTGGCGCCGGCGAGCACACCGAGATGAACCTCCTGCTCGAACTCTCCCTCGTGCTGGCTTCCGAGCGACGCCGGGACATCGTCAAGAAGACCAAGGACGGCCTAGCAGCCGCGCGCGCCCGGGGGCGCGTGGGTGGTCGCAGGCCCGTCATGACGGAAGCCCTGACAATCCAGGCCGTGGCTCTGCGGCAGAAGGGCTACACCATCCGGCAGATCCAGCCGCACCTTCGGATCGCCGAGGGTGCGAGCAAGGGCAAGAACCCGAGCGTCGGCGCCATCTCGCAGGCCCTGAAGGCGCACGATGCGGCCGCGGAGGCTGTGCAGTGACCGACCCGAGACCCACGAAGTGGGCCATCGTCCAGCACTGGGACAACGCGCCCGACGATGGCGGCCGCTCCATATTCGCTCCGCACTTCAGCATCGAAGACCCGTGTTGCTTCACGTGCGGTTGGTTCTCCGAGCGATGGAAGGACGGCCGGGTGGAGCAGTCCGAGCCCGGCCCGGACTCCTCGCGCTGCGTGCTGTGCACGCACCCGAAGGGCGACCACGACGGGCATGCCGAGCACCGCGCGAAGTACTCGCCGCTCGTGGCCGGGGACCCGTACTGTCATGCCTGCAACGGGGAGTGCGACTTCGCCGGGCGGCACGAGTTCACGGGCATCAAGCGGGGCTGCTTCTACGGCGACCGGGCCGCGCACATGGTCCGTCGTGTCGGGATCCAGAACAGGCAGACCGCGTGCGGCAGGTGGGTGTGGGACAAGGCCTCGAAGTGGCTGCCTCGCGGCACGAAGATCACGTGCCCGGACTGCACGACTGCGGTCAAGGAGACGGAGGTGCAGGATGGATGACCTGATCGTTTTTCTGCGCGCCCAGCTCGACGAGGACGAGCGGAGCGCGCGCAGAGCGGGCGACAGCTTCCGGCAGATCGGGGAGACCGGCGTCATCGTCGCCACCGAAGGCGACCGGGCGGAAGAGTGCGCCTCCGCGAACTGGGCTGGCGTTGCCGAGCACATCGTCGAGCATGATCCGGCGCGGGTGCTGCGGGACATCGAGGTCGACCGCGAACTCCTCGCCGAGTACCAGCGGCTCCTCCGCGCCCACCAGGCACACCAGAAGGAAGCCAGCCGGATGACGCGAGAGCACGACGACGACCCGACGCGCAGGGCCGCGCTGCGCCGCGAGGCCGACTACCTGCCCGCCATGCTGCACGTCGTGGAGCGGTGGGCGAAGCGCAAGGCGGCGGTGTACGACGGCCGTCCCGGCTACCTGGAGGCGTGGCGCCCGTAGCCCGCGCAAAAGTGGCGCCCCGCCTGAGGTAAGCAGGCGGGGCGCTCGCACGTCACCCTACGCGGCGGTGGTGATCTCCGCCCGCACGGCCTCCACCCATTCCGCCCGTAGCTGCTCGTAGCGTTCCCGGGTGGGCCCCCACAGCCAGCCGCGCGCCTCTTCCAGCACGGCGCGAATCTCCGCGTCCACGACGGCGGCAGACCGCACGGGAATCGGCGCCGGAGGAGAGGGGGGCATGATCCGAGTCTATCGTCGGGCACTGTCAGAGGCTCTGGCGAGGGCGACCGATCTGTCATCCTGGCTGCATGAGCGAACCGATCTACAGGGCACGCTACTGGCGGTACTTCAGCGAGTGTGAGGAAGAGTGCGACACGCTCGACGAGGCGGTCGCCTTCCTTGCCAACGGCTGGGAACGCAGCGAGCTGTCGGCGGTCGAGGTCGTCGGACCCGACGGTTCGGTCGCCTTGGGCGGGGACGAGCTGCAGCAGCGAATGATGACGCTCCTCGGCGCCTGACCGGCTAGCCCTCCTCGGGCGCCTGCCCGACGTAGGTCCCGCGCCCCTGTACCTTCCACACGACCTGCTCCTCGACGAGGACGTCAAGCGCGCGCCGCACCGTGGTCCGAGCAATCCCGTACTCCTGCACCAACCGAGTCTCCGAGGCGATCGGCCGCCCCGGCTGCCAGTCGCCGCGCGCGATCCGCGCCTTCAGGATGTCGGCGAGCTGCCGGTACGGGGTTACAGGCCCCTCGTGATCAATCACCGCATCCGGATCAGTCGCCATGATCTGAAGCTAGGCGTGCCCCCATGGAGCGGCATCTCGGGCTACGTATCGCTACGTCGTGAGACAGAGCGATACAAGTCGGGCTAGCCTGCAATTGCACGGGACCCCCGCGACCGCCAGCAACGGCCCGGGGGCATGGCCGACGAACGGAGCGTCGACGTGAGCCACAGTACGGAGCAACGCCACACCGCACAGCAGGCGCAACTCGACGACCTCATCGCCGAAGCCCGCGACGCGACCGGCATCCTCCCCACGCGTGACCGCTGCCAGGAGATGCACGACCAGCTGCGCGACGTCATCCGGGACCTCGCCGAGCAGGTGCGACGCCGCCTCGACCGCCTGGCGACCGGCACCACGGAATGGGCCCGCTGCGAACAGGCCCTCCTGCAAGCCAGGGATGCGCTCACCGGCAGTCTCGGATCCGGGCTGCGATCCGCCGCACTGCACGTGCAGACCCTCGGCGAGGCCGCGGCCGTGCTCGATGCGTGCATGCACGACGAGTGAGGCTGGCCGGCGCCCAGGGCTGCGACGACCGGGTTGAGGGTGGGCGATACGCGATCATTGACCGGCGTGTCAGGAAAGTCCTGGCCAGAACCTTGGCAAGCGGTTACGCAGTTGAATCGATCGCGCACAATCAGTGCAGATATATGCAGGGAACACGCTTCCCTTACCGGCGGTTTACCGCTTGACTACAAGTCAGGGAGGGGTGGCAGATTATGCCCCCGCCACAGCTATGGCTGCCCTAGCGCAAGCCGGATCAGCCACCGATCCATCGGCAAGAGCAGATCAGCAGTCTCCAGGGGGCGGCCTACATGGTCGAAACGAGTGCGGACGACACGGAACGCGAGCGTGTCCACAAGCAGCCCCAGCGCGTGCGCCTGCCCCTCCTCCAAAGCCACCGCCCCCACCTCGGCACTGAACGCCGCATGCGGCCGACGCCGGCCACGCCACCACGACTCCATCAGCATCGCCGACCGGCCGCCAGGATCCAGGCACTCCACCGCCTCATGCTGCAGGACCGCACCCACGCGGACGCCAAGCCGCTCCGCAAGCTCCACCGTGGCGGGGCGCGAGCGGGTGTCGGTGGTCTCGCTGGCAAACGGCCAATCGGCATCCGCGTCGGTGAGAGTGCGCATAGCAGGAGGATGCGCCACATACACCGCCCGGCGCTCCTCGCCCGCCAGAACGCCGGCCCGACGCAGCAGCACATAGGCGAGGCGCACAGTCTGAGGGTTCACGCCGAGTTCGGCAGCTAGCTCGGCTCTCGAAGGCAGGTCCTGTCCAGGCCGCCACTCCCCGGCAGCGATGCGCCGCTGAATGTCAGCAGCGATCCGCCTGTGGCGTGCTGCTGGCATCGGAACCCCTGCCGAAGATCATGACTTGGAGTCCGACGCTATGGGCCACCCTTGATCCTGGATATATCCAGCAGCCGGATGGGCTGACGGGTGGCGCTTGTCAACTGAAGAAGAAAGGTTTCGGCACCGCGGGGTTCAGGTCCCCGAGGTGTCGAAGGGTCCACTGCCTGGCCGCTGCACCCCCCTTGGCGGTCACGTGGCGGACCTACCCGGGTACCCGGCAATGCGCACGCGGTATCCACCCGAACGAGTGAACCGATCATCGTGATCGATGTGGCGGGTACTCGTTGAATATAGAAGCCGGGCCCGGTTCCCATCCATCGCCTTCGAGGGCGTCCCCAGGGAGCCGGGCCCGGCGCTTTTATGCACTCGCCCCGCCCTCAGTCTCCCACTGGGAAACAAGTGGGAAACGATCATGGCCACGAGTGGCAACACATGACCACGCATGGGCACTCGCGAGGAACTAAGAGGCAGGTAGAGAGGCCGTAGAACTTGAAACCGAGTAGTCACGGAATCACGGAAACGATCAGAACCAACTTCATCTGGAACTTCAACTCGTTCGCCCTGGTGTACGTGCTGACCAGCGGCGGACCCGGCGGCCGCACCCGTCTGCCCATGCTCTTCGCCTACGAAGAGGCCTTCCGCTACGGCCAGTTCGGCTACGCCGCCGCGATGGGCTGTGTGATGGTCGCCGTCATCTCCGTCCTCCTCGCCCTCTTCCTGGTCGGCCGACTCCGGGGAGGTGACGAGGCATGAGGACCAGCGCCACCGGCCGCGTCGGCCAGTACGCCGCCCTCCTCGCCTATCTCGTCTTCCTCGCCTTCCCCTTCCTCTGGCTGGTCTCCACCGCCTTCAAGTCCCCGCGAGAGCTGGGCAGTCTGCACCCCACGTGGATCCCCCGGGAGCCCACGCTCGACAATTTCCGGCAGGCCTTCGACGAACAGCCCCTGCTGCGCGCCGCCGGGAACTCCCTGCTCGCCGCGCTCACCGCCGCCGTGATCGCCGTACTGATCGCGACTCCGCTCGCCTACGTCATGGCCCGCCACCGCACCCGGCTCGCGAAGGCCGCCACGGGCTGGGTGGTGGTCAGCCAGGCCTTCCCGCTCGTACTGGTGATCATCCCGCTGTTCCTGGTGCTGAAGAACCTCAGGCTGATCAACTCCCTCGCGGGCCTGGTGCTGGTGTACGTCGTGTGGGCGCTGCCGTTCGCGCTGTGGATGCTCGTCGGATACGTCCGTGCCGTGCCGACCGAGCTGGAGGAGGCGGCGGCCGTCGACGGGGCCGGGCGCCTCAGGACCCTGGTGTCGGTGACGGCGCCGCTGCTCGCGCAGGGAATCGTGGCGACGGCGCTGTTCGCGTTCATCACCGCGTGGAACGAGTTCTTCTTCGCCCTGGTGCTGCTGAAGACCGCCGACAAACAGACCCTGCCGGTCGTCCTCACCCACTTCATCGGCGCGGAGGGAGTCGCGGACCTCGGCCCGCTGGCGGCGGCCGCCTTCCTCGCCACCCTGCCGTCGCTGGTCATCTTCGCGATCATCCAACGCCGTATCACGGGAGGCATGTTGGCCGGGGCGGTGAAGAGCTGATGCGTGCGCGATGGTTCGCAGGGGTCCTCCTCCTGCTCCTGGCCGGGTGCACCGACACGAGCACCTCCGACGACGGCCGCGTCACTCTGCGCTTCCAGTCCCTCGCCTGGCAGGAGGAGTCCGTCGAGGCCAACCAGGAACTCGTGAAGGAGTGGAACGCCACCCACCCGGGCATCAAGGTCGAGTACGTGCAGGGGAGTTGGGACAGCGTCCACGACCAGCTGCTCACCTCCTTCGAGGGCGGCGAGGCGCCCGACATCATCCACGACGCCTCCGACGACCTCGCGGACTTCGCCTACGGCGGATACCTCGCGGACCTGAGGAGCCTGTTGTCCCGGCGGCTGAAGTCGGACATCCCGCAGCGGAGTTGGCAGTCCGCCACCTTCGGCGACGGCGTCTACGGCGTGCCCTTCCTCCAGGAACCGCGGGTCCTCGTCGCCGACGCCGAGTGGCTGAAGGAGTCCGGTGTACGCGTCCCCACCCCCGAACACCCCTGGAGCTGGGGCGAGTTCCGGCGGATCACCGAGCAGCTCAGCGGCGACGGGAAGTACGGCGTGGCCTGGCCGCTCAAGGAGCCCGTCTCCGCGACCCTCAACCTGTCGTTGTCGGCGGGCGGACAGCTCTTCCACCGGGACGCCGACGGAAAGGTCACCATCCGCTTCGAGAAGGCCGACGAGACCGTGCCCCGCACGATCCACGACCAGGCGAACACCGACCACAGCGCCTCGCCCACCACGCTCGGCAGCGGCGGCTCCGACACCCTGCCAGGCTTCTTCGGCGGCAAGTACGCGATGGTCCCGCTCGGGTTCTCCTACCGTCAGCAGATCGCGCAGCAGGCGCCGAAGGGCTTCCGGTGGCAGGTGCTGCCGGCCCCGGCCGGCACCGACGGGCTCACCCAGGGAGTCAGCCCGCAGACCCTGTCCGTCGCCGAGGACAGCCCGCACAAGAAGGAGGCCGCCGAGTTCATCGACTTCCTGCTCCGGCCGAAGAACATGGTCCGGCTGGCGCTGGGGGACTGGATGCTGCCCACCGGAACCGCGGCCCTGAAGGGCCCCGCCCTGCACACCGCGAAGGACGGCTGGGCGACGGGGACCGCCCTCGCCTCACACCTTCGGTCGGCCCCCGCGCAGTCCGTGCGGGGTTATCCGGAGTGGAAGGACAAGGTCGCCACCCCCGCCTTCCAGGAGTACTACAGCGGGTCGATCGGCCTCGGCGAGCTGCGCACACGCCTGGAGGAGGACGGGAACCTGGTGCTGGCCCGCTACCAGCGCTGAGAAACGGGAGGCGCGGCTCCCGGCGACCGAAATCGGCTTGCACGAGACGTCTCGTCTCGTGCAGAGTGGCCGCCATGACCTCACACATCGCCATGTTCTCCATCGCCGCCCACGGTCACGTGAACCCCAGCCTCGAGGTGGTCCGCGAGCTCGTGGCGCGCGGGCACCGGGTCACGTACGCCGTCCCGCCCCTGTTCGCCGGGAAGGTCGCCGAGACCGGGGCCGAGGTGAAGCCGTGGAACTCGACGCTTCCCGGGCCCGACGACGACCCGTCGGCCTGGGGCACCGAACTGCTCGACCACGTGGAGCTCTTCCTCGCCGACGCGATGCAGGCCCTGCCGCAGCTCGCCGAGGCGTACGACGGCGACGAACCGGATCTCGTCCTGCACGACATCACCGCGTACCCGGCCCGCGTCCTCGCCCACCGCTGGGGCGTGCCCGCGATCTCCCTCTCGCCGAACCTCGTCGCCTGGCAGGGCTACGAGGAGGAGGTCGCCGAGCCCCTGTGGGCCGAGCCGAAGAGCACCGCACGGGGGCAGGCCTACTACGCCCGCTTCCAGGGCTGGCTCCGGGAGAACGGGATCGGCCTGCACCCCGATTCCTTCCTCGGGCGGCCCGACCGCTCCCTCGTCCTGATCCCCAGGGCGCTCCAGCCGAACGCCGACCGGGTCGACGAGAGCGTGTACACCTTCGTCGGCGCCTGTCAGGGGGACCGCGCCTCCCAGGGGGAGTGGCGGCGCCCGGAGACGGCCGGGAAGGTGGCCCTCGTCTCCCTCGGCTCCTCCTTCACCAAGCGGCCCGACTTCTACAAGGAGTGCCTCGAGGCGTTCGGCGACCTCCCCGGCTGGCACCTCGTGCTCCAGATCGGCAAGCACGTGGACCCGGCCGAACTGGGCGCCGTACCGGACAACGTCGAAGTGCGCTCCTGGGTACCGCAGTTGGCGGTCCTCAGGCAGGCCGACCTGTTCGTCACGCACGCCGGCGCGGGCGGCAGCCAGGAGGGACTGGCGACCGCCACGCCGATGATCGCCGTACCGCAGGCCGTGGACCAGTTCGGCAACGCCGACATGCTCCAGGGGCTCGGGGTGGCCCGCCGGATCGACACCGAGGAGGCCACCGCCGAGGCGCTGCGCGAAGCCGCCCTCGCGCTCGTCGACGACCCCGAGGTCGCCCGCAGGCTCAAGGAGGTCCAGGCGGAGATGGCACAGGAGGGCGGCACGCGCAGGGCCGCCGACCTCATCGAGGCCGAACTGGGCGCGCGCCGGGCATGAGTGAGGGCCCGCTGGCTCCCCGGTGACCAACGGGCCCTCAGTACAAGGGGGTTCAGCCCTCACTGCGGAGGGGTCAGACCCTCAGTGGCTCACCCTCGTCGTCCCGCGCCGCGGGCGGGGCCACGGCGTCAGCGGCCTCGTCGTGGGTGAGGTCGGGCAGCCGGTTCAGCCACTGCGGCAGGTACCAGTTGCGCTCGCCGAGCAGCGCCATGACCGCCGGGAGCAGCACGCCCCGGATGATCGTCGCGTCGATGAGCACCGCGGCCGCGAGGCCCACGCCCATCTGCTTCATGGACTGCATGGACAGCGTCCCGAAGATCGCGAACACGGCGACCATGATGACGGCGGCGCTGGTGACGACACCGGCCGTGGTGACCACCCCGTGCTGGATCGCGTCCTTGGTGCTGCGGCCCCGCAGGTGCGCCTCGCGGATCCGCGAGACCACGAACACGTGGTAGTCCATCGACAGGCCGAACAGGATCACGAAGAGGAACAGCGGCAGCCAGGTGATGATGGCGCCGACGCCCTCCGCGCCCACCAGGGACGCGCCCCAGCCGTGCTGGAAGACCGCGACGAGGATGCCGTAGGCGGCGCCCACCGACAGCAGGTTGAGCACGATCGAGGTGATCGCGACCGTCAGCGAGCGGAACGACAGCAGCATCAGCACGAAGGCGAAGACCACGACGAACGCGAACACCGGGACGACCGCTCCGGCCAGTTGGTCGTTGAAGTCCTTGGAACCGGCGACCTGTCCGGTGATCGGCGCCTCGACACCGTCGACCTTGCCAAGGGTGGCCGGACGTACCTCGTCACGCAGCTTGTCCAGGCTCTGTCCGGCCTTGTCCAGGTCGGAGCCGCCCACCAGCGGGACGTACACGAAGGCGAGGTTCTGCGCGTCGTGCAGCTTGATCTCGACCGGGCCGCGCGAGGCGCCCGAGGAGATCGCCTTCGCCTTGAAGTCGGCCAGCGCACCGGTGACTTCGGGAGCGTTGATGTCGGCCGCCTTGACCACCACCTCGGCCGGCTCGGAGCCGCCGGGGAAGGCGTCGTTGACCCGGTTGTACGTCTGCACGATCGGCAGCGAGTCGCCGAACTCCTGGTCCAGGGTGAGGTTCTGGGTCTTCATGCCGAGCGCGGGCGCCGCGATGGCGAGCAGCGCGCCGGCCGCGACCACCACCGAGACGACGGGCTTGGCGAGGACGCCCTTGAGCACGGCCGTCCAGAACCGGCTCTCCCGGTTGCCGCCCCGCTTGCGGCGCAGCCGGCTCTCCGGGTGCAGGAAGGGGATCTTGCCCTTCTCGACCCGCCCGCCCAGCAGCGAGAGCAGCGCGGGCAGCACGGTCACGGAACCGACCATGGCGACCGCCACGACCATCAGCGAGGCCAGACCCATCGCCTCGAACTCGGCGAGCCCGGTGAACAGCATGCCCGCCATCGCCACGCACACCGTGACACCGGAGACGATGATCGCGCGGCCACTGGTGGCGGCGGCGATCCGCAGGGCCGTCTGGGCGTCCCGGCCGGCCTGCCGCTCCTCGCGCTCCCGGCGCAGGTAGAACAGGCAGTAGTCGACGCCCACGGCCAGGCCGACCAGCAGCATCACCGAGTTGGCGGTGTCGCTCATCGGCATCACATGGCTGACGACGCCCATCAGGCCCATCGTTGCCATGATCGCGGTGACCGCCAGGGCCACCGGCAGCAGTGCCGCCACCAGCGCGCCGAACGCGATGAGCAGGATGCCGAGGGCCACCGGCACGGCGGAGAGTTCGGCCTTCTCGAAGTCGTCGCCGAACGCGTCGTCGAACGTCTTCATCATGCTGGCGCCGCCGATCTCCTCGATCCGCAGCGACTCGTGCTCCTTCTGCACCCCCTCGACGGCCTTCAGCACCGGCTCGACCCGCTCCCCGGCGGTGTCCGCCTCGCCGCGCATGTCGAACTGCACGAGCGCGCTGCGGCCGTCCTTGGAGATCGTCCTCGTGTCGTACGGCGAGGTGACGTCCGTGACCTTGCCGGTGCCCTCGACCGCCTTCACGACCGCGGAGACGGCCGCCCTGAAGTCGGCGTCGGTCGCCTTGCCCCCGGCGTCCCTGGCCTGGATCAGGACCGTCTCACTGGCCGGCTCGTCGATCCCGGCGTCCTCGATGATCTTCGCGGCGGTGTGGGTCTCCCCCTTGAGCTGATCGCTGTCCTTGACGTCGACCCGGCCCGCTGCCGAGCCGAGTCCCATCGCCAGGACGACGAACAGCACCCAGATACCGACGGCAGCCCATCGGTGGCGTGCGCTCCAGCCGCCGGCCCGGGCGGCCAGGCCACGCACCCTTGTGTCTCCGTTCCCCATGACGGGCTTGCCCCCTTGTGAGCGGTGGCAGCCCCCTGCCGCCACCTTTCGCTTCGAAGGTATGAGCTGGATAAACCCGTCTCGTCGTGCTGTCCGGTGAAGTGCGGGGGCCCTCGGCTCCTCCCAAGGGACCGCGCGCCCTCCGTACTGGGGAGGATCGTGACCCTTACATCTAACGAACCTTCTGCGGGGCGGCGATCGGGGTCAGCGGCGCCGTCCTAGGGTGGGCGCATGACGACGACGTACGCGGCGCTGCTGCGCGGAATCAACGTCGGCGGCAGCAGGAAGGTCCCCATGGCCGACCTGCGCACGCTGATGGAAGGCCTCGGCCACGACGGTGTACGCAGCTACCTCCAGAGCGGCCAGGCCGTCTTCACCGCCGACCACGGCGACGAGGACTCCCTGGCCGCCGAGCTCACGGGCGCGATCGAGAAGCGGTTCGGTTTCACGGTCGACGTGATCGTCCGCGACCACGCCTACCTGAAGTCGATCGCCGACAACTGCCCCTTCCCGGCCGCCGAACTGGAGGGCAGGCAGCTCCACGTCACCTACTTCTCCGCCCCCGTCGACGCGGACCGCTTCACGGAGATCGACCGGTCGGCCTACCTCCCCGAGGAGTTCCGCCTCGGCGACCGCGCCCTGTACCTGTACGTCCCGAACGGCCTCGGCCGCTCCAAGCTCGCCGAGCAGCTGTCCAGGCCGAGGCTGAACAAGGGCGTGATCGCCACCAGCCGCAACTGGAACACCGTCGTCAAGCTGGTGGAGATGACGGGTGAGTGACCGGGGCCCCGCCGTGGAGACGGCCGTAGAGAGGGAGTTGAGGCTCCTCGACCCCGAAGTGCGCGCGTCGCCGGAGCTGGTGGGCGCGCTGCTGCACCCCGAGTTCCACGAGTTCGGCGCGTCCGGGCGGCACTGGGACCGCACGTCCGTCATCGCCGCCCTCGCCGGGGCCGGTGAGGAGGCGGCCGGCCCGATCGTGGTGTCCGGGATGAAGGGCGTCGAGCTCGCGCCCGGTCTGGTGCATCTCGTCTTCGACACCGAGTCCGACGGCAGGCGCGCGCACCGCAGTTCGCTGTGGCGGCTCACACCGAGCGGGTGGCTGCTCTACTTCCACCAGGCGACGCCGTTCGCGGAATGACGGTGTGCGAGGCTCGTGCCATGCGCTACGTCATCATCGGGGCAGGGGCGGTCGGCGGGGCCGTCGGCGGGCGGCTCGCGGGGGCCGGGCACGAGGTCGTCCTGGTCGCCCGTGGGGCGCACCACGCGGCGCTCAGGGACGGTGGACTGCGGCTGAGAGTGCCGGACGGCGAGTTCACGTACCGGCTGCCGGTGGTGGACGGGCCGGCCGGACTCGGTGCCCTGCGCGCCGATGACGTGCTCGTCCTCGCCGTGAAGACCCAGGACACCGAAGGTGCCCTCGACGCCTGGGGCCCGGCCCCGGTCGAGGGCGGCGGCACAGCGGCCGAGCGGCTTCCGCTGCTGTGCGCGCAGAACGGCGTGGAAGGGCAGCGCGTGGCCCTGCGGCGCTTCCGGCATGTGTACGGCGTCTGCGTCTGGCTGCCGGCGACCTTCGTCGAACCCGGAGTCGTCTCCGCCGCGGGCAGCCCGCTCACCGGCATCCTGCACCTGGGCGTCCATCCGCACGGCACGGACGAGACGGCCCGGCGGATCGCCGCCGACCTGGAGAAGTCGAGGTTCGAGGCACCGGTCGTGCCGGACCTCGCCCGCTGGCAGTACGCCAAGCTGCTGTCCAACCTCGCCAACGCGGTCGAGGCGGTCATCGGTCCCGTCGAGAGCGAGGAAGCCCTGGCGCTCGTCGACCGGGTACGGGCCGAAGGCGTGGCCGTGCTCGACGCGGCCGGAATCGCGTACGCGAGCTCCGAGGAACAGCGCGAGGTCCGCGGCGACAAGGTCACCCTGCTGTCCCCCGACGGCACTCCGCGCGGCGGCGGCTCCTCCTGGCAGTCCCTCACCCGCGGCACCGGCACCATCGAGGCCGACTACCTCAACGGCGAGATCGTCCTCCTCGGCCGCCTGCACGGCGTACCGACCCCGCTGAACGAACTCCTCCAGCGGCTCGCCAACACCTACGCCCGCGAACGCAGACAGGCCGGGTCGATGCCGGTGGCAGAGCTGGTACGGCTGGCCGACGAGGCCGTCGCGGCCGTAGGGGAGTAGCGCCGCCTCAGGCGCTCATCCGCAGCAGCACTCGCGCCGACGCGCTGTCGTAGCGCCGCAGCAGCACCCGCGCCACTTCCGGCGCGGGCCCCAGCACCTCGGCCAGGACGTCCGCCTGCGCCGCGCCCCGCGCGATCCGGTCGGGCAGGAACCCGGGGGCGAGGACGTACGGCGCCACGGCCACCTTCGCGCAGCCCAGAGCCCGCAGTTCCCGCACCGCGTCCTCCGTGCGAGGCAGAGCCGCGGAGGCGAACGCAGGCCGCACGGCGCACCAACCGGTGTGCCGCCACTCCCGCGCGATATCAGCGATCACTGCGATCGCCTCCGGGTCGGTGGACCCCGCCGAGGCCAGCACGACCCCGGTCGAGGACTTGTCGGCGGGCGTCAGCCCCGCCTCGTAGAGCCGCCGTTCGAGCGCCGACAGCAGGAGCGGCGACGGGCCCAGCACCTCCGCCTGGCGGATCCGCAGCTCCGGCGGCGCGTCCCTGAGCACCGCGGGGATGTCCGCCTTCGCGTGGAACGCCCGCGTCAGCAGCAGCGGCAGCGCTACGACGTCCCGCACACCCTCCGCCGTCAGCGACTCCAACACCCCCTGCACGGAGGGGACGTTGAAGTCCAGGAAGCCCGTTTCCACCCGCACGCCGGGGCGCATCGCGCGCACCCGGCGGACGAGAGCGTGCACCGTCGCGGCGTGCCGCGGGTCGCGGCTGCCGTGGGCGATGACGAGGAGGACGGGCTTCATGGGACTCAGCCCTTCACCAGCAGCCCGCGGCTGCGCAGCACCCACCGCTCCAGCGGGCTGAAGATGAGCAGGTCGATCGCGATGCCGACGAACAGGATGAGCAGGATCGCGAGGAACACCGTGGCCATGCTGCTGTTGGTGCGGCCCACCTCGAGGAGCTGGCCGAGGCCCATGCCCATGTCCGGCGACTGGGCGATGATCTCCGCGGCCATCAGCGAACGCCACGAGAACGCCCAGCCCTGCTTCAGACCGGCCACATAGCCCGGCAGCGCCGCCGGCATCACGATGTGCCAGGTGCCGCGCAGGCCCGTCGCGCCCAGGGTGCGGCCCGCGCGCAGGAACAGCGGGGGCACCTGGTCGACGCCCGACACCAGACCGTTGGCGATCGACGGGACCGCGCCGAGCAGGATCACCGTGAACATCACCGAGTTGTCCAGGCCCAGCCAGATCACCGCGGGCGCGACCCAGGCGACCGACGGCAGCGACTGGAGGCCGGACAGGATGGGTCCGAACGCGGCACGGACGAACTTCACCCGTGCCACCACCAGGCCCAGCGGCGTACCGATGGCCAGCGCGAGCAGGAAGCCCAGCAGGCCGCGGGAGACGCTCCCCCAGATGTAGGAGAACAAGGTCCCCTTGAGCCACTGGTCCTCGACCTCGCCCCAGACATCGGAGGGGGAGGGCAGCTTCGACGGGTTGTCGACGACCGGGTAGAGAAGAGTCCAGGCCACCAGCACCACGGCGACGGCGATGATGGGCGGAAGGATCTTGTTCTTGAAGGTCTGGCTGAAGGGCGTACGGCCGGTGGCCGTGGTCTCCAGCGCGTCGAGGCCCGCCTCGACGCTCCCGGAGTCCTGCGCCGGTGTCGTCTCAGTGCTGGCCATGACGGCGGATCTCCCCACGCAGTTCTTCGGTGATCTCACGGGCCAGTTCGGCCACGGGCGCGTCCTCGATGCGGCGCGGCTGCGGGATGTCGACCGTCCACTCGCGGGCGATCCGCCCCGGACGGGACGACAGCAGGATCACCCGCTGCGCGAGCCGTACCGCCTCGCGCACGTTGTGCGTGACGAAGAGGACGGACACGCCGGTCTCCGTCCAGATCCGCGTCAGTTCGTCGTGCAGCACGTCCCGCGTGATGGCGTCGAGGGCCGCGAACGGCTCGTCCATCAGGAGCAGGTTGCTCTCCTGCGCGAGCGCGCGGGCCAGTGCCACGCGCTGGCGCATACCGCCCGACAGCTCGTGCACGCGCTTGCCGTACGCGCCCTTCAGACGGACGAGTTCGAGGAGTTCCTCGGTCCGCTCGCGCCGTTCGTTCTTCGGAACTCCCCTGAGCTTGAGGGCGAGTTCGATGTTCTTGCCCGCGGTCAACCACGGGAAGAGGGCGTGTTCCTGGAACATCAGGGCCGGGCGGCCCTCCGTCGCGATGGTGCCGACGGTCGGCTTGTCCAGGCCGGCCACCAGGTTCAGCAGGGTGGACTTGCCGCAGCCCGAGGCCCCCAGGAGGGTGACGAACTCGCCGGGTGCGACATCGATGCTGATGTCGTCCAGGACGAGCTGCTGCCCGCCCGGTCCTGCGAAGGACTTCGAGACATGCTCAAGGCGAGCGGCGTACTCCACCGACTCCTCGGCCTTGGCGAAGGTCGTTGCCATGGTCGTCACCTCCTGGGAACTCGTCGGGCGGGGATCAGCTGGCGCCGAGACCGGCGTCGTCGACGGTGCTCTCGCCCTCGGCCTTGAGGACCTTGTTGAGGAGCGTGAGGTCGTAGATGCCCTTCAGGTCCGGCTTCTCGAGGAGGCCGGCCTTGACGGCGTGCTCCGCCTCGGTGTTGAGGGTGGCGGCCAGCGGGTCGTTGGTGAACTGGATCGACTTCCAGGCCGGGTCCAGGACCTCGGGCTTGAGCGCCTTGCCGGAGTCGGCCTCCAGCTGCTTGTTGGCCGCGGCCTTCGCCTTGTCGGAGTTGGCGTTGATCCACTTGTTGGCCTCGACCGAGGCCTTCAGCACGGCCTCGACGGCCTTCGGGTGCTCCTTGAGGAAGGCCTGCCGCACGATGATGTTCGTGATGACGAACTTCTTGTCCGGCCACAGCGAGGCCTCGTCGAGCAGTACCTTGCCGCCCTCCGCGACCAGCTTGGACGCGGTCGGCTCCGGCACCCAGGCGCCGTCGATGGCACCGGACGCGTAGGCGTCCGGGGTGATCTTGTTGTCGGTGCGGACCACCGACACATCGCCCTTGCCAGTGTTCGCGTCGACCTTCCAGCCCTGGTCGGCGATCCAGTTGAGGAACGCCACGTCCTGGGTGTTGCCGAGCTGCGGGGTCGCGATCTTCTTGCCCTTGACGTCCTTCAGGGACTTGATCTTCTTCGGGTTGACGACCAGCTTCACACCACCGGAAGCGGAACCACCGATGATGCGCAGGTTGGTGCCGTTCGCCTTGGTGTAGCCGTTGATCGACGGGGACGGGCCGATCCAGCCGATGTCGATCGAGCCCGAGTTGAGGGCCTCGATCTCCGAGGGGCCGGCGTTGAAGATCTGGTACGCGGCCTTGGTGGCCCCCAGCTCCTTCTGGAACAGACCCTGCTCACGGGCGACGAGCGCGGTCCCGTGGGTCAGGTTGCCGAAGTAGCCGATCTTGACGGAGCCGAGACCGTCGATCTTGGACGAACCGGCGGCGACCTTCTCCTTGGCGTTGTCGGCCGTGGAATCGGACCCGTAACCGCAGGCGGCGAGGGTGAGAAGGGGAAGCGCGGCGATGACCGCGAAACTGCGGCGAAGAGCGGATGAAGCAGGCACGGGAGGTGTTCCTCTCGGAGGCCCGGCGGTCACGGTCTCTCAGGTCGTGGCCGGGAGGTCGGCAGGTCTGCGTCTACGGCTGTGGGGGGACGGGGCGCGCAAGCGGTGCGCGTACGTCAACGCACACATCGCGCCACTCCGCCCTGCCCGCTGCCGAGCGCGCCGCTGCCTACGCGGCCGCCCTCCTTCGCGAACGTGGAGTAGTAGTCGGTGGAGTTCATGTCAGAAGTCCCACCCGTCGTCCTCGGACTCGTCCTTGACCGGCTCCGGGGACGCGAACGACTCGCCGACCATGCCCGCGGTGAGCGTGGTGCCGTCGTTCGGGTCGATGAGGATGAACGAACCGGTGCGCCGGGAGTCCGAGTAGGAGTCCACGGGCAGCGGCTCGGCGGTACGGATCTTCACCCGGCCGATGTCGTTGGCGACGAGCTGTCCCGGATGCGGGTGCAGGGACAGATCGGCCAGCGTGAGCCGGGACGGGATGTCCTTGACGATCGCCTTGACCGTGCGGGTGCCGTGCTTGAGCAGCACACGGTGGCCGACGGTCAGCGGGGCGTCGGCCACGTGGCAGACGGTCGCCTCGATGTCCTGGGTGGTCGGCGGGGCGTCCTTGCTGGGCACCAGCAGGTCGCCGCGCGAGATGTCGATGTCGTCCTCCAGGAGGATCGTCACCGACTGGGTCGTCCAGGCCACGTTCACCGGCTCACCGAGCAGGTCGATCCCGGCGATCTTCGTGGAACGGCCCGACGGGAGCACGGTGATCTGCTCACCGACGCGGAAGGAACCGGCGGCGATCTGACCGGCGTAGCCCCGGTAGTCGGGGTGCTCGGCGGTCTGCGGGCGGATCACGTACTGCACGGGAAGTCGGGCGTGGCAGTGGCTCAGGTCGTGGGTGACCGGGACCGTCTCCAGGTGCTCCAGGACGGTCGGGCCGCCGTACCAGTCCATGTTCGCCGACGGCTCCACCACGTTGTCCCCGGCGAGCGCCGAGATCGGGATCGCGGTGACCTCCGGGACGCCCAGCTCGAGCGCGTACGCCGTGAACTCCTCGGCGATCGCGGCGAAGACGGACTCCTGGTAGTCGACCAGGTCCATCTTGTTGACCGCGAGCACCACGTGCGGCACCCGCAGCAGCGCCGCCAGGGCCGCGTGCCTGCGGGTCTGCTCGACGACACCGTTGCGGGCGTCGATCAGGATCACCGTCAGCTCGGCCGTGGAGGCACCCGTCACCATGTTGCGGGTGTACTGCACATGGCCGGGGGTGTCGGCGAGGATGAACCGGCGCCTGGGCGTGGCGAAGTAGCGGTAGGCCACGTCGATGGTGATGCCCTGCTCGCGCTCGGCGCGCAGACCGTCCGTCAGCAGCGCGAGGTCCGGACCCTCGGCGCCCCGGCTCGCCGACGCGCGCTCCACCGCCTCCAGCTGATCCGTGAGGATCGACTTGGAGTCGTGCAGCAGCCGGCCGACGAGGGTCGACTTGCCGTCGTCGACGGAGCCGGCGGTCGCGAACCGCAGAAGGGTCGTCTCGGTGAGTTCCGTGGTGGTGCTCATGCTTAGAAGTACCCCTCGCGCTTGCGGTCTTCCATCGCGGCCTCGGACATCTTGTCGTCGGCGCGGGTGGCGCCCCGCTCGGTGAGCCGGGAGGCGGCGATCTCCGTGATGACCTTCTCGATGCTGTCGGCGTCGGAGTCGACGGCACCCGTGCAGGACATGTCACCGACGGTCCGGTAGCGGACCAGGCGCTTCTCGACGCTCTCGCCGTCCTTGGGGCCGCCCCACTCACCGGCGGTCAGCCACATGCCACTGCGCGAGAAGACCTCACGCTCGTGGGCGAAGTAGATCTCCGGCAGCTCGATCCCCTCGCGGGAGATGTACTGCCAGACGTCCAGCTCGGTCCAGTTGGACAGCGGGAAGACGCGGACGTGCTCACCGGGTGCGTGGCGGCCGTTGTACAGGTTCCACAGCTCGGGGCGCTGGCGGCGCGGGTCCCACTGGGAGAACTCGTCGCGCAGCGAGAACACCCGCTCCTTGGCGCGGGCCTTCTCCTCGTCCCGGCGGCCACCGCCGAAGACCGCGTCGAACTTCTCCGCCTGGATCTTCTCCGTCAGCGGGAGGGTCTGCAGCGGGTTGCGGGTCCCGTCCGGACGCTCCTTGAGCACACCGCGGTCGATGTAGTCCTGGACGGACGCCACATGGAGGCGCAGCCCATGTGCGGAGACCACACGGTCGCGGTACTCAAGGACCTCGGGGAAGTTGTGTCCGGTGTCCACGTGCAGCAGCGAGAAGGGGATCGCCGCGGGGGCGAACGCCTTCAGCGCCAGGTGCAGCATGACGATGGAGTCCTTGCCGCCGGAGAACAGGATCACCGGCCGCTCGAACTCGCCCGCCACCTCACGGAAGATGTGCACCGCCTCGGACTCCAGCGCGTCCAGGTGGGACAGGGCGTACGGAGCCTCCGTGCCCTCGTCCAACTTGGCAACGGTCGTCGTCATGCCAGTCCCCTCTCGGTGAGCAGCGCGTGGACCGCCGCCGCGGACTCCTGGACGGTCTGGTTCTGCGACTCGATCCGCAGATCGGGCGTCTCGGGCTCCTCGTACGGGTCGTCGACGCCGGTCAGCCCGGAGAGTTCACCCGCGGCCTGCTTGGCGTACAGGCCCTTCACATCGCGTACGGAGCACACCTCGACCGGAGTCGCCACATGGATCTCCACGTACGCGGCACCGCTCTCCTGGTGGCGCTTGCGCACCGCGTCACGGCTGTCGGCGTAGGGCGCGATGACCGGGACCAGCGCCTTGACGCCGTTGCGGGCGAGCAGTTCGGCGAGGAAGCCGATGCGCTGCACGTTGGTGTGCCTGTCCTCGCGGCTGAAGCCGAGACCCGCCGAGATGAACTCGCGGATCTCGTCGCCGTCGAGCACCTCGACGAGGTGGCCCTCCTCGCGCAGCCGGCCGGCCAGCTCGTACGCGATGGTGGTCTTGCCGGCACTCGGCAGACCCGTGAGCCAGACAGTGGCTCCGGTCGTCACGTGCAACTCCTTGGTAGATGTCGTCATCCGTGCAGCCCGCACTCGGTCTTGGAACGCCCGGCCCAGCGGCCGGCGCGCGCGTCCTCGCCCTCCAGGACACGGCGGGTGCAGGGGGCGCAGCCGACGGACGCGTAGCCGTCCATCAGCAGCGGGTTCGTCAGGACGCCGTGCTCGGTGACGTAGGCGTCCACGTCGTCCTGGGTCCAGCGGGCGATCGGGGAGACCTTGACCTTCTGCCGCTTCTCGTCCCAGCCGACGACCGGGGTGTTCGCCCGGGTCGGGGACTCGTCGCGGCGCAGACCGGTCGCCCAGGCCAGGTAGTCCTTCAGGCCCCGCTCCAGCGGCTCGACCTTGCGCATCTTGCAGCACAGGTCGGGGTCGCGGTCGTGGAGCTTCGGGCCGAACTCCGCGTCCTGCTCGGCGACCGTCTGACGCGGGGTCAGCGTGATGACGTTGACGTCCATCACGGCCTCGACCGCGTCACGGGTGCCGATGGTCTCCTCGAAGTGGTAGCCGGTGTCGAGGAAGACGACGTCGACGCCCTTGAGGACCCGGGAGGCGAGGTGGGCGACCACCGCGTCCTCCATCGACGAGGTCACGCAGAAACGCTTGCCGAAGGTGTCGACCGCCCACTGGAGGATCTCCAGCGCGGAGGCGTCCTCCAGATCACGGCCCGCCTGCTCGGCGAGCGCCCTGAGATCGTCGGTCGTGCGCTCTTCCTGAATCGCGGTCATATCTGGTCTCCCGCTGCGTCGGTGGGCTGAAGGCCCCGGGCGAGCAGCCCGAGGAACTTCAACTGGAATGCGCGGTTGCACGCCGCGCATTCCCAGGCGCCGTGAGACTGCTCGCTCGGACGCAGATCCTCGTCGCCGCAGTAGGGGCAGTAGAAGGGGGCGGCCCGCTCGCTCACGACAGGGCCTCCTCGCTGGCGCGCGAGGCCCAGGCGGCGAAGCGCTCGCCCTCCTCGCGTTCGGCCTGGAACCGCTTCAGGACGCGCTCGACGTAGTCGGGCAGCTCCTCGGAGGTGACCTTCAGGCCACGCACCTTGCGGCCGAACCCGGCCTCAAGACCGAGCGCGCCGCCCAGGTGCACCTGGTAGCCCTCGACCTGCTCGCCCCGGTCGTTGAGGACCAGCTGGCCCTTGAGACCGATGTCCGCCACCTGGATACGGGCGCAGGCGTTCGGGCAGCCGTTGAGGTTGATGGTGAGCGGCTCGTCGAAGTCCGGGATGCGGCGCTCCAGTTCGTCGATCAGCTGGGAGCCGCGCGCCTTGGTCTCGACGATGGCGAGCTTGCAGTACTCGATGCCGGTGCAGGCCATGGTGCCGCGCCGGAACGGGGAGGGCTTGGCGGTGAGGTCGAGCGCCTCCAGCGCCTCGACCAGCGGCTGGACCTGAGCCTCCGCGACATCGAGGATGATCATCTTCTGTTCGACGGTGGTCCGGACCCGGCCCGAGCCGTGCGCCTCCGCGACCTCGGCGATCTTCGTCAGGGTGGTGCCGTCGACACGGCCGACACGCGGGGCGAAACCGACGTAGAACAGGCCGTCCTTCTGGCGGTGCACGCCGACGTGGTCGCGCCAGCGGCCCGAGGGCTCGGCGGGCGCGGGACCGTCGACCAGCTTGCGCTTGAGGTAGTCGTCCTCCAGGACCTGGCGGAACTTCTCCGGGCCCCAGTCGGCGACGAGGAACTTCAGCCGGGCACGGGTGCGCAGCCGCCGGTAGCCCCAGTCACGGAAGATGCCGACCACGCCGGCCCACACCTCGGGCACCTCCGCGAGCGGCACCCAGGCGCCGAGCCGGACGCCGAGCTTGGGGTTGGTGGACAGGCCGCCGCCGACCCACAGGTCGAAGCCGGGGCCGTGCTCGGGGTGCTCGACACCGACGAACGCGATGTCGTTGATCTCGTGGACCACGTCCAGGAGCGGGGAGCCGGAGATCGCCGTCTTGAACTTGCGGGGCAGGTTGGAGAACTCGTGGCTGCCGATGTACCGCTCGTGGATCTCGTCGATCGCCCAGGAGCCGTCGATGATCTCGTCCTCGGCGATGCCGGCGACCGGCGAGCCGATGACGACACGCGGGCAGTCGCCGCAGGCCTCGGTGGTGGAGAGACCGACCGCCTCCAGGCGGTTCCAGATCTCGGGGACGTCCTCGATGCGGATCCAGTGCAGCTGGATGTTCTGCCGGTCGGTGACGTCCGCGCTGCCGCGCGCGAACTCCTCGGAGATCTCGCCGATCACGCGAAGCTGCTGGGTGGTGAGGCGTCCGCCGTCGATCCGCACCCGCAGCATGAAGTACTTGTCGTCCAGCTCCTCCGGCTCCAGGATCGCGGTCTTGCCGCCGTCGATCCCGGGCTTGCGCTGGGTGTACAGGCCCCACCAGCGCATGCGGCCGCGCAGGTCGTTGGGGTCGATCGAGTCGAAGCCGCGCTTCGAGTAGATCGTCTCAATGCGTGTCCGCACATTGAGACCGTCGTCGTCCTTCTTGAACTGCTCGTTGCCGTTCAGAGGGGTGTGGTGCCCCGCGGCCCACTGACCCTCACCGCGGTGACGGCTCACCTTGCGGCGGGGCGCTGCGGCGGCAGGGTTCTGCGGGGTGGCGGCCATGGTTGTTACGTCCTTCGGGACAGGCGGTAAGCGGCTCTTACCTGCGCGTACGGGCGCATGGGTGTACCTGCGCGTCGTTGCGCGGGGAGGAGAACGAGGGGATGTGCCGGATGGCGCTGCGGCTCGTCAGCGCACCGGACAGATGGCGCTGGACATACGGCCGAGGTCGACGTGCCGCCGACTCACCAAGGCAATTCCAGTTCCAGACATGACGGAAGCGTGTCACGGCGTTCTGGACACAGTCCAGCTTTATCCAGCATGTGGACACCCTTGTCTCGGTAGGCGAGATAAGGGTGTCGTTGGTCACAAAGATCGCGGGACCCCTTGTTGCCGCAGGTCAGGCCGGGTAGGCCCCGGGCCAGGGGCCCGGTGCGGGCACCTCCGACTCCTCCTCGACCTTGGTGTCGAAGAGCTGGAAGCCACGGCGCTGGTAGTTGGCCATCGCGTGCTCGCCGTCCTTGGAGCAGGTGTGCAGCCAGACCCGTTTGGTGTCCGTCAGCCCCGGCCAGCGGTCCGCGAGGTCCCAGGCGCGTGCGGTGCCGTAGGACAGCAGGTGGCCGCCGATCCGCCGGCCGCGGAAGGCCGGGATCAGGCCGAAGTAGACGATCTCCACGACGCCGTCGTCCTGGGGCTCCAGCTCGACGTACCCGGCGGGCGTGCCGTGGTCGTAGGCCACCCAGGTCTCCACGCCCGGCCGCTCCAGGTGCTCCCGCCACCGGGCGTACGTCCAGGAGAGCCGGTCGGTCCAGCGGATGTCGCCGCCGACGGAGGCGTAGAGGAAGCGGCTGAACTCGGGGGAGGGGACTTCCGCGCGGTGGATGCGGATGTCGCCCTCCGGGGGTTCGGCCGGGAGGAGGTCGGTGGGGGCGGTCTGTTCCAGGGACCAGGTGGTCACGGGGATGTTCGGCATGCCGGTCAGGGAATCATCTATTTAAGAGATCTGTCGATCGAGGCCAGCGGCAGCGCGAACAGCACCCGGCCCGACTGGGACCACACGTCGCCCGTCTGCTCCCAGTACGACAGGGACTCCGCCTCCCCGCTCCAGCAGCTGCGGGTCTCGTCCGTGCCGCAGCGGGTGGCCTTCGCGGGGTTCGAGGCGTTCTGGCGCCACAGGGTGCCGTGGTCGCCCTCCGCCCGGGCCGCCCGGCCCAGGTACCACTGGGAGTCGCGAGACAGGACGGGGCCGGAGCCGGACGCCTTGGTGACGTAGGCCTCGGCCGCGCGCGCGTAGCCGCCGGTGGCGGTGGCCAGGAGGCCGGAGCGGCGGGGGTCGGCACTGAAGTCGTAGCGCCACATGCGGGCGCCCGTGTCGCCCGCCCCGGAGATCCACTCACTCGCGACCAGGCTGTCCGGCGCGGTGCTGCGGTCCAGGGAGAGGTAGTCGGGGCGGGTGGCACCCGCCTGGTCGGTCAGGCGGTAGGAGCCGACGGCGGGCAGGACCCACTGGGCGCCGTGCGCCGACCAGCCGCCGCGGACCCTGCCGACCGCGGCGCTGTCGACGGTGGCCCGCTGGACGCGGTCCATGTCGTAGACGTACAGCGCGTCGCCGCCGTCGCCGCTCGCGGTGACCAGCAGCTTGTTCTGGTACCAGACCATCCCCGACACCTGGGAGACCAGGCCGCGGAAGTCACGTCCGTCGTCGACCGGGACGGCGAGCAGGACCCAGGAGTAGGTGAGCTGGTCCAGGTCGTTGGCGTCGACGAAGGCGACCCGGGCCAGGCCCCCGCCGTCCGCGGCAGTGCCGGTGCGACTCCACGCGGAGAGGATCACGCGGTTGGCGCCCCACCGGCCGTCGTCGTCGGCGTCCCCGGAGGTGGTGACCGCCCCGGCCCGCCAGGAGCGGGTGTCGGCGGTGTCCCAGCAGTAGGCGGCGGTGGCCGTCGGCTCCACGGGCAGCGCCGCCCGCTCGCCGGCCGTGCACTCGATCGCGTCGCGCAGGGACCGGTCGGCCGAGTCGAGGACGGCGGAGACACCGACTGGACGCCCCATCTCGGAGGAGAGCCGGTCGAGGGCACGCTGCGGGACCAGGGATTCCCTGAGGCGCAGGGGGGCGGTCTCGGCGGCCGAGGTCAGCGGCTTCAGCGTCCCGGGATTGGCGGCCACCGTGGCCTGCGAGGTGCTGATCATGGTGGCGGCGGCGGTCAGCGCGAGGGCGGTCCCGGCCAGGAAGGCGCGCAGGGCTTGGCCCCGCTTGCGCCTGCGGTGTCTGCCACGTTGCTTCATACCGTCCTCCCAAGGCGGGCCAACTGCGCCTGATGATCCGTACGTTGAACCAGGAGCAGGTGGGGGTGGCCCGTAGGGGGATGCTACGGCAGTAAGGCACCGCTGGGGACGAAGACGCTGCAATTATGCGGAAGATGCACCATGAGCGAGGGTTTTCACCCGGTCTCGGTGGAAGCGCGGGCTCCCAACACGGCCGGAGCCGTCGAGTGGGGCAGCAGGTCGGCCGGGTCGCCCGGCAGCAGCACCTCGACCTCGGCGTCCTCGCAGAAACGATACGGCCGGTGTTCCAGGAACGCCCCGAGATAGCGCCGTACCCGGGACATCTCCGCGCGCACGGTCACCGTGCGGCCCGGATCGCCGAACATGTCCTGCGCCAGGCCCGCCGCGCTGCGGCCCGACCGGTGCAGAGCCAGCAGATAGAGCAACTCGGCATGCCGAGGACTCAGTTCGTGACTCCAGGTGCCGGCGCCGCCCGACACCGTCACCGTCCAGCGGCGCGGCTGCCCGAGGTCCAGCATGATCCGGGTGGCGCCCTGCGGCTCCGGCTCGTCGGAGGCGCGGATCAACCAGCCGCCGGCCAGCGGTTCCAGGGTGCACAGACCGAGTGCCGGCAGCCATCGGCGGCCCGGCGAGGGCGACTTGGGCAGCGCGATCCGGTTCGGGTACGGCATTCCGGTCACGGCCGCCGTCCAGCCGTCCCGGTCCACCACCAGCGCCCGGCCGGTGAGCCGGGCGAGCACCGGCGCGGCCACGGCGCGCAGTCGCTCCAGCGAGCCCAGATGCAGCTCGCGCAGCCGTGACTCGGCGAGCTTGGCCACCGAGTCGACCCAGGCGAGCGTCGCCGGATGCATGGTGTCCAGGGGGCCGCTCACGTCGACCACGCCGATCAGCCGGCCGTCGCGCGGGTCCTTGATGGGGGCGCCGGTGCAGGTCCAGGAGGTCTGTGAGCGCACGAAGTGCTCGGAGGCGAAGACCTGGACGGGGCGGCGCACCACGACCGGGGTGCCGATGCCGTTCGTGCCGACGACGTTCTCCCGCCAGTCGGCGCCGAGTTCGAAGCCGGTGCCGTCGGCCTTGCGCAGCACGGGGGAGCTGCCCTCCCGCCACAGCACGCGGCCCTCGTCGTCGGCGACCACCATGATGTGGTGGGCGATGTCGGCGACCGACAGCAGCCCCTCCCTGAGCACCGGCAGGACGTGCCTCAGCTGTGTGCCCTCCCGGCGCCGCTGCACCTCCTCGGCGGGCAGCAGACCTGACCGGAAGTCGTGGTCCGGGTCGACGCCGCCGCGCAGCATACGGCTCCAGGACTCCTCGATCACGGGGCGCGGGGCGAGGGGCGTGCGCCGGCCGGACAGGGTGGCGGAGCGGATGTCGTTCAGTACCCGGGCTGCACGTGCCGTGTCCACGGTGGCTAGGTGGGTCACATGCGTCGGCGAGAGCGGCACTGGTCCTCCCGGTCCCGGATCCATTGACTGTACGTCTCATAGTGCCGGTAGCGGCTCGGGGAGGAACACGGTCCGCCCACAGACGCCAGGAAGTTGCAACCCCCTGCAACCCTGGTGGTGGGCTCCGGCTTGTTTGAAACTTGGGCGAACGCCGTCTCGCAGCGGCGTGTCCCGGCCTCTGAGGGCCGTAACGGGGGTGGTGCCGTGTCGGCGCAGCACCACCCCCGTTCTCATGTCCGCAGGCTCACTCCACGGGGCGGGCTCGCTCCACCACCGACGCCAGATCCAGGGTCGTGGGCAGCGTGCCGAAGGCCGAGCCGCTGTCGCCGCCCAGGCGGGACGCGCAGAAGGCGTCGGCCACCTCGGCGGGGGCATGACGGACGAGCAGGGAGCCCTGCAGGACCAGTGCGAGTCGTTCCGTCAGATGGCGGGCCCGGCCCTCGATGCCCTCCAGATCGGCCAGTTCGGTGAAGAGGCTCTTCGTCGCCGCGTCCAGGCGGTGGTCGGCGCCACGGGTCTCGCCGATCTCCAGGAGGTAGGCGTTCAGGGCCTGGGGCTCTCGCTGGAGGACCCGCAGGACGTCCAGGGCCTGGATGTTGCCCGCGCCCTCCCAGACGGAGTTCAGCGGTGACTCGCGGACCAGGCGGGGCAGGCCCGACTCCTCCACGTAGCCGTTGCCGCCCAGGCATTCGGCGGCCTCCACCGTCAGCGGGGGGCAGCGCTTGGTGATCCAGTATTTGGCCGCCGGTACCGCGATCCTGAGGAAGGCCCGTTCCATCTCGTCGCCCTTGTCGTAGGCGGCCGCCAGGCGCAGGCCGAGGGTGGTCGCGGCCTCGGACTCCAGGGCGAGGTCGGCGAGGACGTTGCGCATGAGCGGCTTGTCGACGAGTTTGCCGCCGAAGGCCTCGCGGTGGGTGCAGTGATGGATCGCCTGGGCGACGGCCTGGCGCATCAGACCCGCCGAGCCCAGGACACAGTCGAGCCGGGTCGCCGCGACCATCTCGATGATGGTGCGGACCCCGCGTCCCTCGTCGCCGACACGGCGGCCCCAGGTCCGGTCGAACTCGACCTCGGCGGAGGCGTTGGAGCGGTTGCCGAGCTTGTCCTTGAGCCGCTGGAGGAGAAACGTGTTGCGGGTGCCGTCCTCCAGGACACGGGGGACGAGGAAGCAGGTGAGTCCGCCCGGGGCCTGGGCGAGGACCAGGAAGCCGTCCGACATGGGGGCGGAGCAGAACCACTTGTGACCGGTGAGCTCGTAGGTCTCGCCGTCCGGCAGGGGCCGCGCGGACGTCGTGTTCGCCCGGACGTCGCTGCCGCCCTGCTTCTCCGTCATCCCCATCCCGAACAGCGCCCCCGCCTTGAGGTGGGCGGGCCGCAGCTCGCGGTCGTAGACCATGGACGTCAGCCGCGGCTCCCACTCGGCGGCCAGGTCGGGGTCGGTGCGCAGGGCGGGAACCGCGGCGTGGGTCATCGACAGGGGACAGCAGTTTCCCGCGTCGACCTGCGTCCACAGCAGGAAGGCCGCCGCCCGCCGTGCGTGTCCGCCGGGGCGGGCCCAGGCCGCGGTCAGGCCCGCCGAGACGCCCTTGCCGAGCACCCGGTGCCAGGCCGGATGGAACTCGACCTCGTCGACACGGTGGCCGTGGCGGTCGTGGGTGCGCAGCCGGGGCGGGTTCTCGTTGGCCTGGAGTCCCCACTCCTGCACCTGCGCCGAGCCACAGGCCCGGCCGAGCGCGGCCAGCTCGCCGTGGACCTCGTCGAGCAGTGCCGGGTCGAGGTGCCGCTGGACGGCCTCCCTGAGCACGCGGTCGGCGCTGTAGACGTCGTAGCCGGTCAGGGGTGGGGGCTGGTTGGTCACGGTGTGCGTGGTGCCTGCCATGCCTGCGAAAGTACCCCGGGGTACCGGGTCGTTCACCTCACGGACACGGCTCCGGGCGGCATGATCGCGGAGGGTGCCCCGGGGATTCCCTGCGCGGCCACGACACCGGCCGGTGGCCGCGGGTGCCGACAGCGGCATCGGGGAACGGAACCTACTCTTCCGCAAGGTGTGCGGCGTGGATCTGTGGGTGTCGGGGCCCTGGCCAGGTATTTCTCTGTTCTGCGGCGTCCGCCCGCCGATCTCCACCGATCGAGGCGCCCTGTCGCCCGCCCGTCGGGAGGTCGGGCGGCAGGGGTGCGGTCCGGTGTTCGCCGCTCACGCGAGGTGGGCCATCACCTCCGCCGTCCGGGGGACCGGATCCGCCTCGGGCATACCGTGCGGCCAGCCGGGGCGGTACACCGTGTCGAGGTAGCGCTCGCCGAGGTCCGGCGCGATGGCGACCGCGGTGAGCCCGCGGCGGCCGTGCGCGGACAGCCACTGGTCGGCGCCGCTGACGACCGTGCCGGTGGAGCCGCCGAAGAGGAAACCCCGGCCGGCCAGCCGGCGGCAGACCTGGAGGGTGTCCGGTTCCTCGACGAGCACCACGTCGTCGATGTACGACTTGTCGAGCAGCGGCGGCGGCACACTGGTGCCGAGCCCCGGGATCATCCGCACGCCGGGCGGCCCGCCGAAGGTGATCGAGCCGACACTGTCGACGGCGACGATCCGCACCGGGCGCCGCCACTGCCAGAACCAGCGGGCGCAGCCCATCAGGGTCCCGGTGGTGCCGGCTCCGACGAACAGGATGTCCAGGTCGGGGAAGCGGCGCGCGATGTCCGGCGCGGTGGTGCGGTAGTGCGCCCGCCAGTTCCCCTCGTTGCTGTACTGGTTGAGCCACACGTACCGCTCGTCCGAGGCGCACAGCGCCCGCACGTAGGCGAGCCGGGCGCCCAGATAACCGTCGTGCAGGTCCGGCTCCCTGACCACGTGCACTCGGGTGCCGAGTGCCTCCATCAGCCGGATCGTCGCCAGGTTGCACCGTGAGTCGGTCACGCACAGGAACCGGTAGCCCCGGCTCGCCGCGATCACGCTCAGGGCCACCCCCAGGTTCCCCGACGACGACTCGACCAGGATCGAGCCGGGCCGCAGGGTGCCGTCGCGCTCGGCGGCGTTCACCATCTCGCGGGCCGCCTTCAGCTTGATGGACCCGGCGAAGTTGAAGCCCTCGCACTTCAGGAACAGCGGAAGCTCCAGCGCCGCCCGCAGGTCGACGTAGAGGTCGGACTCGTTGTACTCCGAAGGATCGGATATGACGGGCATGGCGCCCCCTTCCTCATGCACCACGGATGGTTCAGCCGTACCGGCGCAGCTCGTTGAAGAACCCGTCGACGACGTGCAGTTCGCCGCGGCGGGCCAGTTCGTCGTGGACGTACCGGCCGACGGCGAGGTCGAGCACCCCCAGGCCGAAGGGGGAGAACACCACCGTCCGGTCCGTCGGGACGGTCACCCGTCCGGTCAGCACGTCGTCGAGCGTGCCGTCGATGAAGTCCCTGCTCCCCGTGAGCCGTTCGGCCAGATGCGGGGAGGTCTCGGCCTTGAGGCAGTGCTCGACGTCGTCGACGAAGTTGGCCGACGCGAGCAGGATCTCCGGGTCGAGATCGCGCAGGGAGACATGCAGGACCAGCGGGTGATGGCCGAACCACGACGGGTCGTGGACGTGCGGTGTGCCGGCGACGGTGGCGAACACGACCAGGTCGCTGGAGCGGATGAGGGATTCGGCCGTGTCGTGCACGACGGCCTTCCCCGGTGCGCCGGACCGCTCCAGATAGCCGCGGAACCCGGCGGCGCTCTCGGCGGACAGGTCGTGCACACCCGTCTCCTCGAACTCCCAACCGGTGGCGGTGAGATGGGTGTGGATGTAGCGGGCGATCAGCCCGGTGCCGATGAAGCCCACCCGGGTGAGGCGGCTCCGGCCCGCGCTGAGCTTCCCGGCCGCCAGCGCCGCCGACGACGCGGTGCGCGTGGCGCTGATGACCGAGCTCTCCAGGCAGGCGAACGGGTAGCCGGTCTCGGGATCGTTGAGGATCAGCACGGCCGACGCGCGCGGCAGCCCGGACTTGATGTTCTCCGGGAAACTGGAGACCCACTTCAGCCCGTCCACCCGCAGCGGTCCGCCCAGCGAGGCGGGCAGCGCGATGATCCGGGACGACGGACGGTCCGGGAACCGCAGGAAGTACGACGGAGGGTTCACCGAGTCGCCCGCCCCGTGCAGCCGGTAGACGGCCTCGACGAGCTCCGCGATCTCCGGTTCCCTTCCGTGCAGGGCCTGTTGGACCTGGGCGCCGGTGACGAGCGCGAAGGTCGGTGCGCCGACGGTGCTCATACGCCGCTCACCTCGCCGTCGGTGCGCGACACCGGGTTGCCGAGCGCGGCCAGCACCTCGCGCGGTCCCTCGAAGGGCTCGCGGCTGTGTGCCGTACGGATGTTGTCGACGAGCAGCAGGTCCCCGTCCTGCCACGGCTCGCGCACGGTGTGGGCGTCGTACACCTCGTTGATCGTCCGTACGACGTCCGCGTCGATCGGATCGCCGTCGCCGAAGCGGGTGTTGAAGGGCAGCCCGTCGGCGCCGTACAGGTCCACCAGGTATTCGCGCACTTCCGGCTCCATGGTCCACTCGTTGAGGAACGCGATCTGGTTGAACCAGCAGGGCAGGCCGGAGTCCGGGTGCCGGAGCACCGCGCCGCGCCGCTGCCGGGTGTGCAGGGAGCCGTCGCTCTGCCAGGCGAACTCGATGGTGTTCCGGCGGCAGTAGCGCTCGACGGCCGCGCGGTCGTCCGTGCCGAACGCCTCCTCGACCGACGCGCCGATCTCCTCGTGGTACGAGCGGGTCAGCAGCCAGCCCTCGCGCTCGAAGCGGGAGACCAGCTCGCGGGGCAGGTCCCGCAGCATCGCCGACGCGTCGGCGAGCGCGGTCGCGCCCCCGGTCGCGGGCGCCTCCAGACAGGCGAAGAGGAGCAGACCTGGGAACTCCAGGCCGTAGCTGACCTCGTGGTGCATGCACATCTGCTGGTTCGGCGGCCACTTGGTCGTCGAGTACACGCCGCCCCCGTAGCTGCGGCGCGGCGCGAAGGGCTCTCGGTCGGGCATCAGACCGCTGGTCAGCCGGCGGAAGACGGCCTCGGTGGTCGCGGGGTCCGAAAGGCCAAGACCGCGCACCAGGACACCGCCGTGTTCGAGGGCGAGGGCACGCAGGGGGTCGCGGTGCTCGGCGGCCCAACTCGCCGGATCGTCGCCGGGCTCGGCGTGCAGGATCGGCGGACTGTCCGGTGCCAGGTCCAGGTTCGGAAGGAGATTCATGGATGACATCTCGGGGTTCCTTTCAGTGCTGCCGGTCGAGCAGGCCCGCCAGGTCCGCGAGGACCGGGTGGCGGACGACGTCCTTGAGGGTGATCGCCCGGTCCAGGGCGATCGCGAGACGCACGGCGGACAGCGAGGTGCCGCCGCGGTCGAAGAAGTGGTCGAGGCGGCCGATCCGGTCGGCGGGGACACCGAGCACCTCGGCCCAGGCATCCGCGAGCCGCCGCTCGCCGGCCGTGACCGGCTCACCGGCCACAGCGGCGTCGAGGTCCTCGGCGAGCGCGGTGAGCGTCCGGCGGTCGGTCTTGCCGTTGGCCGTCAGCGGAAGGTGCTCCCGCCAGTGCACGACGGCGGGCACCATGTAGGCCGGCAGCGACGCGGCCAGCCGTTCCCGCACCGCGTCCGCGCCCACCGGCTCGGGCCCGGCGCAGAACGCGGCGAGCTGCGTCCCCCGTACGACCACGACGGCCCCGTCACGCACCCCGGCCACCCGCAGCAGCGCGTTCTCGATCTCTCCGATCTCCACGCGGAAGCCGCGGATCTTGATCTGGGTGTCCCGACGGCCGAGGAACTCCAGCCGGCCGTCGGACCGCCAGCGCCCCACGTCACCGCTGCGGTAGAGCCGCTCGCCGGGCCGGTACGGGTCCTCCATGAAGGCGGCCGCGGTGCGCTCGGGGTCGTTGACGTACCCGCGCCCCACGCACACCCCGGAGAAGACGATCTCGCCCGGAGCGCCCAGCGGCACGGGCACCAGGTCCTCGTCGACGACATACACGCGCACATTGCGCACCGGCCGCCCGAGCGGGACCCGGTCGCCGTCCGGCACCCGGTTCATCACCTCGTGGTTGGTGTCGTCGGAGGTCTCGGTCAGCCCGTAGGCGTTGGCGAGGCGGATGCCGGGCGCGGTGGCGAACCAGCGCTGCACCAGCTCCCGCTTCACCGCCTCACCGGTCACCGACACACAGCGCAGGTCGGCCAGTTCGCGCGGCCGCTGCCCCAACTCCGCGAGCACGGCCTCCAGGTACGACGGCACGACCTGCAGCACGTTGACCCGATCCCGGACCACCGTGTCCACGAACCGCGGCACGTCCAGGACGGTCTCCTGGTCGATGACCAGCGTCCGCCCGCCGACGACGGGCCCGGCGAGCAGCTGCCACAGGGAGATGTCGAAGCACTGCGGCGCGGTCTGCGCGACCACGTCGTCCTCGCCGATCCCCAGGTCCTCGACCTTGGCGAGCACGTGGTTGACGAAGCCGGCGTGCTCGCACATCGCGCCCTTGGGCTCGCCCGTGGAGCCGGACGTGAAGTAGATGTAGGCCAGCTGGTCCACCGCGACCGGGATCCCGAGATCGTCGCCCGCGTGGCCCTCGGCGTACGCGGCGTCGACGAGTAGCGTCTCGGCGGCTGTACCGGACAGCGATCCGGTGCTGCCCTCCTCGGTGACGACGAGTTCGCAGCCCGCCCGGGACAGGGTCCTCGCGACCCGCTCGGCCGGGAAGTGCGGCTCGACGGGCAGATAGACCCCGCCCGCCTTGAGCACGCCGAGCACGGTCGCCATCCAGTCCAGGTTCCGTTCCATGACGACGGCGACGACGTCCTCGGCCGCGAGACCGCGGGCCAGCAGTGCCCGGCCGACCTGGTTGGCGCGGGAGTTGAGCTCGGCGTACGTCCACTGCCGCTCGCCCTGTACGGCTGCCACGGTGTCCGGGTGCTTCCCGGCCCGCTCCTCGAAGAGCTCGTGCACCCGCCGGTCCGGGAGTTCACGGACCGGGCCCGCCAATTCCTCCAGCTGGAAGCGGAGTTCCTCATCGGACAGCAGGCTCCTGCGGTCCGGGTCGGCGAGCGCGGTGAGGTGGTAGCCGGCGATGCGGGCGGCCGCCTCGGTGTCGAAGGCGCCGGTGCGGTAGCTGAGCCGCAGGGTGCCGTCGGTGACGGTGACGCGCAGCTCGTCGCCGGGACTGCCCTCCGTCTCGCCCGAGAGAGCGGCCAGCACCCTGGCGTGGGCCGTCAGCAGTGCGGCGGAGTCGGTCGGTGTGCCCTCGGGCAGCCGGACAGCGTACTCCGTGACGTCCGGTATCGGACCGGGCGTCGGGTGCGGAACTGTTTCCATGACTTCCTTCCCCGTGTTTGCTTCGTTCGGGCAGTTCAGGCAGTTCGGCCGCGTCGCAGCGCCACCGCCGGATTGCCGCCCCAGTGCGCCCCCGCGGGCATCTCCTCGCCCTTCATCAGGAAGGCGTCGGTACCGAGCTCGGCGCCCTCGCCCATCGCGACGCCGTAGTGGACCAGCGCGCCCGCCCCGAGGGTGCAGCCGTCGCCGATGACGATGTGGTCGGACTTGAAGGTGCCGTCCTCCTGGGAGTGGGCCTGCACCTTGGAGTGGTGGCCGAGCGTGGTGTCGGTGCCGATCGCGACCAGCGTCCGCTCGGTGATGTAGCAGCCGTCGTCGAAGACCCGCCGGCCGATCCGCACGCCCAGCAGCCGCCAGACCAGGCTCTTGAACGGGGTGCCGTTGAACACGGCGAGATGCTCGTCCGGCACCTTCCACAGCCGCTCGTGCCACCAGAAGTACGGGTCGTAGATGGAGCACAGCCGCGGTGTCAGCGGCCGGAACCGGGTGATCACGCGCTCCACCAGCGCCCAGTAGCCGACGGTCACCGCGAGGCCGGCCATCAGGTAGCCGCCGATGAGCAGGCCCCCGCGGGCGCTCTGACCGCCGTAGAGATCGACGGCCGCGAAGCCGAGCAGCGTCAGCAGGAACCAGTGCAGCCAGCGCAGGAACAGGAACAGGGCCATCGAGCGGGCGTTGAAGCGGTTCTTGCCGGACAGCCGGCGGCGCAGTTCGCCGCCCTCGCGGAGGTGGTCGAACCGGGTGTCGCGCTCCACCGTGCGCGGGATCTCGAACGGCGGGGAGCCCAGCAGGCCCACACCCTCGCGCAGTTCACCGTCGAGCGGTACCAGCACCTTGGTGGCGAGCAGGCAGTTGTCGCCGGTACGGCCGCCGACCGGGTAGGCGATGTGGTTGCCGAGGAAGTTGCGCGGGCCGATGGCCACCCGCGAGACCCGGAACGACGTGCTGGAGTACTCGGCGTTGAGGATCGAAAGCCCGTCGGCCACCATCGTGCCGCTGCCGACGGTGGCCAGGTACGGCGTCTCGTGCGAGACCTCGGTGCCGAAGTTCGAGCCGGTCTGCTCGACCTGCGAGAGGTCGTAACCGATGGACCGCAGGTAGTGGACGATGTACGAGCTGTCGCCGCACAGCCACTTGAAGAACTTGATGTTGGTCATGCGGGCGATCGAGCGCTGCAGCGAGTAGTGGAAGCCGTACAGCGGGTACACCCGGTCCGCCCTCAGGGTCAGGTTCAGCAGCCGCGGCAGCATCGTCACGATGACGAGGCCGAGGACCACGAAACCGGCGAAGAGGGCGATGGACAGGGGCAGCGCCTCGGCGTAGAAGGCCGCCGACGCCAGTTCCTTCGCGTTTGGTTCGAGCAGCGGGTCCAGGGCCGGCACGAGGCCCATCACGAGGAAGGCGCCGCCCATGCCGAGCGGGACGTACACCAGCAGTGTCTGGAGCAGGGCCGCGAGGGCGTAGCCGGCTCGGCGCGGCGTGCCGCAGCGGGTGGCCGGGACACGGACGTGGTCGACGTCGGTGGGGCGGGCCGGGGAGCCGTGCCAGCGCTGCCCGGCGGGGACGGCGGCGCCGTCGTACAGCGCGGAGGAGTGGCCCAGCTGGCCGCCGTCGCCGATGGACGTGCCGATGTCGAGGACCGTCTTCTCGCCGACGAAGACATCCCGGCCCAGGGTGACCGGTCCGGTGCGGATCCGGCCCGCGTGCGCCCGGTAGCCGAGGAACAGGGCGTCCTTGCGGATCACCGTGCCGGCGCCGACGGTCAGCAGGTCGGTGCAGACCGGCACCGAGTGGGACAGGATGGTGACGCCCGGGCCGATACGGGCGCCGAGGGCCCGCAGGTACAGGACGTACAGCGGGTTGCCGGTGAACACGATCATCGGGTTGGCGTGCAGTAGTGCCTTGACGGTCCAGAAGCGGACGTAGGCGAAGCCCCACACCGGGAACTCCGTCTCCTTCCACCGGCCCACCAGCACCCACTTCGCCACCACGGGCAGAGCGCAGACGGCCAGGAACAGCGCGCCGCCGAAGACCAGCGAGCGCAGGTAGACGGAGAGCACACCGTCGCCGCCGGATATCCAGGAGTACCCCTGTGCGGTGGCGATGCCCGCGGCGAGGCAGTACAGGGCGAAGACGAGGAACTGCAGGATGCCGCACAGGACATAGCGGGCGGTGCTGCCCGGCGGCGGAGGCGGTTCGGCCGGCCGTGCGGGAGCGGGTTCGGCGGCCGGGGCCTCGGCGAGAGCCGTGGCCAGGCTGCGAATCGTCGGGTGGCCGTAGATGTCCCTCATCGACACCGGCGGCAGATCGTCCCGCTTCCTGACCCGGGCGCAGAACTGCGCCATGACCAGCGAGTTGGCGCCCAGGTCGTCGAAGAAATGGCTGTCGAGGGGCACTTGATCCGTCTTCACGACCCCGGCCAGCACCTCGGCGAAGACCTGAGCGGTGCCGTCCACCACCGGGGCGACTGTCGTGATCTCACCATGATTTACCACCACTTGAGCTCCTAGATCATCATTTTTTGCCTTATGAACTATTCGATGTGCCTGCTAAGTCGGACCGGGCTCTCCACCGGTTCCTGGGACCGCGCCGGTGTTACGGCCTCGCGACACCGCCGGGCCGCGCCCGCGACGACCGTTTCCAGCGGGCCACGCCCGACCTGCCGCCACGAGAGGGCGAACAGGAGCGCTCCGGTCGTCATGACGGCGTAGAGGAGCCCGGGGGAGGCGGAGAGTGCGCCGGTGGCGAGAAGGAGCACATGGGCGACGTAGAGGGTCAGCGGCATGCTTCCCGCCGCCGCGAGCGGCGTGAGCGCCCGGGCGAGGACGGCGCTCCTGGTCAGCAGCAGGGCGCCGCCGAGGATCGCCGCCGCCGAGCCCAGGGTGAGCAGCATGTCGAAGGGTGTGGTCGCGTGCGGCGCGCGGGAGAGCAGCGCCCACCAGGTCTCGCCGTCGGGGCTGTCCCACAGAGCCTCGGCGCGGGAGGCGCCCGGGAACTCCGCGCGCCACAGGTGCCCGAGCCCGCCGAAGCGGAACAGCACCAGGGACGACACCAGCCAGACCCCGGCCACCAGTGCGAGACCGCCGCCGAAAAGCCGGGGTGCGGCCTTGCGTGACGTCAGGTCCATCCGGCCGAGGGCGAGCCCGGCGCACAGATAGGCGGTCCAGGCGAGCACCGGGTAGTCGCCGTGGACCAGCAGGTCCGACACCAGGCCGAACGGGTCGGTGACCACGTCCTGGAGGGTCGGGTCGCCGTCGAAGGCGGGCTCCGGCAGCACGCCCCGCAGCGCGTGCACGGCGAACGGGGCGCCCAGGGCCAGGGCCAGGGACAGGAACGCCAGGGTGCGCGGACCGAGGCCAAGCAGCGGGATCGCGATCAGGAACAGCAGGGCGTAGAACACCAGGATCACGTCCACGTCCAGGTCGGCCGCGCGCGAGGCGTAGCCGAGCAGCAGCCCGATCAGCGCGATGACGCCGGCCCGTGCCGCCACCGCGGCGGCCGCGGGCCGCCCCGTCACCGGCCGTCGCCCGCCGGTCGTGAAGGCCAGGCCGATGCCTGCGGTCACGGCGAAGGTCGCCGAGGAACGGCCGCCCGCGAACATCCAGGCGGGTGTGACCGAGCCGGCCGCGTCGAACGCACCGAACACGTGAACGGAGAACATACCGAGCAGGGCGAGGCCCCGTGCCACATCGACCCCCACGATGCGCGGCACGGCACGCTTCGGTGCGTACGGAACAGGCATGGAAATTCTCCAGAGAGGGATACGGCGGAATGTCGTCCGCTGTTCACCACGCAGCGGAAGATGATGAAGAAGAACCCCCGTGGTTCCGGTGTGCCGGAAGAAAGAGAAGTGCCCTGAGGCACGGAATGAAATAAGAGATGGAGATGTTCTGTATGTGCCTGAAGTGACCACGCGGCGGGGACGGGGTGGCCTGCTCGAGCCTTGGTCAGGGCCCTGAGAATGCAATCCGAATTGTTTCGAGGGGTTCATGAACGGGTCAAGCCCGTTTCGGTCAATGACGCTTTCTTGCTGGTCGACCGTTCACCGGTGGTATGTCCTGTTCATGTCGTTCGGTGGTGTAACCGGGGAACTCACCGGATGGGCGGTGCATATGCCGTCCGGCGTTCCGCTTCTCGAGGCCTCGAAATCTGGCCATCGAGTTCATGACAGCAAAGGGGTTCGATTTCCTTGACGATTTCTCCGCGGTTGCCACGCGTTTTCCGCGGCATGACGGAACCGAACACGAGCGGGCGTTCCCCGCACGGGCGTGCACCGGACCGGGACGCGGGGATGAGTGCACGCTCCCGTGGCGGATACCTTTAGGTCGTGCAGGCAGCAAGCGAATCCCCTCAGCGGCCCTCCGGCCGGCTCCACCGGGCCCGTGCCCTCTACCGGAACGTCTCCAAGCGCAGGACCGCCTGGCTGCTGCTCAAGGACACCGTCAACTCGTGCATCGAGTACCGCATCCTGGGGCTCGCCGCCGAGGCCGCGTTCTTCTCGCTGCTGTCCGTGCCGCCGCTGCTGCTCAGCCTCATCGGACTGCTCGGCTACGTCGACGACTGGACCGGCACCGACAGCATCAGCAGCCTGGAGGCCAACATCCTGGACGCCGCGCGCACGGTCCTGTCCGACAAGGGCGTACGGCAGATCGCGCAGCCGATCCTCGACGACGTGATGAAGGGCGGCAGGCCCGACGTCATCTCCGTCGGCTTCCTGTTCGCCCTGTGGTCCGGGTCCCGCGCGGTGAACGTCTTCATCGACACCATCACCGTCATGTACGGCCTCGACGGGGTCCGCGGCATCGTCAAGACCCGGCTCGTGGCGTTCGCGCTGTTCATCGCGGCCCTGCTGATCGGCTCGGTGGCGCTGCCGCTGGTGGTGGCGGGCCCGGACGCGGTGGTGCGGATCGTGCCGTGGTCGACGACGGTCGTCCAGGTCCTGTACTGGCCCGTGGTGCTCATCCTGTCCATCGCCTTCCTCACCACGCTGTACCACGTGTCGGTACCGGTGCGCTCACCGTGGATCGAGGACGTCCCCGGCGCGCTGGTGGCCCTGGCGATGTGGGTGCTCGGGAGCTTCCTGCTCCGGATCTACCTCCAGAGCACGATCGAGGGCGCGACGATCTACGGCTCGCTCGCCGCCGCGGTGGCCGTGCTGCTGTGGATCGGCGTCTCGGCCTTCGCGGTCCTGGTGGGTGCCGCGGTCAACGCCGCGATCGACCGTGTGTGGCCCGCGGCGGCCACGGCGGCGGCCCGCGCGGCGAACGAGCGGATGCGGGAGGCGCAGGTCGCGGAGTACGTGGCCCGCGCGGCGGCACTGCACGACCCCGATGCCGACCCGGACCCCGACATGCCCTCGGAGTTCCCGGAACGCTGGTCCCGCTTCCTTCCTCCGGAGGACGTGACGTCACGGTTCCGGACGCATGCGAAGACGACGCATCCCCCCCGGAAGCCGGAGGGGTCCTGAGGGGATGCGATGTCGGGTGCGGGCCGGTGGGGCTTCTCGCGCCCACGCGGCGGAGCCGCATGTCGATACAGCCCCGCCCCCCTGGGCAGACCCACTCGCCGGGGTCAGACTTTCCACGTACCGGCAGCCGCCGCCTCCCTCGCGAACTCCGTGAAGTCCCGCGGCTCGCGCCCGAGCACCTCGCGCACCCCGTCCGACAGATACGCGTTACGGCCGTCCAGCAGCTGCTCGAACGCCGCCACCAGCGCGCCGACCTCGCCCTCCGGCACCCCGAACCCCACAAGCCGCTCCCCGTACTCCCGTGCGGACACCGCCCGATACGTCAGCTCGCGACCCGTCGCCTTCGCGATCTCCGCCACCGCCTCGCCGAACGTCAACAGGCGGGGCCCCGACACGGTGACCGTCTCTCCCACGTACCGGTCGCTCTCCGACAGCACCGCGGCCACCACGTCCCCGATGTCCCGCACATCCACGAACGGCTCCCGCACCTCGTCCGCCGGGAACACCAGCTCCCCGCTCAGCCGCAGCTCCTCCACCAGCGGCCCCTCACTGAAGTTCTGCGCGAACCACGCGGCCCGTACGACCGTCCAGTCCGCCCCCGACGCGTGCACCGCCTCCTCCGCGTCCCGTGCCCGCTCCTGCCCCCGCGACGACAGCAGCACCAGCCGCCGTACGCCGGCCCTCACCGCCTCCCGGGCGACCGCCCCGAGCGCCTCCGCGGCCCCGGGGGCGCCGATGTCCGAGGGATAGACCAGATAGGCGGCGTCCGCGCCCCGCAACACCCCAGCCCAGCTGGACCGGTCCTGCCAGTCGAACCCCCGCGCCCGCGAGGCCGCCCGCACCGTCAGCCCCGCGGCCTGCGCGGACCGCGCCACCCGGCTGCCCGTACGACCCGAGGCACCGGTCACCACCACCGTCGTGTTCCGCGTGTTCTGTGTCATGCCGTCGAGTCAACTCCCGTGCCCCGCAAGGGGCCATCGCTGAACGGCTCATTCCCATGCGTACGCGTCTACGCTGGCCGCATGGACGCTCTGGCAGGCCTGCTGGAAGGACCGCGGGCGCGTGGCGCCTTCATGATCCGCGCGTGTTTCGACCCGCCGTGGGCGGTGCGGATCGAGGACCGGGCACCGCTGACCGTCATGCTGATGGTCCGCGGGGAGGCCGTGATCATGCCCGACTCGGGCGAGCGGATCCGGCTGCACCCCGGCGACCTCGCCATCGCCCGCGGCCCCGACCCCTACACCTGTGCCGACGACCCCGGTACGGCCCCCCAGGCGCTGATCCTGCCCGGCGCTGAGTGCCGCTACCCCGACGGACGGGCCCTCAACGGCTCCATGGACCTCGGGGTACGCACCTGGGGCGACCGGCTGGACGGCGAGGCCGTGATCCTCATCGGGACCTATCTGATGGACGGCGAGATCAGCAACCGCCTCCTGGACGCGCTGCCACCGCTGCTGTCGCTGACCACCGAGGTGTGGGAGTGCCCGCTGACCCCCCTCCTCATGGAGGAGATCGTCCGGGACGAGCCCGGTCAGGAGGTCGTCCTGGACCGGATGCTGGACCTGCTGGTCATCGCGGCGCTACGGGCCTGGTTCTCCCGTCCCGAGGCGGAGGCGCCCGCGTGGTACGCGGCGCTGGCGGACCCGGTGGTGGGGCGGGTGCTGCGGCTGATGCAGGACGATCCCGCGCATCCATGGACGGTGGCTTCCCTGGCCGCCAAGGCGGGGGTGTCGCGGGCGGCGCTCGCCCGGCGGTTCGGTGAGCTGGTGGGGGAGCCGGTGATGACGTATCTGACCGGGTGGCGGCTGGCCCTGGCGGCGGACCGGCTGCGGCAGGGGACCGCGACACTCGAAGCGATCGCCCGGCAGGTGGGGTACGGGAGCGCGTTCGCACTGTCCAGCGCGTTCAAGAGGGGGTACGGGGTCAGTCCGCAGGAGTTCCGGCTGCGGGGCGGCCCGTCGTAGCCTGAGGACGTGTACCAGGAACGGCCGTCCCGGCTCGGCGGTGCCGTCGTCTGGACCGGCGACGGCTCCGGGCGCGTCCTGCCCGACGGGTGCATGGACCTGCTCTGGAACGAGGGGCGGCTGCTCGTCGCCGGCCCCGACACCCGCGCGTACGTCACCGCAGGCGCCCCCGGCAGCTGGACCGGCCTGCGCTTCTCTCCAGGCTCCGCGCCCGCCTTCCTGGGGGTGCCCGCCCATGAACTGCGGGACCGGCGGGTGGAGTTGTCCGACCTCTGGCCGGTGTCGGAGGTACGGCGCCTGCGGAGCCGTATCGCTGCGGCCCCTGACCCCGCCACGGCACTCGAAGACCTCGTTCTGGAGCGCGCGGCCCCTCCTGACCCCGTTCTGAGGGCCCTGGTCACCGCTCTCGACGCGGGCCGCCCCGTCGCCGTGACCGCCGACGAACTCGGCCTGGGGGCAAGGCAGTTGCATCGCAGGTCGCTCGTGGCGTTCGGGTACGGGCCGAAGACCCTGGCCCGGATCCTGCGGCTGCGGCGGGCCCTCGCGCTGGCCGGGGCCGGAGTGCCGTTCGCTCAGACGGCGGTGCGGAGCGGGTTCGCCGACCAGGCCCATCTCGCGCGGGACGTGAAGGAGTTGGCGGGCGTGCCGCTCGGGCGGCTACTCGCCGCCGGGCTGTGACATGTGCGGCTCCGCCGCGTGGGGGGCGTACAGGTCGACGCCGTTGCCGTCGGGGTCGTGGAGGGAGGCGTACCGCTGGCCCCAGTCGGCGTTCCACGGCTTGAGCTCACCGTGGAAACCCTCGCCCACCAGCTCCTCGTACACCGCGTCGACCTCGGCCGGGCTGTCGCACCGCAGGGCGAGCCCGGTGCGGCTGCCGCCGGTCGGCGCTCGCCAGCGGGGGTGGAAGGAGCGGATCGTGTCCTCGGTGTCGAGCATCAGCCGCACACCGCCCGGGAGTTCGGCCTCCGCGTGCGGCTGGGACTCGGCCCCCTCGGGGAACGGGAACCCGAGCCGCCGGTAGAAGGCGACCGAGGCGGCCATGTCGGAGGCCACCAGACCGATGGCATCGAATCGTGGAGTCATGCCGTCACCGTAGACAGCGCCTCGACGCCCGGTCTTGAAGGAATCGGACACGTCAGCCGAAGGTCACCGCCCCCCGCGGGGTGCCCACCGTGAAGGAGAGCCCCACCGGGCCCTCGGCGAGGGGGAGTTCGGTGTCGAGGGCGGCGAGGAGGGGGCGGATCTCTTCGGGGGCCGGGGCGGTCGCGGTCAGGGAGAGCAGGGGGGCGGTGGGCAGGCCCGAGGCCGTGGGATGCGGGGACGTGCCCCAGTCGATCAGGAAGGGGACCAGACCGGAGGGATGCTGGGTGTCACCGTCCGTGAGGCGCCAGCGCAGCAGGGTGCCGTCGGGGCGGCGGCGGCTCATCGGGCGGATCTCGCCCGGGTCGTAGCCACGGGCCCGGGCCGTCGCCACCGCCGTGTCCAGGTCGGGCGGGCGGATGGCCCAGGTCACCGTGCGGGCAGCGGCGAACGAGTCGACATCGAAGGGGCGCGGGCCGCTCGGCTCCGGCTGCTCCGGGTCCGGGCCGATGATCTCCAGATAGGCGGTGCCGCCCAGCGACACGAGGTGGTTGCGGGTGCCGAGACCGACGTGCACCCCGCCGGGAGCGGGGGTCACACCGGTGCGCCGGGTGAAGTCGGCGACCGTCGCCGCCAGGTCGCGGGTCGCGAGGACGAGATGGTCCAGCCGTGCGGGAATCGCGTTCACCGCGCCGAGGCTACGGCCCGCGCACCGCGTGATGGAACACCTGTGCGGCGACCCACCTTCTAGGCTCGGGCCATGGCTCCCCGACTCCTCGTCCACACCCGCACCACCGCCTACCGTCACGACTCCATCCCGGCCGCCGTCGACGCCGTCCGCGCCCTCGGCGACTTCGAGGTGGACGCGAGCGAGGACCCGGCGGACCTGGAGCGGCCCCTCGACCGGTACGCCGCCGTCGTCTTCCTCTCCACCAGCGGCGAGATCCTCACCCCGGCCGGGCGCGAGCGGCTGGCCGCTCACGTGGCGTCGGGTGGTGGATTCGTCGGGGTGCACGCCGCCGCCTGCACCGAGTACACCTGGCCCTACTACGGCGAGCTGCTGGGCGCCCGGTTCGACAAGCACCCCGCGTACCAGCCCGGCAGAGTGCGCGTCGAGGACCCGGACCACCCGGCCACCCGACACCTGCCCGCCGTATGGGAGTTCACCGACGAGTGGTACGACTTCCGAACCAACCCCCGAGGAGCCGTACGGGTGTTGGCGAGCGCCGACGAGTCCTCGTACGAAGGCGGCGGCATGGGCGCCGACCACCCGCTGGTGTGGTGCCGGGAGCAGGGCGCGGGCCGCGTCTTCTACACGGCGCTCGGACACGCCGCCGAGGCGTACGAGGACCCGGACTTCCGGGCCCATCTGCTCGGCGGGATCACCTGGGCGGCCCGTCCGGAGCGGAGCGGGACCTGAACCCGTCCCACCCCGTCCCGGCAGGTCCCTGTACGGCCCCCGCTCCCGGACCACACCGCCGTACGCCGGACGGACCGTCCCCCGTCGGCCCGGGGACGCGGGCAGCTCTCGCCGTGCCCACCTCAGGCCTGTGAGTCTTTGCCGTGCCAAGCGAAGCGAGCCGCCCCAGGGGGAACCACGGGGGGAACCACGGCGGTTCGGAAAGGGAGACTTCCATGAGCATGCGCAAGCGGGCCGCCGCGATGGTGACGGCCGCGTTGCTGGGCGCCGGGGCGCTCGGCCTCGCCGTGGCGCCGGCGGCCGACGCGGCCTCGTACCACGGCATCGACGGCAACGGCGTCGTCAGCGACGACTGGCAGGACGAGGAGAACCTGAGCGTCGACGACTACGCGAACAGCAACGCCACGGCCCTGTGGCAGTCCGTCCTGTACGCGGACGGCGCCAAGTGGCAGGACGAGGACGGGGACTGGCACAACTTCGCCAAGAGCCAGATCGACGGCTCCTACGGCCCGCAGACCGAGTCGGCCACGCAATGGTGGCAGGAGCGCTACGGCCTCACCGAGAACGACGGCGTGGTCACCGACCAGACCTGGGAGTTCGCCCAGCAGTGGCTCCACGGCCCCGTTTCGGGCGGCGGTGTCCGCTACGACGGCGACCGGCGGGACGTGGACTTCAAGCGGATCAGCGGCAAGTACCGGGTGAAGCTCAAGGGCACCGGCCCCTGGCGGAACGCGTACTACGACCAGCTCGGCTGACCCCGGCCGGTGGGGGAGCGGGCGGCCCCGCGGTCACCCGCTCCCCGAGGGCCACGCCCACAGCACCCCCGCCACCAGCAGCACGATGACGGCGAACGCGACCAGCGCCGCCGTACGCCACCGCCGGTACGCGAGACCGGCCGGAACCGACACCGCCGCCTCCGGCGCCACCGCGGTCACCACCGTGCCGTACGGCCAGACCGGGGCGGCCAGATCCCACAGCGCCAGCAGCCGCGCCTGGTCCGCGCCCGCCACTCGGCACAGCGCCTGCACCGCCCCCCGCGGCGGCTGCTTGGCCCCGCTGAGATACCGCTGCCAGGACGACTTGCTGTACGCGGTGCGCCGGGCCAGCTCGGCGAGGCTCAGATCCGTCCGGTCCTTGAGGTGCCGCAGTTGCTCGACGAGATGCCGCGCCTCCCTCGGAAGCGAGTCCGGCAGCGGCCGCCAGCGCGTCATGGTCGTCCCCCAAGTGCTCGCCGCCGCCCCGGCAGGGGCAACGGCCCCCCTCCCCGCCGCATCGTTCGACGCCCGTCCGCCCCGGCCAGTTCCCTTCGCCCGCAGATGACCGAAGCTGAACGAATCCGGCGGTGGGTGGCCCGTACAGCCGGTCGACGGGTCAGCCGGGCGGCGGGGCCGTGCTCGCCCGCTCCACCAGCCGCGTCGACAGCTCGGTCCGGGTGCTCTCCGGGCGGTCGCCGTCCATCATGCGGACCAGCAGGCGCAGGGCCGTCGCCGCCATCTCCGACAGGGGCTGACGGACCGTGGTGAGCGCCGGGGTGGTCCAGCGGGCCTCGGGGAGGTCGTCGAAACCCACGACGCTGAGGTCGTCGGGGACCCGCAGACCCCGTTCGGCCAGCGCCTCGTACACGCCGAGAGCCATCTGGTCGGAGCAGACGAAGACCGCGGTGGGCGGCTCGGGCAGATCGAGGAGTTCCAGCGTGCGGCGATGGGCCGCGCTCTCGTCGAAGCCGGCGTGGCGGACGTACTCGGGGCGCTGCCGTATCCCCGCTGCCGCGAGCGCGGAACGGTATCCCGCCACGCGCGCGCTGCTGCACATCCGGCGCTGGTGACCGGCCACGACCGCGATGCGCTCGTGGCCCAGTGCGAGCAGGTGCTCGGTCGCCGTCACCCCGCCCTGCCAGTTCGCCGCGCCCACCGAGACCACACCCGGCGGCGGCTCCAGGACTGGGTCGATCAGGACGTACGGGATGCGGTGCTGGTGCAGCCAGCCGTACTGGGACGCCGTCAGCTCGGCCAGGTTGAACAGCACTCCGGAGGAGCCGCGTGCGGTGAGCTTGTCCATCCAGCCGCGATCCGGGCGCCCCGCCCGGTTCCGGGTCAGTCCGGCCGAGACCACGACCTCCAGGCCCGCGTCATGGGCGGCGGCCTCCACGCCGTGCAGCACCGCCCCGGACCAGGAGGTCTCCAGCGAGTGCACGACCAGGTCGACAAGGCCCGACGCCTTCGCCGCGTCGAACCTCGGTCTGCGGACATAACCGAGCCGGTCCAGCGCCTCGGTGACCCGGCGCCGGGTCTCGGGGGCCACGTCCTCCCGGCCGTTGACCACCTTGGAGGCGGTCGGCACCGACACGCCCGCCTCCCGGGCCACGACCGCCAGCGTGGGACCGGCCGCCACGCTCGCACTCCCCGTGCGGACCATCGGGAACCACCTCTCCGGCCCGCCCGAGGGCCATGAAAGTTTCGACCAGCGCAGAAACAGTAAGCGCTTCCTACCCTAAGTTCGCCCGGTGAAGTCGGGAAGAGGTCGGGCTACGCCGGTCTTGGGGTTCCCGTGACTTTCGAAACCTCGAACGCTACCCGCAGCTCAGACGGAACCCGGTGAAGTCGGCCGTGAAGGCCGCGTCGACCAAGTCCACGGCATGGATTCCGGCCATCGCGCCCGTGAACCGGAGCTTGGACCCGTGGTCGTCGGAGAGGCGGGTGAAGTCCAGCTCCGGACCGACGAACCGCCGTTCACCGTCCCGGTCGAGCCACCAGAAACGGGCTGCCCCGTCCACCACGGTCACCCCCAGTGTGAAGGCGCTTTCCGTGCCGACGTCGACCAGGGCCACCTGCCGGGTGCCGCCCTCGTCCCGCTCCACCAGGCTGAGCACGGTCCGCCCACCACCCCGCCACTGCTGACCGCGCTGCTCCTCGCCCTCGGGCTCCGCCCACGTCAGGTCGAGGGCCAGATACGACTCGGTGCCGTACCAGAGCACCAGTCCGGCGGCCTGCGTGAACGAGGTCGGCCGGGCCTCCACGGTGACCTCGGCCTCCGCCCGGTGCTCGGTGATCCGCTGAGCGAGCAGGCTGTGCGCCCACCACGACTCCGGCCCGTGCCGCCCCCGCATCCGGATCCAGCCGGGCCGGACGCCGGTGTCGGCCCAGGACGCGTCGGGCGCGGCCCGCAGGGTGCTCCAGGGCCAGCCCAACGTGGGCTCGGCAAGCGCGGGTTGCTCCGGCGGCCGCGGTTGCGGTCGCGTCGGTACGGCGACGTCGGGTGCGGAGTCCGGTCGTGTGGGTACGTCGACCTCGACCGAAGGATGCGAACCCCCGTGCCGCATCCTCGGCCAGCCGTCCGTGTCCCAGGTCACCGCCTGGATCGCCGTCTCCCGGCCGAGCGGGCAGCGCGGTCCGTCCGGCGTGTTCAGGGGGCGGGCCGTGAGGTGACTCAATACCCAGCTTCCGTCGTGGAGTTGGACCAGCTCGCCATGGCCGGCCTTCTGCAAGGGCAGCGAAGGATCGTCCCGGGACGTCAGCAGCGGCCGGTCGTCCAGCTCGTACGGGCCGGTGATCTCCCGGCTCCGGGCGACCAGGACCCCGTGCTCGAAACCGGTGCCGCCCTCCGCCAGGACGAGGTAGTACCAGCCTTGGTGTCGAAGGAGTTTCGGCCCCTCGATGAGCCGTTCGTGCTGGAGCAGCAGGTGGGTGTCACCGAGGGGTGCCAGTGTCTTCCGGTCCAGCTCGGTCAGCACGATCCCGGCGAAGCGCCGGCCGCCGGGGCGGTGGTCGTTCTGGAGGTTGAGCAGCCACAGCCGCCCCTCGTCGTCGTGGAAGAGCGCGGGATCGAAGCCATGGCCGGCGATCCGCCGCGGCGCAGACCACTCACCGGCCGCCTCCGTCGCCGTACAGACATAGGTGTCCGCGTCGAAGTACGGCGTTCCGACCGAGCGGACGATCGAGTAGACCACCCAGAAGCGCTCGCCGTCCCAGCTCAGGGAGGGTGCCCAGATGCCGCCCGAGTCGGGGACGCCCGCGAGGGAGCCACCCGGGACCGCGCCCCCGACATGGCCCGCGTACTCCCAGCGCGCGAGGTCGCGCGAGCGGTGCAGCGGGATCGTCGGGAACCACTCGAAGGAGCTGGTCGCCACGTAGTACCGGTCGCCGACGCGGACCATCGACGGGTCGGGGGCGAAGCCGCGGATCACCGGGTTGTGCAGCAGGGTCACTTGAGGGCTCCGAGGGTGACTCCGGTACGCCAGTAGCGCCGCATCGCGACCATCATGACCGCCATCGGGACGATGGACAGCAGCGCACCGGTCAGGACCAGGCTGGTGAGGTCGACGCCGGATTCCAGTCGCTTGCCCGACCAGTTGTAGAGGCCGATGTTGAGCGTCCAGTTGTTCTCCCCGCGCAGCACGGTCAGCGGCAGGAAGAAGGCGTTCCAGGTGTTGACGAAGGCCAGCAGGAAGACGGTCGCGCCCCCGGTGGTCATCATCCGCAGCACGATGCTGAAGAAGATCCTCAGCTCCCCGGCCCCGTCGATCCTGGCCGCCTCCAGCAGCTCGAAGGGGATCGTGGCCTCGGTGTACACCTTGGCGAGGTACACGCTGAACGGGTTGATCAGGCAGGGGATGAGCATCGCCCAGGGCGTGTCGACCAGGCCGATCTCCGAGAACAGCAGGTACAGCGGCAGCGTGAGCAGCGCGATCGGGATCAGGAAGGAACCGACCACGCACGCGAACACCAGGTTGCGGCCCGGGAAGTCGAAGCGCGCGAGGCCGTAACCGGTTGCCAGCGCCAGCAGCGTGCCGCCCAGCGAGCCGACCCCGGCGTACAGGAACGAGTTGGCCGTCCAGCGCAGGAAGATGCCGTGCTCGTAGGTGAACAGCTGATGCAGGTTGTCCCACAGGTGCCAGCCGGAGAACCACAGCCCGTTGGACTGATAGAGGCCGGTGCGGTCCTTGGTGGCCGCGACGACCAGCCACCACACCGGAAAGAGGCTGTAGACGCTCGCCAGGGACAGCCCGACGAGCAGGAACCGCTGCCCGCCACGTGAACGGGCCGCCGGATCGGGGGTGTTGAGCCGTCGGACCGGTCGGGTCTTCGCGGGCTCCTCGGTCAGGGTCATCAGTCGGCCTCCTTCGAGGTGAACCGGTAGAACAGGAAGGAGGCGACACCGAGGATCAGGGCGAGCAGCACCGAAAGGGCCGCCGCGTAGTGGTAGTTGCCCGCGTTGAACGCCTGGTTGTAGATGATCATGATCGGGGTGAAGGAGTCACTGACCGTCTGTGGGGTGACGTTCCGGAACAGCGCGGGCTCGTTGAAGATCTGGAGCATCTGGATGACGGAGAGCATCCCGGTCAGCACCAACGCCCCCCGCACGAACGGGATCTTGATGCTGCGCGCGATCCGCAGCTCGGAGGCCCCGTCGAGCCGCGCGGCCTCGAACAGGTCGCGGGGCACGCCTTGGAGCGCCGAGTAGATGATGACCATGTTGTAGCCGATGCCGTGCCAGGTCAGCAGGTTGCCGATGGACGGCCACACCATCGACGGCGCGAAGAAGTTCCAGGAGAACCCGAAGATCTCACCGAGCGGGGTGAGCGGGCCGACGTCCGGGCTGTAGAGGTTCAGCCACACGATCGCGGCGACCACTCCCGGGATCATGTACGGCACCAGCAGCAGAATCCGGAACCGTCCGGCCGTCCTCGACCGGAGGGCGTCCAGGAGCAGTGCCAGCACCAGGCTGACCAGCAGCATGACCGGGATCTGCACACAGGCGAACAGCACCACACGCAGCACGGAGCCCATGAACGCCGAGTCGGTGAGCCCCTGCCGGTAGTTGTCGAGACCGGAGAACTCGTCGGTCGTGCCACCGAGCCCCAGCCCGGAGGACTGCGACCGGTACAACGACTGGTGGACGGCGTACCCGATCGGCAGCAGGTACAGGAAGACGAAGCCGAGCTGGAAGGGAAGCGTGAAGGCGGCACCCTTCCAGCGCAGTGAGCGAATCATCAGTAGCAGCCCTTAAGCCTCTAGCCCTTGACGCTGATGCCGCGGGACTTCAGGTCCTTGACCGTCCACTCCTGCATGTGGGCCAGCAGGTCGGTCACCGTCTGCTCCTTGCTGACCACCTTGGCCCAGCCGGCCTGCATCTCGGTGAACATCGCGGTCCAGTCGGGCCCGAAGGTCCAGTCGGTGGTGACGGTTTTCAGGCTGTCCTTCACGACCTGCTGACCGGCCTGGTAGTTGGAGCCGAGCAGCTTCTCGGAGACCGCCTCGGGCACGTACGAGTCGCTGTCGGCCAGCGCCGGCATCACGCCGTTGCCGGTGGTCGGACTCGCCATGGTCTTCACCGCGCCGGTGTTCGTCGACATCCACAGCGCGGCCTCGGCGGCCTGCTCCTGGTTCTTGCACCCCTTGGTCACCAGGGTCACGCTGCCGGTCAGGTTGGTGCCGGCCGGGGTCTTGGCGGCCTCACCGGTGAACGTCGGCCAGGGCGAGAGACCCCAGTCACCGAAGGACTTGGTGAAGTTCTGCACCATGCCGGCCATCTGCCAGGTGGAGATCTGCCGGGTGGCGGTGCCGCCGTTGTCGTAGTTGCGCTGCACGGCCGCGTAGTCGGCGAAGGACAGCTTGCTGTTGAGGTCGTTGTCGATGATCTCCTGGATCACCTTGGCGGCCTTCAGCGTGCCCGCGTCCTGGAAGTCCACCTTCCAGGAGTTGGCGTCGATCGAGTACCAGTGCGCCCCCGCCTGCATGGCCAGCACCTCCAGCGTGCTGGGGTCCTCACCGGCGTAGTTGGTGATCTTGACGCCGTGCTTCTTCAGCACCTTGCCCGCGGCGATGAACTCGTCCCAGGTCGCCGGCGGCTCGATGCCGTACTTCTTGAAGACGTCGGTGCGGTAGATGGTGAAGTTCGGCGACGAACTGGTCGGCACGCCGTACGACTTCCCCATCACCTGCGCGCTCGCCCACGAACCGGTGTTGAACCTGCCCTTCTCGCCCTCGACGTACTTCGTGATGTCGGCGAGCGCGCCCTGCGCGACCCAACTGGTGACGTACTCGGCGGTGTTCTGCACGAGACAGGGTGCGTTGCCCGCCTTCACCGCGTTGGTCAGCTGCTTCTGCATGGTCAGCTGGTCGGTGACCTTCGTGTACTTCAGCTGGATGTCCTTGTGCGAGGCGTTGAACGCCTTGACGACGGCGTCCTGGCCGTTCGCCCAGCCCCAGAAGGGCAGGGTGACCGGCCCGGACGACTGGGAGTCGCCGGAATCGTCCGACCCGCCGCACGCGGTGAGCAGACCTGACAACGCGAGTCCCGCAACGGCGACGCGGGCGAACCTTCTCCGGGGGCTGCTGAAGTTCATCTGACCGTGTTCCTTCGGAAAGTAGGGCGTCTCGGAGAGGAGAGGGGGATCGGCGGCTCGGTATCGGCCGGAAACGGCGGCCGGAAGTTCATCGGCTCGCGGTTGCGGGGGGCGGCCCAGCAGAAGCTGTAGTAACCGGTTGCTGGGACGGTAGGCCGAGGCCGCGGTGGTTAGCAAGAGGTGGACGGCAATTTGTTGCGCCGGTTTGTCCACCGGATCAGGTCGGGACGTGCCCGGCAAGCACCCGCGTGCCAGGACATACTGCCAGTTCAGAGGCGCGCCGGAACGAATGGAGCACAGCCGGGAGTCCCGGCGGATCGGCCCCCGCGAAGCGGCAGAAACCGTTTACGAAACGATCTCTTTCTCGGCTGTTAGCGGGGTTGTGCGGGCGGCCGTACCGAGTTCCGTACGACGACATGGGTGCCCAGCACCAGATGGTCCCCGTCGGCCCCCCGGCGCCGCGCTCCACCGCCCTCATGCCGGTCCGCGACCGCACGCAGGGCGACCCGTCCCATCTCCTCGTAGGGCACATGGACGGTGGTGAGCTGCGGCGTGAGCTGGGAGGCGAGCGGGATGTCGTCGTACCCGACGATCGACACGTCCTCGGGTACCCGCAGCCCGGCCGCACGCAGGGCCTGCATGGCCCCGGCGGCCACGACATCGGTCCCGGCGAGGACGGCGGTGAACTCGAGCCCGTCCCGCAGGCCTTGCTCGACGGCGTCGTACCCGTGCTCGTAGTCGTAGGCCCCGTGCCGCACCATTTCGGCCTCGAACGGCACGCCGTACGCCTCGAAGGCACGGCGGGCGCCCCTCAACCGCCCCTGAGCGGTGGTGAGTTCGGAGTGCCCCGGAAGCACGAGAACCCTCCGGTGCCCGGCCGAGAGCAGGTGGCTTGCCATGGCGTAGGCGCCGCCCTCGTTGTCGTAGTCGACGGTCGTGGCCGGCACGTCACCCTCCAGCGGAGGCCGTCCCACGAGCACGAGATGCGACCCGGCGGCGTCCAGGGAACGAGCGAAGCGGGCCATACGCAGTTGGTACTCGTCGTAGTCGTAGGCACCGCCGAGCAGCACCACGGCCGCGACCCCCTGCTGTCGCATGAGGTTGACGAGGGCGAGCTCACGCTCGGGATCGTCCCCGGTCGTCCCCACCAGGGACAACCATCCACGCAGTGTGGCGGCCCCCTCGACTCCCTTGGCCACGTGGGCGAACGCGGCGCCGGTGATGTTGTTGATGAGGATGGCGACCGTGGGTGTGCCGCCCCCGGCGAGCGAGCGGGCGTGCGCGTTGGTGACGTAGTCCAGGTCGCGCACGACCTTCATCACCTTGCGGCGGAGGTCCTCGGAGACCGGATAGTTCCCGGACAGCACGCGCGAGACGCTGGCCACGGACACCCCGGCCCGCTCGGCCACGTCCCGAATGGTGGCCCGTCCGACGTCGCCGGACGCCTTGCGCTGACTCACCCTTGCGGCTCCTTCACGGTCATGACCGGGGGCTCCGCCCCATGCGGGTGCGGAAACCGTATCCCATTGTTACTACGGCACGATTCCGACGGCGTAGGTACCGCAAACGGCAAGTGCCCACCAACTCGGCCCGCACCCCGGACAGCGACCGGACCAATGTGGTGCGGGCACGTGAGATACAACCCGTCCAGGTGAAGTAGACCCCGCCCAGGCAATGCAGACCGCGCCCCCCTCAAGCCACCCGCCCCAGATCCGCATACCGCACCTCGTGCACCAACCGCACCCCCGCCGCCACCCGCTCCAGCTCCTCCACCACGATCCGCCCCAGCCGCTCCAACTCGTTCCCGAGCGACCCGGCGATGTGCGGGGTGAGGAACACGTTGGGCAGCCGGTACAGCGGTGACGCCGCGGGCAGCGGTTCGGGCTCGGTGACATCGAGCACCGCCCGCAGCCGCCCCGAGACCAGCTCATCGGCCAGCGCGTCGGGATCGACCAGCGCCCCGCGGGAGGTGTTGATGAGGACGCCCCCGTCCCGGATCAGCCCGAGCCGGTCCCCGTCCAGCATCCGGTAGGTCTCCGGGATGTCGGGAGCGTGCAGCGAGACGATGTCGCTGTGCCTCAACAGGTCTTCCAGCGAAACGAGTTCGGCCCCGAGTGTGCCGGCCTCCGCGGGGCTGACGTACGGGTCGTGCAACAGCACCGTGAAGTCGAACGGCCGTAGCAGCTCCAGCAGCCGCCGTCCTACCCGGGACGCCCCGATGATCCCGACGCGCCGCCCGAGGTTCCCGGTTGCCGCGGTCTCCGCGGGCGGTGGATACGTGTGGGTGACGCGGAACCGTTCCCGGTGGTCGAACGCGTCCTTCCCGCACAGCAGGATCATCGCGAGGGTGTACTCCGCGACCGGCAGGGCGTTGCCGGTGACCGCGCTGGAGACGGTGATGCCGCGTTCCCACACGGCGTCCCCGACGAGTGAGCGCACGGAGCCCGCGGCGTGCAGGACGGTTCGCAGCCGGGGCGCGGCGGTGAGGACACCGATGTCGAGGTGGGGGCAGCCCCAGCCGGTGATCAGTACCTCGGCCTTGCTCAGGGCGTCGGCCGCGAGGGGGTCGGTGAAGTCCTGGACGACGAGTGCGGGGTCGAGGCCGGCGACCTCGCTCAGCCGGGTCATCAGGGGTGGGGGGAAGAGCAGGGGGAGGTGTACGGGATCCATCGCGAGGACGGCCCTGGGTGGCTGAGGGCTGGGCATGTCACTCCTGACACACTCGGTGGAAACAGTTTCTGAAAACGTCTTCTACAGCAGATCTACCGTAGGTCTGGCATCGAGCGGTGGTCAATCACTCGAGAGCCTGGATGACAACCGGTTTCTTCACCGGGTCCGTGTCGGTGACGTTACACAGTCCTTTCGAAAGTTCGTCAAGCCTCTTGACGCCGTTTCCAGACAGGGCTGAAGCTCTGCCCCACACGCGGCAACCGGTTGTCTCCGGCCATCGCGTGCCCATGAACGGACAGAGCAGGAGGTGGGGCGTCGTGCGCCCACATGCCGGTGCCGCCTTGAGCCGCCGCCGTTTTCTCTCCCTTTCCGCAGGCGGTGCCGTGACGGGGGCGGCGGCGCTGAGCGGCTGTGCGATGCAGGTGTCGAGCGCGGTCGGCGGCTCCGGTGAGACCGTCACGGTGATGGCCAAGGCCGACGACCTCTCGCCGGAGCTGGTCAAGCAGGCCCAGAAGGACATCGGCGTCAGGATCAACACGGTGCTTTACAGCACCAGCAAGCTGATCGCGATGATGACCAACGGCAACCCGCCGGACCTGGTGCGCGGTGTCGGTGCCGTGGACGCCCCGTACTACGCGGCCCGGGGCGTGATGGAGGACCTGGACCCGTACTTCGCGAGGAGCAGCGTCCTCAGGCCGGACGACCTGGACCCGGTCAACGACCTGTGGCGCTACGACGGCCGTACCCAGGGCAAGGGCCCGCGCTTCGGCATGGCGAAGGACTTCTCCCAGGACTCGATGTTCTGGTACAACACCCGGCTGTTCGACCAGGCGGACGTCGACTACCCGCCCGAGCTGGACCCGGTCACCTACGAGGAGTGGCTCGAAAAGGCCAAGCGGCTCACCCGCCGCCGGCACGGCCAGACGACCGTGTTCGGCGGCAGCTACAACGGCGTGCTCACCCCCAACCTCCTGGCGAGCCTCACCGTGGCCGCCGGCGGGAACCTCTTCACCGACGACTACTCCCGGGTCGACTTCACCACCCCCGAGGCCCGCAAGGCGCTCGGCTGGTACGTCGACTACTGCCGGACCAAGGTCGGTCCCAGCATCATCCAGCCCGACCCCAACACCTGGGACGGGCCCACCTTCCAGGCGAACCGGCTCGCCATGTCCAACTCGGGCTACTGGCTCGGCGGTCTGATCAACGCGGACAGCAAACTGGCGCCGCTGTCCCGGCTCGCCCCCGCCCCGTACTTCGAGGGCGGACGGCGGGTCAGCCCCTGTCAGGCCGGCACCGGCTTCTGGATCCCGAGCAAGTCACGCCACAAGGACGCCGCCTGGCGGGTCTTCGAGTGGTTCTTCGGCGAGGCACCGGCCAAGGCGCGCGCCTCCGGCGGCTGGGGCATCCCGACCCTGAAGTCGTTGCGGCCGCTGATGCCCGCCCAGGAGGACTACCAGAAGCGGGTGCTCACGGTGCAGGAGGCCGAGCTGAAGCACTACTCGGTGATCGCCTTCACGCCGTACGCCACCGCGGACTCTCTCCTCGCCCTCTTCAACCAGATCGCCCCGGCCGCCATGACCGGCGGCATGTCTGTCGACACCCTCGCGGGGCGCCTGAACTCGGCCATGAACGAGCAGCTCAAGCGCGGTAAGGAGCAGGTCGGATGACGGTCGATCAGATGTCCTCGGCGGCCGAGCGGTACGGCTCCGCCCCGGCGGCAGGCCCGGCCACTTCCCGGCCCCGCACCTCCATCGCCACCCGCAGGCACCGGGCGTTCTACATGTTCGCCTCCCCCTGGGTCATCGGCTTCGCGCTGCTGACCATCGCGCCGATGGCGTACGCGCTGTGGCTGAGCTTCACCACCTTCGACGGCATCTCGCCGAACTGGCACTACGTCGGCTTCGGCAACTACCGCGAACTGTTCTCCGACTCGCAGACCTGGCAGTCGCTGGGCCGCACGGGCCTGTTCGCGATCACCTCGGTACCCCTGTCGATCGTCGCCGGTCTCGGGCTCGCCGTACTGGTGAACCGGCCGCTCAGGGCCCGCGGGCTGTTCCGCACCCTGCTGTATCTGCCGGCGGTGGTGCCTCCGGTGGGCGCGGGCATCGCGTTCAAGCAGCTCTTCGACCAGAACTCCGGTGCCGCCAACGGGGTGTTGAACCTCTTCGGCATCGACGCCCTCGGCTGGCTCGCCGACCCCTACGCCCGCTACGTACTGATCATGACGGTGCTCTGGACTGCCGGGAACATCATGATCATCTCGCTGGCCGGGCTCCAGGACATCCCCCGTGAGCTCCTCGAAGCGGCCCGGATCGACGGGGCGAGCGCCTGGCGGAGCTTTCGCAGCATCACGGTGCCGTTGCTGTCGCCGGTGCTGCTCTTCCAGACCGTGACCGGGGTCATCGCCTCGGTGCAGACCATCATGCCGTTGCTGCTGGCCCCCGACCCGACGCCGGCCGGCATCACCGCGCTCCCGCAGTCCACCTATCTCTACATGATGCACGTCTTCGCGGAGTACTTCGCGTTCGGCCGCTACGGCTACGCCTCCGCGCTGCTGTGGGTGCTCTTCGTCCTGATCCTCGTCGCGACCGGACTGATCTTCAAGGCCACGTCCGGCGTGGTGTTCTACAACGTCGACCCGGAGGCGAAGAAGTGACCGCCACCAGCCCGACCCCGGTGGGCTCAACCCTCAAGCCCGCCCCCCGCCTGCGCCTCAACCGCCTCGTCCTCTACACGGTCCTCGTCACGATCACCGGCCTGTTCCTGGGCCCCTTCGGATGGCTGGTCATCTCCGGCCTCAAGACCCCGGCCGAGCTCGCGGCCTCACCCGTGCACTGGCTGCCCGACCACGTCCAGTGGCACAACATCGCCGACGCCTTCAACCTCATCGACTTCCTCGGCTACGCCCGCAACTCCCTGATCATCGCGCTCATCTACGCCACCCTCGTCACCCTCAGCTCCGCCTGGGTCGGCTTCGGTTTCGCCCGCCTCGAAGCCCCCGGCAAGAAGACGCTGTTCGGCATCCTGCTCGGCTCGATGATGCTGCCCCAGATGATCACCCTGCTGCCGACCTACCTGATCTTCGCCAAGCTCGGCATGGTCGACACCTACTGGCCGTGGGTGCTGTGGGGCCTGTCGTCCGCCCCCTATCTGGTCTTCCTCTTCCGGCAGTTCTTCGCTGGGCTGCCCCGGGAGCTGGAGGAGGCCGCGATCGTCGACGGCTGCGGCTACTCGGCCATCTTCTGGCGGATCTTCCTTCCGCAGTCCTGGCCGGTCCTCTCCGCGAGCTTCGTGATCGCCTTCACCTGGACCTGGGGCGACTACATCGCCCCGCAGCTCCTGCTCTCCACGGACCGCACCACCCTCGCGGTCGCCGTCATGTCCACCTACGTCACCTCGGCCGGCACCCCGGTCACCAACCTCCAGGCCGCGGCCTCGGTGATGTATGTCGTGCCGATCCTGCTGATCTTCCTCGTCGCCCAGCGCGGCTTCGTCGCCGGCATGTCGACGACCGGGCTCAAGTAGGCGTCCCCACAACCCTGTTCACAAGGAGTTCCGCATGAACACGCCGTTGTCCCGCCGTACGGCCCTCCAGACGGCCGGTGCCACCGTGCTCGCAGCCGGTCTGACCCACCTGACGGCCACGGCGGCCAGGGCCGACGACACCGCAGCCGTCACGCCGAAGCTGGTGACCTACCCCCGCCCGGCCGCCATGCCGACCAACACCACGTTCAAGGTGCGGGTGCGTACCGCCCCCGACGGCGACTGGCAGACCCTCGACATCTGGCGGCCCCAGCTGGGCGAGATCAACCCCACCACCGGCTCCAGCAAGACCTACAACTCCTCACTGGCGTACTTCGACTTCCAGGGCTCCGTCGAGGTCGAGGTCACCTACCTCAAGGGCGGCACCACCAAGGTCCGGGTGAGACCGGACTCCTACGGCATCAAGCCCGAAGTGCTCGGCGACACCCTGCGCTTCACGGTCGACCAGCCGCGCAACCTGGTCGTCCAGATCAACGACGACATCTTCGACTGCCTCCACCTGTTCGCCCGCGCGGTGGAGAAGAAGAAACCCGCGCAGGACGACCCGGACGTCCTCTACTACGGCCCCGGCGTCCACACCACGGCCGACGGCACCCTGCTGGTCCCCTCCGGCAAGACCGTGTACCTGGACGGCGGGGCTGTCCTCAAGGCGACCGTGATCTTCCGGAACGTGGAGCACGCCGGGATCGCCGGCCGGGGCGTGCTCGCCGGGACCGCGGGCGGCGGGGCCCTGGTGGAGAGTTCGCGGAACATCTCCATCGGTGCCGTCACCGTGCTCAACCCCAACGGTTACGCCGTTCAGTTGGGCGAGGCCACCGGTGTCACCATCAAGGGTCTCGGCTCCTTCAGCTCCAAGGGCTGGGGCGACGGCATCGACGTCTTCTGCTCCAGCAACGTGGTCATCGACGGCGTCTTCATGCGCAACTCCGACGACTGCATCGCCATCTACACCCACCGCTGGGACTACTACGGCGACACCACCGACATCACCGTGCGCAACTCCACCCTCTGGGCGGACGTCGCCCACCCGATCAACGTGGGGACGCACGGCAACACCGACAACCCCGAGGTCCTGAAGAACCTCCGCTTCAAGAACATCGACATCCTCGACCACCGCGAACCGCAGATGAACTACCAGGGCTGCATCGCCCTCAACCCCGGCGACTCCAACCTGATCAAGAACGTCCGCATCGAGGACATCAGGATCGAGGACTTCCGCTGGGGCCAGGTCATCTACATGAAGGTCATGTACAACACGAAGTACAACACCTCGGTCGGCCGCGGCATCGAGAACGTGTACGTCAAGAACCTCAGCTACACGGGCACGAACGCCAAGCCCTCGCTCTTCCTCGGTTATGACGCCCACCATGCCATCAAGGACGTCACCTTCGAGAACCTGGTGATCAACGGGCTGGTCGTCGCCGACTCGATGAAGAAGCCGAGCTGGTACTACACCACGGACACGATCCAGTGGTTCTCCAACGAGCATGTGACGAACCTGAAGTTCCTCACCACCGCCGAGGCCGAGGCGGCCGCCGCCTCATGAGCACCAGCCCTCCCGGAACCGGCCTCGCCCCCAGCCGCCGGGGTTTCCTCGGCGGTACGGCCGCCCTGCTGCTGGTGGCGGGTGCGAGCGGACTGCTCGCACCCGCCACCGCCCGGGCCGCCGAACGCACCGACGGCTCCCGCGCGTTCATGCACCCCGGCCTCCTGCACACCGCCGACGACCTCGCCCGTATGAAGGCCGCGGTCGCCGCCCAGCAGTCCCCGCTCTACGACGGGTACCTGGCGTTCGCCGCCCACGCGCGCTCCCGGTCGACGTACACCGCCCAGAACACCGGCCAGATCACCTCCTGGGGCCGCGGCCCCACCAACTTCCAGAACCAGGCGGTCGCCGACTCGGCCGCCGCCTACCAGAACGCCCTCATGTGGGCCGTCACGGGCGACCGTGCCAACGCCGACAAGGCCCGCGACCTCCTCAACGCCTGGTCGGCGTCCCTCACGGTGATCACCGGCGCCGACGGCCCGCTCGGCGCCGGACTCCAGGCCTTCAAGTTCGTCAACGCGGCCGAACTGCTGCGCCACACCGGGTACGACGGCTGGGCGGACGCGGACATCGCCCGCTGCGAGCGCTCCTTCCTGGACGTCTGGTATCCGGCCGTCTCCGGTTACATGCTCTACGCCAACGGCAACTGGGACCTGACGGCCCTTCAGACCATCCTCGCCATCGGCGTGTTCTGCGAGGAGCCCACCCTCTTCGAGGACGCCCTGCGCTTCGCCGCTGCGGGCGCGGGCAACGGCTCCCTCGCCCACCGGATCGTCACCGACGCCGGCCAGGGCCAGGAGGCCGGCCGCGACCAGGGCCACGAACAGCTCGCGGTCGGTCTGACCGGCGACATCGCCCAGGTCGCCTGGAACCAGGGCGTCGACCTGTGGGGGTACGACGACAACCGCATCCTCACCAACTTCGAGTACGCGGCCCGCTACAACCTCGGCAACGACGTCCCCTTCACCCCCGACCTCGACCGCACCGGCAAGTACATCAAGCAGACCGTCTCCGCGACCGGCCGCGGCACCCTGCCCCCGATCTACGAGATGGCCTACGCCCACTACGCCGGCGTCCGCGGCCTCGACACCCCGTACACCAGGGCCGCCGTCTTCCGCGGCACCGGCGGCGCCCGGATCGTCGAGGGCAGCAACGACGATCTGCCGAGCTGGGGGACGTTCGCCTACGCGGGCGCGACCGCGCCCTCCCCGTCCGTGCCGACAGCTCCGGCGGGGGTGACAGCGGTGGGGGAGCGGGCCGGGATCACGGTGAGCTGGCTGCCCTCGACATGGGCCACGAGCTACACCGTCCTGCGCGCCACAGGCCCCGAAGGGCCGTACACGAAGATCGCCACCGACATCGACAAGCCGACGTACACGGACGACCGGGTGCGCGCGGGACGGACGTACCACTACACCGTCGTCGCCGCGGGCCCCCTTGGAAGCAGCGGTGATTCGGCGCCCGTCCCGGCCACCGCCGGTCTCCCGGAGCCCTGGTCGACGCGGGACATCGGGGACGTGCGGATCCCCGGTTCGGCCGTCTTCGACGGTGAGCGGTTCGTGCTGGAGGCGAGCGGCACCGCCGACACCCACCGGCTGGTGCAGCTGCCCCTGCGCGGCGACGGCATGGTGACCGCGCGGATCGTGTGGCCGCTGAGCTCGCAGTACTCCAAGATCGGCGTCAGCCTCCGGGACTCCCTCGACGCGGACGCGGCCCACGCCGCCATGGTCATCCAGGGGTTGCCGCTGCACACCTGGAGCGGCGTGTGGACGGTACGCCCGTCGAAAGGGGCCACCGTCTCCGCCACCGGCAGCACCCCGGTGCCGCCCTCGCAGCAGACGGCGATCACCACGAGCGCGGCCTTCCCGATCGCCGGCCTCGGCACCCTGCCCGAGTCGGCGACCCCGCTCGAAGCCCCGTATGTCGAGGGAGCGGGCGACGGCTACCGCCTGCGGAAGCCGTATTGGGTCCGTGTCACCCGCAACGGCCGCCGCTGCACCGGCGCCATCTCCCCGGACGGCATCCGCTGGACCGAAGTCGGCTCCACCGAGGTCGCGTTGGGCCGCACCGCTTACGCGGGCCTGCTCCTCACCTCCTGCCTCGGAGTCGACGCGGACTACGCCGAGACCGGCACCGGCGCCTTCGACAACGTCACCGTGACCTCCGCCTCCGCGGGCGAGGTCTGGTCCGTGCCCCGACCTGCCCGCACCGCGGGGGACTTGAGGGCGACCACGGGTACCGACGCCGTCGAACTGGCCTGGACCGACCCGGACCTCTCCGCCCGCTACAAGGTCCTGCGGGCGACCCACCCCGACGGCCCCTACGCCACCCTCGCCGCCGGCGTCGGCCCGGTCGGGTCCGGCACCCGCATCCGGTACGCGGACGCCACCGGCACCCCCGGGACGACGTACCACTACGCCGTCGCGAAGACCAACGCGGCCGGACGCGGCCCCCTCTCGGCACCCGCCTCCGCGACGATGCCGACCCCGTCACTGCCCGAACTCACCTCCACCGACAAGGCGTTCGCGAACAAGGGGGTCGGCTTCCGGCACGTCCTGCGGGCCACCCACGCACCCGTACGGTTCACCGCCACCGGCCTGCCCGACGGCCTCCGCGTCGACAGGCGCACCGGACTGATCCACGGAACGCCGCGCGCGACCGGCGAGTTCACCGTCACCACCACCGCCGGGAACGCGGCGGGCGACGGCACCGGAACCCTCGCCCTCACCGTCGGCACACCCCCGCCGGCCCCCTGGACGTACGGCGACCTCGGTGACGTGGTCCTCGACGACCGGGACTTCGGGACGCTGGGCGTGGCCGCGATCCTCACCCCCGGCAGCACCGCCCACGAGGACGGGACCTTCGTGGTGCGGGGCGCGGGCGTGGACCTGACGGTCAACAACCAAGCAATGACAGGCCAGTTCGTACGGCGGCCCGTCACCGGGGACTGCCAGGTCACCGCCCGGCTGGTCTCCCGCACCGGGGCCACCGCCGACCGGGTCGGACTGCTGATGGCCAAGTCGCTGTCCCCGTTCGACCAGGCCGCCGGGGTGATCGTCACCGGCGGCACCACCGCGCAGCTCATGCTGCGCAGGACGGTCGCCGGGGCCTCCGCCTTCTCCGGCAACGGCACCGTCCAACTCCCCACGCTGCTGCGGCTGAAGCGCACCGGGACCGACTTCACCGCCTCCGTCTCGGGCGACGACGGAGCCACCTGGACCGACCTGGCCTCCGGTGAGATCCCCGGCTTCGGTGACGCCCCCTTCCACGTCGGCCTGGTGGCCTGCTCCCGCAGCCCGCTGGCCCTCGTCACCTCCGAGTTCGACGAGGTGAGCATCACCCCCATCTGATTCCCCCCACGGAACGGAGATGCACCCCATGAGCCGCACTTCCCCCCACCAGCACCTCCCGCAAGCCGAGTTGAGCCGCCGCGGTCTGCTGAGGACCGCGGGCGGTCTCGGCGCCGCCCTCGCCCTGGGCGGCGGCGCCCTCGCCACCGGCCTGGCCACCACGGCGGACGCGGCGCCGGCGACCTGGACCCACCCCGGCATGCTGCACAACGCCGGCGACATCAACCGGGCCAAGGTCAGGGTCGCCGCGGGCACCGACCCCTGGCTCTCCGGCTGGAACAAGCTGGTCGCCAACTCCCACTCCCAGTCCACCTGGACCAACCGGGCCACGGCCACGATCATCCGCGGCGGCACCGGCGAGAACTACTCCCTGCTCTTCAACGACATCGCCGCCGCCTACCAGAACGCCCTGCGCTGGCAGGTCGGCGGCACCGAGGCCAACGCCGCGTGCGCCGCGAGAATCCTCAACGCCTGGTCGACGACGCTGACCTCCGTCACCGGCAACGCCGACCGCTTCCTCGCCTCCGGCCTCTACGGCTGGCAGTTCGCCAACGCCTGCGAACTGATGCGCGGCTACAGCGGCTTCGACCTGGCCGCCGCCCAGGAGATGCTGGCCAAGGTCTTCTACCCGCTCAACAACAGCTTCCTGACCAACCACAACGACGCCTGCATCACCAACTACTGGGCCAACTGGGACCTGTGCAACATGGCCTCGGTCCTGGCCATCGGCATCCTCAACGAGGACAGCGCCAAGTACGACCAGGCCGTCACCTACTTCAAGTCCGGCGCGGGCAACGGCTCCCTCTCCCACGCGGTGCCGTACCTCTACACCGACTCCGACGGGTACGCGCTGGGCCAGTGGCAGGAGTCCGGCCGCGACCAGGGCCACACCGTCATGGGCATGGGCCAGATGGGCGCCCTGTGCGAGATGGCCTGGAACCAGGGCGACGACCTCTACTCCTACGACGGCCGCCGCTTCATGAAGGCCGCCCAGTACGTCGCGAAGTACAACGTCGGCAGCGACGTCCCCTTCACCACCTACAACTGGGGCACCGGCCAGAACTGCGCCGCCTCCTCCCAGACCGTGATCTCCTCCGCCTCCCGCGGCCAGGTCCGCCCGGTCTGGGCGATGCTCCACTTCCACTACAACCGGCGCCTGGGCCTCGACGACAAGTACATCTCGCAGATGTACTACGACCTCGTCGCCCCCGAGGGAGGAGGCGGCGACTACGGCACCACCAGCGGCGGCTTCGACCAGCTGGGCTTCGGCACCCTGATGTACGCCAAGTAGCCGCCGAACCGCGCTCTGCACCGGAATACCGAGCCGAAATGTGGTGCTCTGTTGTTCATGGTGCAGTAGCGCGGTGAGGAGGCTGGTGCATGACGGCAGTCCAGACGAACCCCGTGGTCAGCACGCCCTACGGGACCGTACGCGGCCGGTACGAGAACGGCGTCGCGGTCTTTCGGGGCATCCCCTACGCGGCCCCGCCCGTCGGCCCCCGCCGCTTCCGGCCGCCGCAGCCGCCCGAGCGCTGGGACGGGGTGCGCGACACGGTCGACTTCGGGCCGACGGCACCGAAACCGCCGTACTCCGACGCCTTCGCGCAGTACCTCTCCGACCCGTTCGTGCCCGGCGACGACTGCCTCAACCTCAACGTGTGGACCCCCGAGCCCGGCCCGGGCGCCCGGCTCCCGGTCCTGGTCTGGCTGCACGGCGGCGCCCTGACCAGGGGATCCTCAGCGGTCCCGGTGTACGACGGGCATGCCTTCGCCCGGGACGGCGTCGTGTTCGTCTCGGTGAACTACCGGCTCGGCGTGGAGGGCTACGGCCTGTTCCCCGACGTCCCCGCCAATCCCGGCCTGCGCGACCAGTTCGCCGCCCTGCAATGGGTCCACGAGGCGGTCGGGGCCTTCGGCGGCGACCCGGGGCGAGTGACGCTGGCCGGGCAGTCGGCCGGCGCGATCAGCGCCGGCGCCCTGCTGGCCGCCCCGCAGGCCCAGGGGCTGTGCCGGCGCGCGGTCCTGCAGAGCGGGCCGCCCGAGGCGAGCGACCGCGACAAGGTGCGGCGGATGGTGCGCCGGATGGCCACCCGGCTGAAGGTCCCCGCCACCGCCGCGGCCTTCGCCGACGTCGACCGTGACCTGCTGCTGCGTACCCAGGCCGAGGTGGGCAGGCTCAGCAGCCCGGTCCTCGGCGGTCCCGCCTTCGGGATCGTCGTCGACGGCGACCTCGTGCCGCGCGACCCCCTGGAGGCCCTCACCGAGCCGGGCGTGGGCGTGGCGAAGGACGTCGACCTGATGCTGGGCTGGACCAGCGACGAGTACCGCCTCTGGCTCGTCCCCGGCGGCCTACTGGAGCGGGTCGACCGGCTCGGCCCGGTCGCCCTCGCCGGTGCCATGGCTCGCTGCCACTGCGGCTCCGAGGTGGTCCGCGGCTACCGCGCCCTGCACCCCGGCGCCGGCACCGCCGAGATCGTCGGCCAGATGGTCACCGACCATCTGCTCCGCATCCCCCTGCACCGCTTGGCCGAGGCTCGCCCCGGCTCGTCGTACGTCTACGAGTTCGCCTGGCCCTCCCAGCTGCCGCACCTCGGCGCCTGCCACGCCCTTGAGCTGGGCTTCGTCTTCGACACCGGAGACACCCCCGAGTCGGCCAAGCTCGCCGGCGAGGGCGCCCCGGCCGAGCTCGCCGACGCCATGCACGGGGCCTGGGTGCGCTTCACCGTCGACGGCGACCCCGGCTGGCAGCCCTGGGACGCCACCCACCCCGTGCAGATCTTCGGCAAGGGCGACCCGTACGTGGAGTCCGGCCCTCGGGACCACGATTTCGCGGTGTGGACTGCGGACCCGACCACGCCGGAGACGGCCCCCGTGTCGGAACCGGCGGAGGGCTGGCCGGCGCGGACCGCGGAGCTCCGGTCGGTCGTACGGCGGCTGCGACGCACCGGACTGGCCCGGCGGCACTGAGCGCGGCCGCTGGTGGGACGTGTCTCAGGTGCCGGTCGCGGTGACCGAGTCCCTGACCACCACATGGGTGCCCAGCAGAAGGTGCTCGGCGGGGTCCTCCGCGGTACGGCCGAGCGCGGTGCGCACGGCGAGGCGGCCCAGTTCCTCGTAGGGCACGTGGACGGTGGTGAGCGCCGGGTGCAGGTCGCGGGCGAAGGGGATGTCGTCGTAGCCGGCGAGGGAGACGTCCCTTGGGACGTCGAGGCCGGCCTCGTGGAGGGCGGTCAGGGCGCCCGCCGCGACCATGTCGGTGGCGGCGACCACGGCCGTGAAGTCCAGGCCGTCCTTCAGGGCCCGGCGCATCAGGCGGTGACCGGAGTCGCGGGTGAAGTCGCCGTTCAGGACGAGCGCCGGGTCGGGGTCCAGGCCGCGGGCGCGGTGTGCGGCGAGGTACCCGCGTTCACGGCCCTGCGCGGTGGTGTGGTCGGCCCTGCCGCCGAGGAACAGCACCCGCCGGTGGCCCTGGGACAGGACGTGGGCGACGAGCGCGTAGGCGCCGCCCTCGTTGTCGTACTCGATGACCGTGACCGGCGCGCCGGGGCCGAGCGGTGGTCTGCCGCACAGCACCAGCCGTGATCCCGCCGAGGCCAGCGAGTCGGCCATACGCCGGGTGCGCTCGCGGTACTCGACGGTGTCGGCGGCGCCGCCCACCAGGATCACGGCGGCCGCCCGCTGGGCCCGCATCATCTCCACGAACTCCAGTTCGTGCTCGATGTCGCCCTCCGTGCTGCACACCAGGCACAGATGGCCGAGCCGGGTCGCCTCGCGCTCCACACCGTGTGCCATCAGGGCGAACGAGGGCCCGGTGATGTCCTCCAGCACGAAGGCCAGCGTGGGTGTGCCGACGCCCGCGATCGCCTTCGCGCGCGCGTCGGCGACGTAGTCCATGTCACGCACGGCACGCATCACGCGCGTGCGGGTCGCCGCGCTCACCGGATACACCCCGCCGAGCACCCGTGACACGGTCGACGCGGACACCCCCGCCCGTGCCGCCACGTCCCGGATCGTGCTCCGGCTCGCGTCCTCGCTCTTCCTGGTCATCCTTCCGCCTCCCCCTCCGGAACAGCGGCAACACCGATGGAAACCGGTTCCCGACCGGGAGGCTAGCAGGGGGAAGGGGGCGAGGCTAAGGGGCAGGAGCGGGAGAAATCCGGGGGCGCACAGCGCGCCCCTCAGGGGCGCGGGGAACTGCGCGAGCAACCACGACGAAACCCGCAGCCGCAAGAGGCCGGAAGCCTTACGGCGAGAAGGCGCACCGCGGAAGTCAGCGCAGCGCCCCCGCGATCCCCGAGATCGCCCCCGGTCCCACCCGGCAGCACCCGCCGATCAGTCGCGCCCCGGCCCCCTGCCAGTCGCGTACCTGCTCCGGGGCGAAGGACGAGTCGCCCTCCCACGCGCGCGTGCCCGCGTTCCAGGTCTCCCCACTGTTGGGATAGACGACGACCGGCTTGCCGGTGACCCGCGCGGCGGTCTCGATCGCGGTGTCGACATCCTCCGGGACACAGCAGTTGACGCCCACCGCGACGACCTCGTCCGCGTCGGCGGCCAGGGCGAACGCCTCCTCCAGCGGCTGCCCGGCCCGGGTACGGTCGCCCGCGACGGAGTAGGAGAGCCAGGCCGGGACACCGAGACCGCGGACCGCCCGCAGCAGCGCCTCGGCCTCGTCGCTGTCCGGGACCGTCTCCAGGGCCAGGACGTCGGGCCCGGCCGCCGCCAGCACCTCGAGCCGGGGCCGGTGGAACGCCTCCAGCTCGGCCACGCTCAGGCCGTACCGCCCCCGGTACTCCGAGCCGTCCGCGAGCATCGCGCCGTAGGGCCCGACCGAGGCCGCCACGTACAGCGGCCGCCGGATGCCCTTCGCCGCCGCCTGCCGCGTCGCCTCGCGCGCCAGCCCGACGCTCCGACCGAGCAGTTCGGCCGCCTGCTCGCGTTCGATCCCGCGCTTGGCGAACCCCTCGAAGGTGGCCTGGTAGCTGGACGTGATCGCCACGTCCGCGCCCGCCTCGTAGTACGCGAGATGCGCCTCGGTGATGGCCTCGGGCCGCTCGGCGAGCAGCCGCGCCGACCACAGCTCGTCGCTCAGGTCGTGTCCGGCGGACTCCAGCTGGTTGGACATACCGCCGTCGAGCACGACAGGGCCGGCCGCGAGGGCCTCGGCGAAGGGGCGGGTGGGGACGTCGGGGGCTTCGGGGGTGTCGCTGGTCATACCCCGACGCTAGCCGACGGCCCGCGGGAGGGCCCTGGCTGTCCGGTCCGCGAACACCGGGGCCCGCATGCGGGACCACGCTCTCACGCATCATCGACCCGGACGTGAGGCGGCGCTCCTCAGGGCGCTGCGTGCCGCCCGGCTTGGCGGCGCTTGCCCCGCTTTCTCAGGGTGGGAGGCACCACCAGCCCGCCGAGCAGTCCGAGCGCCAGGATGTACGGCCACCACCCCAACCCCTCGGCCGCGGCCGCCGCCGTCGTACGCGGCGTCGTCCCCGGCGTCGACGACGACGTGTCCGCGCGCACGCTCGGCGAGGCGCTCTTTGTGACCGCGGTCAGTACGACGTCGTTGCCGTCGCCGCCCCGATAGGTGATCCGGTACGTCGTGTCGGCCAGCTTGAGACGGGTGCCCTCCTTCAGGCCCTTGAAGGCGCCCGTGGTCTTCGAACTCCCCTTGTGGTCCAGCACGGTGATACCGCGGGCCGGGGCGGTGCCCGCCGCCGCGAGGTCGAGGGCGCCGGACAGTCGTACCGGCCCCGTCACCTTCAACGGTCTCTTTCCGAGTACCAGTTCACCCTTCGTGCTCTGCGTGTACCCCCCGGAGACCGTGAGCCCGCCCGCGACCACACCCTCGTTGGTGACCGCGCCCTTCACCGTGCCCTTGCCGGTGAGAGAGGACACGACCCTCAGCCCGGCCGTGCCCGCGTCGAGCCGTGCGGCCGACGTGCTGAGCCGGATCCCCTTGCTGTGCGCGAGAGTTGCCCCGCCGCGCAGGGCGAGCGTGCCCTTGCGGACCGTCGTGGTCCCCGTGTACGACACCGCGCTGCCGGTCAGTGTCGTCGTCGCCCTGCCCGCCTGGACGAGGGAGCCGCTGCCGCTGATCCGGGGCAGGGTCAGGGGCTTGGCGGTGTTGTCGAGCACGAGCGAGCCGTCGTTCACGAGCTTGTAGAGGCCGCCCCCGGTGTAGAGCCCGCCGTCGCCGCCCGGCCTGCCGCTGCCCAGGCGGAGTACGGCGCCCTTCTCGACGGTCGTGGAGCCGTCGTAGTACTGGACGGCCGCGAAGGTGACGTCGTTGCCCCTCGTGCCCTTGATCACGATGTCACCCGCGCCGGGTGCGGACAGGGTGTCGTGGAAGCGGCCGCCGCCGATGGGGGCGCCGAGGGTGACCGGCCCGTTGTAGTCGAAGGTGAGCAGTGAACGGGAGCGTGCGGCAAGGAGGTTGATGTACACCGTCTCCGCCGTGCCTGGCATGAAGATCCTGCTGGTGGTCCCGTCGCCCCACTGAACGTTCGCGCCCTTGATGTTGGTGCCGCGCTTGTTGACGTTCTTGGTGGCCGGCGTCCAGTTCAGGGCGGGGTCGCTGAGCGAGGGGTCGGTGTCGCCGCCCCGGTTCGACCAGCTGTACTGGCCCGTCAGGATCACCTTGCCGCCCGGCCGGGACTGGACGTTGATGTCGCTGCCGTACTCGCGCTGGTAGAAGTCCATCCGCTGGGTGACGGTCTGCCCCAACGGGGTGTCCACGGTCCAGGTGCCCTGGTTCAGCACCTTGCGGACGTTCGGCAGCGCGGTCGCGTACTCGGGCCGCCCCGCGTTGGCCTGTGTGCCGTTGTCGACGACCCCGGAGAACGGGCCGGAGGTCAGGTCCCAGGTGCCCCAGAGGAAGCGCGGCTGGGTGATCAGACCGGAGCCGCTGACGGTACCCAGGTTGTATGCGCTCTTCAGGGACAGCCGCAGGGTGCCGTCGACCCGGATGTTGTCCTGGTTCAGCCGGAACGCCGGGGTGTTGTAGGGGAAGTGGCCGATCAGGCCGGTCGTCCCGCCGTTGCCGTACTGCAGGGTCGCCCCGCGCTCGACCGTGATCGCCGGCGGGTCCGGGCGGGTCGTGGTGACGTACGGATGGTTGCCGCCCAGCGTCCGTACGGACTGCCGCTGCCGGGACCCGGGCAGCGTGAAGTCGCTGTCCTTCGTGAGGATCAGCGTCCCGCTGCCGCGCACGGTGAGCGTGCCCGCGCCGCGGAACACCCCGTCGTACGTCGTCGTCCCCGGGGGCACGGTGACGACCGTGTCGCCGGTCAGTGTGACGTCCCGGTCCGCGAGGACATCGGCCGTGGCATCACGGATGCCCGCGGCCTGCGCCGGGGGAGCGGTGACCATGAGGGCGGCCGCCGCCAGGGCACCGGCGACCGCTGCTGTTCTGTGGAAATGGCTGCACACATGACCGGAGACGGGCGAGGCGGCGGCCGATAACAGAAATCCGAAACAGAAAGCGCCTTCTTTTGTCGCGTCCGACCCGTTGACCTCCCCGTTCCCCAGCCGTACCTTTCGGCTGTTCGCAATAACAACAGATGTTCTCAATATCGAACATCTCTCTCAGGACACCCCCACCCGAGAGGCAGTCCGTATGAGCCGCGCCCCCGACGTCCCCCACCGACGACTGCTGCTGAAGGGTGCCCTGGCCGCGGGCGCCCTCGCCGCGACCCCCACCGCCGCCGAAGCCGCCCCGCGCCCGAAGAAGGCCGCGCCCTTCGTGAACCCGCTCGTCCGCCACCGCGCCGACCCGTACATCCACCGGCACTCCGACGGCTACTACTACTTCACCGCCACCGCCCCCGAGTACGACCGCATCATCCTGCGCCGCTCCCGCACCATCAACGGCCTCGCGAGCGCCGACGAGTCCGTCATCTGGACCAAGCACCCGACCGGAGCCATGGGCGCCCACATCTGGGCGCCGGAGATCCACCGCGTGGGCGGCAAGTGGTACATCTACTTCGCCTCCGCGCCCGCCGAGAGCGTGTGGGACATCCGCATCTGGGTCCTGGAGAACAGCAACCCCAACCCCTTCAAGGGAACTTGGGTGGAGAAGGGCCAGATCAGGACCGCCTGGGAGACCTTCTCCCTGGACGCCACCACCTTCAGCCACCGCGGCACCCGCTATCTCGCCTGGGCCCAGCACGAGCCCGGACTGGACAACAACACCGGCATCTTCCTGTCCAGGATGGCGAACCCCTGGACCCTGACGGGCCCCCAGATCAGGCTCTCCACCCCGGAGTACGACTGGGAGTGCGTCGGCTACAAGGTCAACGAAGGGCCCTCGGTCATCGCCCGCCACGGCCGCCTGTTCATGTCCTACTCGGCCAGCGCCACCGACTGGCACTACTGCATGGGCCTGCTCACGGCCGACGCGGACTCCGACCTCATGAACCCGGCGAGCTGGTCCAAGTCGCCGACCCCGGTCTTCACCAGCAACGACACCACCAAGCAGTACGGCCCCGGCCACAACTGCTTCACCGTCGCCGAGGACGGCCGCAGTGACGTCCTCGTCTACCACGCCCGCCAGTACAAGGAGATCGTCGGCGACCCGCTGAACGACCCCAACCGCCACACCCGCGTCCAGAAGCTCGGCTGGCACGCGGACGGCACGCCGGACTTCGGCATACCGGTGGCGGACACCGCCATGGACACGGAGGTCGCGTCATGAGACGTGCGTACGCGGTACTGCTCGCCCTGTGTCTGGCCCTGGCCGGCGCCCTGGTGACCGCCGGTCCGGCCCAGGCCGCGCCGCTGACGATCCCCAACGGCGTCCAGTTCACGGACACTTCGGGAGGCGCCCTGCACGCCCACGGCGGCGGGGTCATCAAGGTCGGCTCCTACTACTACTGGTTCGGCGAGGACCGCAACGCCGACAACACCTTCCGGTACGTGGACGCCTACCGCTCCACCGACCTGAAGAACTGGGAGTTCAGGAACCACGTCCTGACCCAGTCGTCCGCCTCCGAGCTGTCCACTGCCTACATCGAGCGGCCCAAGGTCATCTACAACGCCTCCACCGGCAAGTTCGTGATGTGGATGCACAAGGAGAACGGCACCGACTACAGCGAGGCCCGCGCGGCCGTCGCCGTGTCGTCCACAGTCGACGGCAACTACGCCTACCAGGGCAGCTTCCGCCCGCTCGGCGACAACATGTCCCGTGACATCACGACGTTCGTCGACACCGACGGCACCGGCTACATGGTCTCGGCCGCCAACGAGAACTACGACCTGCACATCTACAAGCTGACCGCCGACTACACCGGCATCGCGAGCCTGGTCGCCAACCCGTGGGTGGGCGGCCACCGCGAGGCCCCGGCCCTGTTCAAGCGCGGCGGTGTCTACTTCATGCTGACGTCGGGCGCCACCGGCTGGAGCGCCAACCAGCAGCAGTACGCCACCGCCACCTCCCTCGCCGGTCCATGGACCTCGATGGCGAACGTCGGCGACTCCACGACCTACAACTCCCAGACCGCGTACGTCCTTCCCGTGCAGGGGACGTCGGGCACCGCGTACCTCTACATGGGCGACCGCTGGGGCAACTCCTTCGGCGGGACCGTCAACGACTCCCGGTACGTGTGGCTGCCGTTGACCTTCCCCACCTCCACCACGATGTCCATGTCCTGGTACCCCCAGATCACGATCGACGCGGCGGCCGGGACGATCAGCGGCACCAGCGCCACGTACAACACGCTGGTGTCCCGCAACAGCGGCAAGTGCGCGGACGTCGCCGACCAGTCGCTGTGGCAGGGCATCGCGATCAGCCAGTACACCTGCAACAGCGGCGCCAACCAGAAGTGGTGGTTCAAGGACCTCGGCACCGGCTACTACCAGCTGGTCGGCCGCGGCAGCTCCCTGTGCCTCCAGGAGAACGCCACGAACGTGACCCAGGAGAACTGCGGCAGCGCGACCACCCAGCAGTGGTCGGTGGTCACTTCGGGCTCGTACGTGAACATCAAGGCCAGGGCCTCCGGGGAATGCCTGGACGTGAACGGCGCGTCCACCGCCAACTCCGCCGCGATCATCACGTACACGTGCAACGGAGCAGCCAACCAGCAGTGGACGCGCGGGACCTGACGTCAGGCCAGCAGGTCGATCGCGTCGATCGATGTGCCCGCACTGAGGAAGGACGTCGACCCCGAACCGCTCGCCACGTAGATCTTCAGCGTGTTGTAGGCGCTGGTGTCCGTCAGCCAGGCGGACGCCGGCACGCTGTAGGTGAACGTGTAGTTGTTGCCCCGGTACGAGCCCACGGTCAGCGACCGGGTGCTCGGCTGGGTGGGCGGGGAGGGGACGGCGGAGGTCCAGGTGTCGTTGACGACGACCTGCGGGCGGCCGTTGGCGTAGGCCGTCGTCACGCCGATGCGCAGGGTGTGCGCGGCGGCGGCCTGGGCGGCCGTCAGCTTGAAGTACACGATGATTCCGCTGTTGACGTCCTTCCACAGATAGCAGGGGAAGGCCGAGGTCTCGGTGCCGCTGCCGATGACGACGTTGCCGGTCCAGGAGGAGGCACGGACGTCGGACGGGTGGGCGTACGTCATCAGGTCGGCGTTCTTGAAGCCGCCGGGCGTGCCGTCCCAGTTGTTGATGCGCCAGATCGCGCTCGCGTTGCTCGGATCGTTCGAGGACGGGATCGCGATGCTGTTGAGGGTGGTCGTGCCACCCGCGCTGACGCTCACTGAGCCGGTGTAGACGGCGAGTTCACCCTTGAAGACGGTCAACGTATAGGTCCCCGGCAGCACACCCCCGATGGAGAAGTAGCCGTCCGAGGACCGCGCCGAACCCCAGTACTGGGCGGCGGAGTTGGCGAGTCCGACCGTGTAGGCGTACGCCGTGTTCCGGCCGGTGATGCCGACGCCGGCGACCTTGCCCCGGCCGCTCGCGGGGACGTAGCCGGAGATGCCGAGCGAGTCCGCCCACGAGGTGGTGAGGGTCCCCGGGTACAGCGAGGAGGAGGGGGCGCCGCCGTCGGTGAAGGCGATGACATAGGGGCCCTGGAGGCCGAAGCGCTGGGCCTCCGTCTGGTTCTCGCCGTAGTACAGGATCTCGTACAGGCCGCCGCCGTCCGCGCTCTGGTGGCGCAGCAGGGAGCGGTAGAACGGGCCGCCGGAGGCCTTCTCGTGGTTGGAGCGCACGATGTACAGGCCGACGCTGCCGGTGGTCCAGCCGACGTAGTTGTAGTCGATGACCCGCGCCTTCGCGTAGTGCTTGGAGCGGGTCTGGCCGTCGGACTTCGCGAAGACGTCGGAGGCCTCGATGGTGGTGGGCGCGTAGGTGTACGAGTCGGGCTCGTCGTTGAGGAACTTGCCCGCGTTGACGCGCAGGATGTAGCGGGTCGCCGAGACCGAGTCGTCGGCCTTGTTGGTCCACAGGTAGACGTTGTTCTCGCCGCTGCGGGCCGCGTAGTAGTGCTTCAGCGTGCCGTACGCGACCGAGATCAGGATCGTCGTACCGGACTGCTTGATGCTCACGGTGGACGTGCCGAGACCGGACTCGATGTGCGAGTTCTTGCCGCCGTAGCCCTGGTACTGCGTGCCCTTGTAGACCAGCGAGGTCAGGTCGCCGTTGGTCTTGCTGACCTTGAAGACGAGGTTGGCGCCGGTGTCGACGACGTAGTTCGAGCCGTCGTCGGACCAGCCGAAGCTCGCGGCGGACGCACCCTGGGCGAGCGGCCCGGCGAGGGCGGCGGTGCCGGCGGCGGCAGCGGTGCCGAGGACGAAGGTGCGGCGTCCGACCGCTCCGTGCACGGTGGATTCGGACATGGGGGTGCCTCCTTCGAGACGTGTGGGGGTGGTGCGGGTGCTTTGGAGAGTGACAGTTGAATCGATTTCGCGAAAGGGCTTTCGCTTGCTGGAGGTTGGCAATCTTGTGAAATTGGTTGAGAGGCTAGAAAGCGCTTGCCGATGGGGGTACGGTCCAGCCGCCAGGCCTTGTCGTCCGTCTGAGGAGCCTCGAATGAGACGTTTCAACCTCGCCGTGCTGGCGGCGGTCACGCTGAGCGCGGGCCTGACCGCCGTACCGGCGCAGGCACACTCCGGCCGCCCCCTCGGCATCGAGAACTGCACCACCGCCGGCTGCCACTTCGACGTCCCGCCGGGGACGTACGACGTGAAGGTCCTCCTCGGCGGCGAGACCGCGTCGAGCACCGCGATCAGCGGCGAGACCCGGCGCTCGCTGCTGCCGGAGACGGCGGCCGCGGCCGGCGAGCGGGTCTCCCGCAGCTTCACCGTCAACGTCCGCACCCCGGAGGGCGAGCCGACCGGCCCCGACGGCACGCCGGGCCTGGACCTGGTGCTGGGCGGCTCGGCCCCCGCGCTCGCCGACATCAAGGTCACCCGCGCCCGGCACACCCGCCAGATCTTCCTCGTCGGTGACTCCACGGTCTGCGACCAGCCCGGCGACCCCTACTCCGGCTGGGGACAGCAACTGCCCCAGTACCTGCGCAAGGGCGTGTCCGTGGCCAACTACGCCGACTCCGGCGAGAGTACGGTCACCTATCTGTCCGAACCGCGCCTGTGGGCCACCGTCCAGCCGCTGATTCGCCCCGGCGACCTCGTCCTCGTCCAGCTCGCCCACTACGACAAGACGACCGTTCTGTCTCGCTCGTTGGTGCGTGTCGAGCCATCAGGCCGTGATCAAGGAACACGCAGTTCAGAGGGCACTCGCACCCGTGCTTCAACGTATGGCCTCGTTATGTAAGGGTGCGTCATACGAGGGCATCGGCACGGCGGATGAGGGCGATAAAGACGGTGTCATCCGTCAAGGCGAGTACACCGCAGAGGTGGCCGAAGGGGCGCGGCATCCCCCTCCAGGGGCGCCGTTTTCGGGACAACGACAAGTCGGCCACCCACGGCATGCACCGCCCCCAGTGCGAGCTCCTCATGGCTGCCGTACAGCGTGGCGAAGTCGACGTCATCATCGTCTACATGCTCGGCCGGCTCTGGCACAGCCGGCGCGAACAGGCCGAGGGAATCGAGATCCTCCGCAAGCACCAGGTGTCCGTGCTGTGCGTGAACGGCCCCGAGGTGGACCTCACGACGGCCGCCTGCTGGCCGGCCTCCTTGGCGAGGTCGACACGTTCGAGGTCGAGCAGATGTCGGAGCGGGAGATGCGCCAGCGTGTCGAGGGCGGCTTGCCGTCGACCGGGCCGCGCTGCTTCGGTTACACCGCAGACGGCGCGGAGCTGATTGGTTCTCAGCTTCCGGGCCTGTCACGATCCTCGCTTTTGCAAGATCAGCGGCTTCTGCCCGGGCCTGTGAAGGGCTCAGCGGTAGTGCGCGCCGAGATGCTGCCGTTGCTCGCCGGAGAGTCGTTTACCAAGGATGAGGTCCCCCTTGGGGGCGAGTCGGCCCTTTCTAAACGGTTGTAGTGCCGCCGGACCCGGTCCGCAAGGGCTGGCCCTGGAGTCTGTCGCTGGAGGACCGGGTGCCGCTGGTCACCGCGTACTGTCGGATCAACCTGACGCTGTGCCAACTCGCCCCGTAGTTCGGCGTGTCGAAGTCCGCGGCACACCGCATCGTCAACAATCTCAGCCGCGTGCGGCTCTTGAGAAGTGCGCAGCGTGGGCATTGATGGCCAGCACTTCACCCGAGACGTCTCCTGCGCCGAAGAGCTGGTGCACCGCCACAGCGGTCACCTGCTGATCGGCCTGCCGACGGAGCCGCTTCGCTGAGGTGGGCCTGGCCGCCGCCGAGGAGAACGCCACCACTTGTAGGGCAGTTCGGCCTTTCCGGCAGCACGATTGTGGCCGGATCGGTGCGCACCATGGCTGTGATGCTGCACCGCCGTACCGAGTCTTACACGAGATGAAATTGCAACATAGCGGTTTTCGCATAACAAGTCAGAAGTCCTGCCGTATTGGGCACAGTTAAAGCTTCACCGTCTGACGGGACGGAGACGAACGGCGCTTGGGGGCGGGCGGGGTGGGAGTACGTACGGGGATTCGTGGTGGCCGAAGAGGCTTGTTGGCGTTGGTGGCTGTGCTCGGGGTCGGGTGCGGTATAGCAGGGGTTGTTCTCGGTGTCGGCGGGAGTGACGACTCGGGCCACTCGGACCGCACAGGAGAGAGCGCATCGTCTGTGAGCCTGGCGGTGGCTCGGCGTCAACTCGCGGCACGGCAGCCGTCGATGTCGTCATTGGTGGTGCGCTCACCCGGCGGTTTCGAGGCCGCCTGTTACGACCAACGCGGGCATCTGGTGTTCTGGCGTTACAGCGCAGGCGGCTGGCACCAGATGGCCCAGTCCACCTATCCGCCCGACTCGGCTGACGGGCCGCCCAGTTATGACGAGCACGGGGTGGGCGTCGAGGGTGCGGTTCTCCCCGGGATGTCTGACGCCGTGTTCATCGTCACGGGGCCGTTTTCGGGCGACGGGACGGGCAATGCGGTGGCGTTCGGCAACGGTCCCGACGGCTGGGGTCTGCTCGTCCAGGACGGAGCTAGCCGGCTGCGTTCGTCGGGCACCGGCAGCAGTTCCTCCGACACCGGCCAGTACCTGTCGGCCCGGTTCACCGGTGGCCTTATGGAAACGGCGGTCAACTCGGGGGCGTTCTCGAACGCCTTCGGATCCGGCTTCCCCGTCCGACGGCAGTGGCGCTGGTCAAAAGACCACCTCGTACTGGCCAGCGACAGCGTCGTCACCGCCGCTACGACGTCTGCGCCGACCGGCGATGTCCCCGTCCTGCCGTCGGCGGCGCCGACCGACGGCACCTACGGCGCGCTGCTGCAATACGCGACGGTGAGCGACGCGCACACCACTCTGGGAAAAGATGCGCACATCGATCTGGCGGTGGCACCGGCCCGGGTGTCCACGGCATGCGCCAGCAAGGGCATGTGTGCTGCGGACGCAACGTCAGCCACGGCTCACGTCACGGCCGGTGCTCAGGTGAGGACCGCATATCCGGTAGTTGCTGAAGGCCGCCAAAAGTTGATCACCGGGCCCCTGTGGCCGCTCGCGGGGATCGCGCAGTCGCTGTGGGGCGAAGACAGCAACACGTCGTTCCAGCCTCTCGAGACCAGTCCCGGTGGCTATCGCACCCGGGGAGCCACACCGTGGTACATCCCGGCGACGTTGCACGCGACCGAGTTCCGCGTGGGTCAAGGCGCGCCGGTCGAAATCACCTTTCGCAATCGCTCCGTGACCGGCGTAGTCCTGATGGCTGCTGCCGAGTAAGGCCGCCGCGACGGCCGTTGAATCACAAGACCCCGGTTCGGCACAGCCGCGGGGACTCATAGTGCGGCAAGCCCAGAAGAGGTGCGAAGGTGCGAAGAGGCATACGCAGACATGAGTCGACAGACGGGTCCGTCGGCACGGAGAGCACGGGCAGCGAGCCGGAGGTGACGACCGCTCCCGAGTTGTTCGAACTCTGCCGGGCGGCCGTCCAGCAGGAGCCGACGGCTGCCCTGGACGCCCTGGACCGAATCCAGCAGCGGGTCTCGGCGCGGCAGGCACCAGCGGCGGCGGCCGTGCTGGACGTTGCCCGGGCCTTGTGTGACCACGAACGGGCCCGGCAGCGGTTGTCTCCGGCGCTGGAGTACTGGCGTTCGGCCGAGTTGCTGTTACAGGCGTGGCCCACTGTCGTCCGCCAGGACACCTCCGCCGACACACCGACGGGGCTGACGGTGGTGCTCGGCATCTTGAGCGGGCCGGGCAGCGGGCCGGCCGAGGCATTCGCCGCTCTCGTCGCATGCACCCTGACCGGCGAGCCCACAGCCTCGATCGTCGCCGAGACGGAAAGCACGCTCACCGGCATCATCGACGACAGCGGTGCCGAGTCTGGCAACGTGCCCGGCGAGGTCCGGCTGATGCTGGCGGTTCTGGACGACGGGCCGGCCGGCATCCACCCCGATCCGGCACGGATGGCCTTGCTGCGCGCGAGCGCTTCCTTCGCATCGGCCGTGCGGGACGCCTGGCGGACATCCCCTCTCGCCGAGCATGAGCGCTGTGTCCTGTGGGCCGCCGAGCAGGCGAACGGCACCCCTGTGACGACGGCGGACCAGGCCCTCGGGGAGGCCATCGGGCCCGCTCTCGCCGTACTCGAGAACCGGCGCGCCGCATCGGGCCGGTGGCTGCCCGACGGGCTGCGGCAGCTGCCGCACCTGCTGTCGACCTCCTGGCGGAACGCAGGACACCGTCCTCGACGGGCGGCCACCGCAGTGGTCGGCGCCGTGACGGCCACCGCGCTCATCCTGCTCGGCCTCACCCTGGGAGTCTGGCGCCACGGTCCTGATTCTGCCGCCGTGGCGGACCGGCTGGCGGCACGCGCACTGAGCGCGGAGGACCAGAATCCTCAGCTGGCCGCCCAACTGGCCCTGGCCGCCCACCGAATCCACCCAGACGAGCAGACAGCGGGTCTGCTGCGACGGATCAGCGAGGACGACGCCTTCGTCGCCCGGCGGATCAACACCGGCACGGGAAAGCTCACCGCCCTCGCGCAGGACGACCGCCGGCAACTGGTCTTCACCGCCGGTCCCAAGGGCGGCGTACGGGTCTGGAGTCTGTGGTCGGGCAAGCAACTCGGCCGCGTCGGCAAAAGCTCGGCCGTCGTCGCGCTCGCCTCCGCACCGGACGCACCACTGCTGGTGGGCGCCGACAACAGCGGCAACGTCCTGCTGTGGCGCACCGGCGACCTCTCCCGCATCTCAGCGCCCGTACGCCTGGCCAAACCAGCTGCGGACGGTTCCAGCGTGCGCACCGTCGGGCTCGGGTTCACCGACGACGGGCGCAGCATCTTCTGGGTGGCAGGCACCGGTGAGGTCCACGTGTGGAACGCCCGCACCCATAGCGGGCACACCAGTTGGCTCACCAACAAGGTCAACCACGGTGCGCTGCCGGCGACTGCGGTGAGCAACCCGTACGCCAGGTGGGACGGATCGGCGCCGCACATCCTCATCGGCAGCGAGGACGAGGGAGTCTTCTCCTTCGATCTCGGCACCCGCCTCTTCAAGAACATCCTCGGCGCCTCCGCGCTGAGGGGGCGGGCCACGGCGCTGGCCGCACAGTCCATCGGCGACACCTTGACGGTCACGGTCGGCACGAGCGCAGGCCTTGCAGGCTGGACGCTGGGACACACCCGGCACGAGACCTTCCCGTACGCCGCCATCAACCGGTACGTCAATGCACTGGCCATTCGGGGCAACGGCACTCTCGCCGTGGCGACCGACCGGGGAACCGAGCTCATCACCGACGACGGCAGCCTGCTGACCTCCCGGCCGCAAGGTGGCTACGCCGGCGGGTTCGGCGTGCCCTCCGACCCCGCCGGACAGTCTCTCTCCGTCGGCGGCAGCGGGGACACCGTCTGCATCCTCACCGTCAGCGGCGCCGGTCTCGCGCCCGCCACAGGCGGGGCATCCACCGTCCTGGCCTATGACCGGTCGGGGAACCTGCTGCTGAGCGACCCGGACAACGACAACCGCACCCGGCACATGTATACCGTCCGCCCCAACCCGCGCGACCCGGGCCGCCACGCCTCGGACACCACCCACCGCCGTACGTTCGGTGCTAAGAAGTCCTGGTGGGAATCCGCGTCCGCCTTCTACGCCAACGGGGCGGCCCTCACGCCGTCATTGGCCGCCGTAGCCGGGCAGGACCCGGACGGACAGGCCACTGTCCTCGTCTGGAATGCCAGGACCGGGCAGCCCCTGCGGCATCTGGTCTTCCCCGACGACAGCACCGAGGACGGAGCCACCAGTCCGAGCGCCGTGCCGAACATCGCCGTGTCCGTCGCCCTCGACCCGCGCCTGCACCTGCTGATCGCCCGCGACGCCGCGGGAAAGGTCGCCGCCTGGTCCACCCGCACCTGGCGCCAGGCGTTTCACATCTCCACCGGGGCGACCAAGGGCAGCAGCATGGCCCTGAGCCCGGACGGCCGCACGCTGGTGCTTCCCATGGGTACCGGCCGGCCTGACGACATCGGAAGCAGCAACAGCCTCGGCTTCGTCGACCTGCGCAGCCACAAGCTGAACACGGTCTCCCTCAGCCGCTGGGCGAACGAGGTGGCCTACGCACCGGACGGCGCCCACATCGCCATCCTGTCCGTGGACGACACGGTCACCTTCCTCGACCGCGCCGGGCATCCCGCACCCGGCACGCCGGTCATCGCCCTGCCCGGCCCGGCCACGGGCATCGCCTACAGCCTCGACGGGCGTCATCTCGCCGTCGGCGACGTTCTCAGCCGGGTCCTGGTTTTCGGCACGAGCGATGGACAACTCGCCTACCCGGCATTTCAGTTGCCCGAGGGTCAGTCAGCCGTCGACGTCGCCTTCGACCCCACCGGCACCCTGCTGACCGCAGACGGTGGCATCCTTGGGCCCCATCCCCAGGCGCTCTCCACCTACTTCTGGACCCTGGATCCCACCAACTGGGCCGACCGTGTCTGTGCCCTCGCGGGAGGCGGCATGAGCCGCGCCTCCTGGGCCCAGTACATCGGCACCGCAAGCACCTACGACCACCTCTGTGCCTGAACCGACCGACGCTGGAGACCTGCCCATGTCGCGCCGATCATCGAACTGGGAAGCCCACCGCACCCGCTCCGGCACCGCCGGGCGCGGCGCCCGCCGCTGGCACCTGGGCGCCGCCGCACAGCGCAGGTCCGAACCGAGGAGCCCGGAGGCTCTGCCCGCCCCCCAGCAGGCCATCCGCACCAGGGTCACCGCAGGTGCTGCCACGTTGCTGATCGCTGCAGGCGGAGGCATTGGGGTGGCGGTGAGCGCGCATGCGCAGAGCGCCTTCGACGCCGGGTGGGACTGGATCGCCTCGCTGCTCAGAGACGATCCCCCGGCACGCCTGACCGTCTCATCGGTCACCCCCATGGACGTCAGTGCCGGCGCCACGGTCATCTACGCCCGCCCGACACGCCTGACCCAGCAGCAGATGGAACACGCCCTCGAGACCGCGACCGGTCCCGGCGTGGTGGTCCCCAACGCCATGGCAGAAAAGGTCGTGCTCACCAACACCGGGTCGGACACCGTCTATGTCACGGACATCGCCGTACACAAGACCTGTACCAGGCCGCTGAACGGCACGATCGTCTACGCCCCTCCCGGGGGCAACGGCGGAGGGCCCGAGGGTGTCGTCGGCATCGGCTTCGACCTGGACTCGCCCCATCCGCTGGCCCAGAAGTTCAACGCGGACTCGCTGAAGCTCTCGGGGCGTTACTTCCTCAATCACGACCTGCCCGTTGTGAAGGACATTCCCCAGACCCTGCTGCTGTTCGCGCGGACCCACCGTTCCTACTGCCACTACAGCTACGAGATAACGCTGCACGGCGACGGAAAGCCGACAACGCAAAAGATCCCGGACAAAGGACGCCCCTACCAAATCACGGCCGACTTGATCGCGGACAAGTCCCCTCGGCCGCTGGCCGCCTACCAAACGGCGTACGTGTCGGGCGAGCAGAACATCACGGCGGGCGGCGCCCAGAAGCCCTCCGCCTCTTCCAACAACAGCATCGTGAAGGTCGACCCCAAGACCTGGAAGCCCTCTCCGGAGTACAGCCCACCTGCTCGGCGTTGAACCCGGCCGGGCGCCCCAAACCCGCTCGGCCGCACACGCCAACGGCCCGCTGGTAGGCCCAGGGTGCCCGGACGAGCATGCGGTGGTAGCCGTCCCGGACGAGCCGTCCCGTCCGGGCGGCCAGCAGGTCCAGCAGTTCATCGATGTCGTCCAGACCCCGCAACGCAGAGACGCCACGATGTCCAGCAGGCCGAACAGCCCGACGAATTGATCGCCCAGCCGTATCGTGCCTAGCGTCAGATCTGCTTGCGAGAGACCAGGCCCTGGTGACCGTCCTCGTCGTCGGCCGGCTCGCCGAAGTGGGCGGTGTCCCAGTGAAGCAGGCTGGAGCAGAGCTTCTGGAAGCGCTCGGCCAATTCCCACACTTCGCTGCTGTTGATGAAAGTGATCTCGGGACGGTCAGTGCGGTGGGCTCCCTTCAAGGTGAGCCACTGGTAGGACTCGTCGTCGTAGATCCAGTAGCCGTGCAGGTAGCGGTTCCGTAGGCGGAACCCTTCCTCCGCAGCGTTCAGCTCTTCGGCGAGTGAACTCTTGCACGAGGCGGAGAGGGTGGCCGCTTCCAGCTTCTTGCGGCATTGCTGTACGAGCGTGCCGCCGGTGGCGACTGCCAGTTCGCTGTAGGCCCTCTCCGCTTCGACGAGGTGCACGTAGATCCCGTGCAGGATGTACTCGGCCTCCGCGGCCTTCCTGGCCACGAGCCCCAACCCCAGATTGAGTGTGAGTTCCTCTTCGTCCGCGCCGCTTAGGAGATGGGGGATGGGCGGCTCGATGCCGAGAGGGTAGGGGCTGCTCTCACTCATGCGGGCTCCGGGGCGTCCGAGGGGGCGGTCCACTTTGAGGGAGCCGCCTACAGATCATCAACTCTGTCGGGATCGGTGTGACGCCGGCGGGCGGAATCAGCTGGTCTCTCGTCGACTTCGCCTGGACTCGAACCTGCGGCATGCGGTTTTGGAGACCGGCGCTCTGGCCATCTGAGCTACGCGCTTTCGGTCGCAGTCAGCGTGGCATGACCGTCCAGCTCTTCTCCAAGGGGTATCTGTTCGGAGGAGCTGCAGGAAACCGACGACCTTGCCGAGGATGCGCGCGTCGTCGCCGGGGTTCGGTTCGAAGGACGTGTTGCGCGGCATCAGCCATACCTGTCCGTTCTGTCGTTTCAAGACCTTCACGGTGGCCTCGTCGTCCAGGAGCGGGTCATGTCCCGCTGGCGAGCGAGAAGCCGGGCCTTCGGCATGTGCTGGATGGGCTGGCCCCCTGTCGGTCTGGTGCTGGAACACCGGCGTGGTGGGGCCGTTTCTAGGCGGCGATTGGCTTCGACTCGGTCGGCTTGGGCAGGAGCAGGGCTTGCAGGCGGTCCCGCTGCTCGGGGGTGAGTGGGGGCGCCTGGTTGGCCAGTTCCTGAGCGTAGCGCCGAGTGTCGGCGATCTCCGCAGCAGTCGACGCCATCAGGCCACCCTCTGGAGCGCCACGCCCAACAGCCGGTCGCTGCTCATCGCCGTCGTCGGACTCCCCCCACTCGGCGACAATGCGCAGAGCGTGGGCGTCGGAAGTCCTGGCCCGCTCATACGACCACAGCTCGTAGCGCTCCTGCGGCTTGCTGAGGGGATGGTGCGACCGCAGATTGATACGATCACGCCAGTGCGGTCCAGGTCGCTTGCCGGATCGTCGGGCGGCTGGAGGTCAGTGCCGTAGAAGGGATTCACCGCCAGGACGCCGACAACCCAGTCTTCCTCGTCCCCGCGTTGATCGGCGGGCTCGATGACGTACCCCAGCACGTGCAGCGGGATGCGGCCGTGGAATCGCTGTCGGGTGACCGACCGTTCGACCAGCGGACGGAAGTAGCCGCGGCTGGGGACGTCGAACTGCCGGTAGAGCTGCTGCAGCGAGCCAGGGTCCAGCGGAATTCCGATGAGCTGGAAGGAGACATTGCAGCGCTGGACGTGGCGTGTTTCTTCTGCGGAGATGCTGCCTGACACGGTGTAGAAACCGCCGTCACAGACTTCGAAGTAGACGAACTCCTCGCTGTGGTGCGGATCTTCGAGCTCCCTGGTCCGTTCTTCCCAGTTCTTGAGGGCCTGGGCAAAGCCATCGGCACCGCAGCCATGCCAGTTCCGGTCATGCTGCTGGATGCTCCATTGACTCCGCTCTCCCATCCACCCCAGTTCGTTCAAGGCGTCAAGGAGGCGGAGGAGGTCAGGCTGGCCCCATGCGGTGACTGGCATATCCAGGCACACGCCGTTTCCCGCAGCCGGCACCCAGTCGACATCGGGCAGGTCGAGGCAGAAGACCCCGGGGCTGAACCCTCCTGCTCCGTAGAACCATGGCACCGTGTCCCCGCTGCCGTTGAGTAGCCTGTAACGGCTCATAGGCAGCTTCCCTGTCGTCTTGCGCGGACTGCGGGCGGCCTTGTCGGCCTCGCGCTCCTTTTCGCCGCGGTGGACACGCCCGTGGACAACGAGTTCATCGTGTTTCAGGCGAAGAAGGCGGTCCAACTCTTGCGGGTCTCTCAGAGCCCTGAGGATGTCGACCTCGTCGAAGACGAGGACCAGTCCATCCCTGCGGTCCCCGACGATCGCCTCGTCCGCTTGCTCGGTGATCCCGGACATGGTGAACAGCAGAGCCACCACAGTGCCGTCGAGACGGCCCAGGCGGCTGCGGACC
>NZ_JBEXGM010000021.1:0-160576 GCF_040607335.1 Streptomyces sp. NPDC005303 | reverse complement strand
CCAGACGGCCCTGGCGGAGTCGGCCGTCGAGTTCGACGACTTCGCCTTCATCGACCGGCTCTGGCGGGAGTGGTCGCCCGGCTGCAGGTTCCGTGCCCGCCCGGCCGTCTTCCATGACCGGTGGTGTGGGGTTCTGCACACTCCCCCGCCGCAGGTCAACAGCAAGTTGACGGGTCTCGAAGGCCCGTGGTGGACTGCCGGAGCCATATACGGCGGCAGGAGAGGAAGCCGGTGCGAATCCGGCGCGGTCCCGCCACTGTCACCGGGGTAGGTAGCCCCGGGAGCCAGGAACTCTCGCCGCCGGACTCGTCGAACCAGGGCGCGGACACCCTGAGTGAGGACATGACGCGATGCTCGCCTGCCGATCCACCAGCAGTACCAGGCACTTGAACGACCCCGCGATCGGCTGACCCGATGCGTGCCGATCGCGTTTTCGCGTACGGCGCCGCCGCCGGTCTGATCGGTGACCTTCTGCTCGGTGACCCACGTCGTGGGCACCCGGTCGCCGCGTTCGGACGGGCCGCCGGTGCCGTGGAGCGGGTGCTGTGGCGGGACCACCGGGGGTGGGGCGCGCTGCACACCGCCGTGTGTGTGGGTGCCGCGGTGGGGCTCGGAGCCGTCGCGGAGCATGTCGTACGTCCGTCCCGTACCGCTTCCGTCGTTCTCACCGGCGCCGCCACCTGGGCTGTCGTGGGCGGGACTTCACTCGCGCGGGAGGCCCGGGTCATCGGGCGGGCGCTGGAGGCCGGGGACGTGGACGCGGCCCGGGACCGGCTGCCTCATCTCTGTGGGCGCGACCCTCAGGCTCTCGACGCCGACGGAATCGCCCGGGCGGTCGTGGAGTCCGTCGCCGAGAACACCTCCGACGCCGTCGTGGGGGCGCTCGTGTGGGGTGCCGTCGGCGGGGTGCCGGGGCTGCTCGGGTTCCGCGCCGTGAACACGCTCGACGCCATGGTGGGGCACAAGTCGCCCCGGTACAGGCGTTTCGGGTGGGCCTCGGCCCGGCTCGACGACCTCGCCGGGTGGCCCGGGGCGCGGCTGACCGCCGTACTCGCCGCCCTGGCCGGGGACAGTCCCCGGCGTGCGGTGCGGGCCTGGCGGGAGGACGCGCACAGGCATCCGAGTCCCAACGCGGGGCCCGTGGAAGCCTCGTTCGCGGGCGCGCTGGGGGTCCGGCTCGGGGGGACCCTCTCGTACGCCGGGCGGGTCGAGCACCGGCCGGTGCTGCATCAGGAGGGGCGGGCCGTCGCCACCCACGACATCGAGCGCGCGGTACGGCTGTCGCGGCGCGTCTCACTGCTCGCGCTCGGCGTCGGTGTCGCCGCGCGGGCCTTCGTGAAGGGGCACAGGGCATGAGGGGCGGGGGTCTTCTCGTCGCAGGTACCACCTCGGACGCCGGCAAGAGTGTCGTCACCGCCGGGATCTGCCGGTGGCTGGTGCGGCAGGGGGTGAAGGTCGCGCCGTTCAAGGCGCAGAACATGTCCCTCAACTCGTTCGTCACGCGCGAGGGCGCCGAGATCGGGCGGGCGCAGGCCATGCAGGCGCAGGCCTGCCGGGTCGAGCCGACCGCGCTGATGAATCCCGTGCTGCTCAAGCCCGGTGGTGAACAGAGCAGTCAGGTCGTGCTGCTGGGGAAGCCGGTCGGTGAGCTGAGCGCACGTGGGTATCACGGGGGGCGGCAGCAGAAGCTGCTCGGGACGGTGCTCGACTGTCTCGCCGAGTTGCGGGGCACGTATGACGCGGTGATCTGTGAGGGGGCCGGGAGCCCGGCCGAGATCAACCTCCGGCGGACCGACATCGTGAACATGGGGATCGCCCGCAACGCGGGGCTGCCCGTGCTGGTCGTGGGCGACATCGACCGCGGGGGCGTCTTCGCGTCCTTCTTCGGGACCGTCGCGCTGCTCTCGCAGGAGGACCAGGCGCTCGTCGCCGGGTTCCTCGTCAACAAGTTCCGGGGGGACGTCTCGCTGCTCGAACCCGGGCTCGACATGCTCCACAGCCTCACCGGCCGGCACACCTACGGCGTACTGCCCTTCCGGCACGGCCTCGGGATCGACGAGGAGGACGGGCTGCGGGTGTCGCTGCGGGGGACGGTCCGGGAATCCGCGGTGAGCCCTCCGGTGGGTGAGGACGTGCTGCGGGTCGCCGTCTGTGCGATCCCGCTGATGTCCAACTTCACCGATGTGGACGCCCTGGCCGCCGAGCCGGGTGTCGTGGTCCGGTTCGTCGACCGGCCCGAGGAGCTGGCCGACGCCGACCTCGTCGTGATCCCGGGAACCCGTGGGACCGTCCGCGCGCTGGAGTGGCTGCGCGAGCGGGGGCTCGCGGCGGCCATCGGGCGCAGGGTCGCCGAACGGCGGCCCGTCCTCGGTATCTGCGGCGGGTTCCAGATCCTCGGCGAGCACATCGAGGACGAGGTCGAATCGCGCGTCGGAGCCGTCGACGGCCTCGGAGTCCTTCCCGTGCGGGTGCGGTTCGCGCGGGAGAAGACCCTCACCCGGCCGGTGGGGGAAGCCCTCGGGGAGCGGGTCGAGGGGTACGAGATCCATCACGGGGTCGCCGACGTGAGCGGAGGCGTCCCCTTCCTCGACGGCTGCCGCGTCGGCCAGACCTGGGGCACGCACTGGCACGGCTCGCTGGAGTCGGACGGCTTCCGGCGGGCCTTCCTGCGAGAGGTGGCGGCCGCCGCGGACCGCCGGTTCGTACCGGCCCCCGACACCTCGTTCGCCGCGCTGCGCGAGGAGCAGCTCGACCGGCTCGGCGACCTGATCGAACAGCACGCGGACACGGACGCGCTGTGGCGGCTCATCGAGTCCGGCGCGCCGCAAGGACTGCCTTTCATTCCACCGGGAGCGCCCGCATGAGCACAGTGTTGTTGTTGTCCACCGCCGACACGGACCTGTTGGCGGCCCGGGCCGCTTCGGGTGCCTCGTACCGGATCGGGAACCCGACCCGGGTCGATGTCGCGCAGGAGCTGCCGGCGCTGATCGAGGGCGCGGACATCGCCGTCGTACGGCTGCTCGGCGGCAAGCGGGCCTGGGAGGACGGGCTCGGCGCGCTGAGGGCTTCGGGCATCCCGACCGTCCTGCTGGGCGGAGAGTCCGTACCCGACGCGGAGTTGATGGCCGAGTCGTCCGTACCGGCCGGTGTCGTGGCGGAGGCGCTGAAGTACCTCGTCGAGGGCGGGCCCGCGAACCTGGAGGAACTCGCCCGGTTCCTCTCCGACACCGTGCTGCTGACCGGCGAGGGCTTCGTCGAGCCGCACAAGATGCCGGAGTACGGCGTCCATGGCGCCTACGCGCGGGAGAGCGGTCGGCCCACCGTCGGTGTGCTCTTCTACCGCGCCCACGAACTCAGCGGCAACACCGGCTTCGTGGACACCCTGTGCGAGGCGATCGAGGCGAAGGGGGCCAACGCCCTTCCCGTGTACTGCGGTTCGCTGCGCGGAGCCGACGCCGGGCTCTACGAGATCCTCGCCGGGGCCGACTCCCTGATCGCCACCGTCCTCGCCGCCGGCGGCACCCACGCCTCGCAGGCCTCGGCCGGCGGGGACGAGGAGGCCTGGGACATCGGGGCGCTGGCCGACCTCGACGTGCCGGTGCTGCAAGGGCTCTGCCTGACGACGTCCAGGGCGGCCTGGGACGAGTCCGACGCGGCCCTGTCCCCCATGGACGCGGCCATGCAGGTCGCGATCCCGGAGTTCGACGGACGGCTGATCACCGTGCCGTTCTCCTTCAAGGAGCAGGGCCCCGACGACGTCCCGGTGTACGTGGCCGACCCGGAGCGGGCCGCGCGGGTCGCCGGGATCGCCGTACGGCACGCGAAGTTGCGGCACAAGCCGAACGCCGAGAAGAAGCTGGCGCTGGTCTTCACCGCGTATCCGACCAAGCACTCGCGCGTCGGCAACGCGGTGGGCCTGGACACGCCCGCTTCGGCGGTGCGGGTGCTGGACGCGCTGCGGGACGCCGGGTACTCGCTCACGGAATACCCTTCCGGCGGCGACGAGTTGATCCACCGGCTCATCGAGGCGGGCGGCCACGACGTCGAGTGGCTCACCGAGGACCAGCTGGCCTCCGCCCCCGCGCGGGTGCCGCTCGCCGACTACCAGGCGTGGTTCGACCGGCTGGACCCGGAGCTCCGGCAGGCCATGCTGGACGCGTGGGGCGAGCCGCCCGGCTCGCTGTACGTCGACGGGGACGACATCGTGCTGGCCTCCCTCCAGTTCGGCAATGTCGTCGTGATGATCCAGCCGCCGCGCGGCTTCGGGGAGAACCCGATCGCGATCTACCACGACCCGGACATGCCGCCGTCGCACCACTACATGGCCGCGTACCGGTGGCTGGACCACTCGTTCGGTGCCGACGCGGTCGTCCACATGGGCAAGCACGGCACGATGGAGTGGCTGCCGGGCAAGGGGCTCGGTCTGAGCGGGGGTTGTGCTCCGGACGCGGTGCTCGGTGAGCTGCCGCTGATCTACCCGTTCATCGTCAACGACCCCGGCGAGGGCACCCAGGCCAAGCGGCGCGGGCACGCCACCGTCGTCGACCACCTGGTCCCGCCGATGGCGCGGGCCGACACCTACGGCGACCTCGCCAAGCTGGAGCAGCTGCTCGACGAGTACGCCCTCGTCTCCGACCTGGACCCGACCAAGGCCCCGGCCGTGCGGGCGCAGATCTGGACGCTGGTCAAGGCGGCCGAGCTGCACCACGACCTGCATGTCGACGAGCAGCCGGACGACGCGGCGTTCGACGAGTTCGTCATGCACATCGACGGCTATCTGTGCGAGATCAAGGACGTGCAGATCCGGGACGGGCTGCACATCCTCGGGGGCGGTCCGGTCGACGAGGCCCGCGTCAATCTGGTGCTGGCCGTGCTGCGCGCCTCGCAGGTCTGGGGCGGGCAGGCGAACGCCCTGCCGGGGCTGCGGGCCGCGTTCGCCGCTCATTTCGGGCTGGTGGAGAAGGAGTTGCTGGCCGAGCCGGGGGCGCCGGTGAAGGTGCCGGTCGAGCTGTCCGACCTGGTGGAGGGACCGTCCCGTACGGCCGCCGACGCGATCGACCTGCTGGAGCAGCTGTGCCGGCGGGTCGCGGAGGGCATGGAGGCCGTGTCCTGGGACGCGGCGGCCGTCCCCGGTCTCGTCCGTGACGTCCTCGGCACCGAACTCGCCGACGCCGTCGCCGTGTTGGAGTTCGCCTGCGACGAAGTCGTGCCGAGGCTGGCCCGCACGACCGACGAGATCGGCCACATCCTCAAGGCCCTGGACGGCGGTTACGTCCCGGCCGGGCCCTCCGGCTCCCCGACCCGTGGGCTCGTCAACGTCCTGCCGACCGGCCGGAACTTCTACTCCGTCGACCCCAAGGCCATTCCGTCCAGGCTCAGTTGGGAGGTCGGGCAGTCGCTCGCCGACTCGCTGGTGCAGCGGTACCTCCAGGACACGGGTGAGTACCCGAAGTCCGTGGGCCTCACCGTCTGGGGCACGTCCGCGATGCGCACGCAGGGCGACGACATCGCCGAGATCCTGGCACTGCTCGGTTGCCGTCCGGTGTGGGACGAGGCCTCGCGGCGGGTCACCGGTTTCGAGGTGATCGGCCTGGAGGAACTCGGACGGCCCCGCATCGACGTGACCGTCCGGATCTCCGGGTTCTTCCGGGACGCGTTCCCGCATGTGGTCGGGCTGATCGACGACGCTGTCCGCAAGGTGGCCGAGCTGGACGAGCCGGCCGACCGCAACTTCGTGAAGGCGCACGCCGATGAGGACACCGTCGAGCACGGTGACCGGCGGCGCGCGACCGCCCGGATCTTCGGGTCAAAGCCGGGGGCGTACGGTGCCGGGCTGCTGCCCCTGATCGACGCCCGCAACTGGCGCTCGGACGCCGACCTCGCCGAGGTGTACGCGGTGTGGGGCGGCTACGCCTACGGGCGCGGGCTCGACGGGCGGGCGGCGCGCGGGGACATGGAGACGGCGTTCAAGCGGATCAACGTCGCCGCGAAGAACGTCGACACCCGCGAGCACGACCTGGTCGACGCCGACGACTACTTCCAGTACCACGGCGGCATGGTCGCCATGGTGCGCCACCTCACGGGCACCAACCCCGAGGCGTACGTGGGTGATTCGGCCACCCCGGACCAGGTGAGGACGCGCACGCTCGGCGAGGAGACCCACCGGGTCTTCCGGGCCCGGGTGGTCAACCCGCGCTGGATGGCGGCCATGCGGCGGCACGGCTACAAGGGCGCCTTCGAGATGGCGGCGACCGTCGACTACCTCTTCGGCTACGACGCCACGGCGGGCGTGGTCGACGACTGGATGTACGAGAAGCTCAGCGCGGAGTACGTCTTCGACGCGGAGAACCGGGACTTCATGAAGAAGTCCAACCCCTGGGCGCTGCGGGGCATCACGGAACGGCTCCTGGAGGCCGCCGACCGTGGACTGTGGGCCGAGCCGGACGCGGAGACGCTGGAGCGGCTGCGGGCCACGTACCTGGAGCTCGAGGGCGACTTGGAGGGTGACGAGAAGTGAGTACCCCGTTTCCGTTCACGGCCGTCGTCGGCCAGGACGACCTGCGGCTCGCGCTGCTGCTGAACGCCGTGTCACCGGCGGTCGGCGGAGTGCTGGTGCGCGGCGAGAAGGGCACCGCCAAGTCGACGGCGGTGCGCGCCCTCTCGGCGCTGCTGCCCGAGGTCGCGGTCGTCCCCGGCTGCCGGTTCTCCTGCGATCCGGCCGCGCCGGACCCCGCGTGCCCGGACGGCCCCCACGAACCGGGGCCGGGCACCTCGCGGGCGTCCCGCATGGTCGAACTCCCCGTCGGCGCCTCCGAGGACCGGCTCGTCGGCGCCCTCGACATCGAGCGGGCGCTCGCGGAGGGCGTGAAGGCCTTCGAGCCGGGACTCCTCGCCGACGCGCACCGCGGGATCCTCTACGTCGACGAGGTCAACCTCCTCCACGACCACCTCGTCGACCTGCTTCTCGACGCGGCCGCGATGGGGGCCTCGTACGTCGAGCGGGAGGGCGTCTCGGTACGGCACGCCTCGAAGTTCCTGCTGGTCGGCACCATGAACCCCGAAGAGGGCGAGCTACGGCCGCAGTTGCTCGACCGGTTCGGGCTGACCGTAGAGGTCGCGGCCTCGCGGGAGCCGGACCAGCGGGTGGAGGTCGTACGGCGCAGGCTCGCGTACGACGACGATCCGGCGGGTTTCTCGGCGCGCTGGGCGGACGAGGAGGCGGCCGTACGGCAACGGGTCGTCGCCGCACGGGAGTTGCTGCCGTCGGTGCGGCTGGGCGACGGGGCGCTGCGGCAGATCGCGGCGACCTGTGCCGCGTTCGAGGTGGACGGCATGCGGGCCGACATCGTGATGGCGCGTACGGCGACCGCGCTGGCCGCGTGGGCCGGGCGCACCGACGTGCTCGCGGAGGACGTGCGGCAGGCCGCGCTGCTCGCGCTGCCGCACCGCAGGCGCCGTAATCCCTTTGACGCGCCGGGACTCGACGAGGACAAGCTCGACGAGACGCTGGAGGAGTTCAGCGGCTCCGGGGACTCCGAGGGCTCGGAGGGCTCCGGGGACGACGAGCCGGATCCGGACGGGCCCGGTGGGGGTGGCGGGCAGCCGCCCTCCGCCGACGGGCCGCAGGCCGACGGGGGTTCCGGCGCGCGGCCCGAGGCCGGGGACGACGGTGAGCCGCAGGCGTCCGGTGCCGGTGCCGGTGAACAGGCCGCCGCACGGGCGTCCGAGCCCTTCCGCACCAAGGTGCTCAGCGTGCCCGGACTCGGGGACGGCGCTGCCGGGCGACGGTCCCGGGCGCGGACCGAGCACGGGCGGACGACGGGGGCCCGCCGCCCCCGAGGGGCCCTGACCAAGCTGCACTTGGCGGCCACCGTGCAGGCGGCCGCCCCGCATCAGCGGGCGCGGGGACGGTCGGGGCGTGGGCTCGTGGTCCGGCGTGACGATCTGCGGCAGGCGACCCGTGAGGGGCGCGAGGGCAATCTCGTGCTGTTCGTCGTCGACGCCTCGGGGTCGATGGCGGCGCGGCAGCGGATGAGCGCGGTGAAGGGGGCCGTGCTGTCGCTGCTCCTCGACGCGTATCAGCGGCGGGACAAGGTGGGGCTGGTGACGTTCCGGGGGTCGGCCGCGGAGGTCGCGTTGCCGCCCACCTCGTCGGTCGACGCGGCGGCCGCTCGGCTGGAGACGCTGCCGACCGGTGGGCGTACCCCGCTGGCGGCCGGGCTGCTGCGGGCGCACGAGGTGCTGCGGGTGGAGCGGCTGCGGGATCCCGCGCGACGGGCGCTGGTCGTGGTGGTGACGGACGGGCGGGCCACCGGCGGGCCCGAGCCGGTCGCCCTCGCGGGGCGGGCGGCCAGGCTGTTCGCCGCGGAGGGTGTCGCCTCGGTCGTCGTGGACTGTGAGTCCGGGCCCGTACGGCTGGGTCTCGCCGGGCAGCTCGCCGGTGAACTGGGCGGTACCGCGGTGACGCTGGACGAGTTGCGGGCCGACTCGATCGCCGGACTGGTGAAGGACGTACAGAGGAGGGCCGCGTAATGCCTCAGGGACAGCCGAGTGTGGTGCCGGACGACGGGTTGACGACGCGACAGCGGCGCAACCGGCCGCTGGTCGTCGTGCACACCGGAGTGGGGAAGGGGAAGTCCACCGCGGCTTTCGGGCTCGCGCTGCGGGCCTGGAACCAGGGGTGGCCCATCGGGGTGTTCCAGTTCGTCAAGTCGGCGAAGTGGAAGGTCGGCGAGGAGAACGCGCTGCGGGTGCTCGGGGCGTCCGGGGAGGGCGGGTCCGTCGACTGGCACAAGATGGGCGAGGGCTGGTCCTGGGTGCAGCGGGACGCCCAGATGGACAACGAGGAGAAGGCCCGGGAGGGCTGGGAGCAGGTCAAGCGGGATCTCGCCGCCGAGACGTACAAGCTGTACGTGCTCGACGAGTTCGCCTACCCGATGCACTGGGGGTGGGTGGACACGGACGAGGTCCTCGATGTGCTGCGGGAGCGGCCCGGGACCCAGCATGTCGTGATCACCGGACGGAACGCCCCCGAGAAGCTGGTCGACTTCGCCGATCTCGTGACCGACATGTCCAAGGTGAAGCACCCCATGGACACCGGGCAGAAGGGGCAGCGGGGTATCGAGTGGTGATGTCCTCCACCGTTTCCGTCCCTCGGCTGGTCATCGCCGCGCCGTCCTCCGGCAGCGGCAAGACCACCGTCGCCACGGGGTTGATGGCCGCGTTCGCCGCGCGGGGACTCGCCGTGTCTCCGCACAAGGTGGGCCCCGACTACATCGATCCCGGGTATCACGCGCTCGCATCCGGGCGGGTGGGGCGGAACCTCGACGCGTACCTGTGCGGGCCGGAGCTGGTGGCTCCGCTGTTCCTGCGCGGGGCACGGGGGTGTGACATCGCCGTCGTCGAGGGGGTGATGGGCATGTTCGACGGGGCTGCGGGGGAAGGCGAGCTGGCCTCTACGGCCCATGTGGCGAAGTTGCTTCGGGCGCCGGTGGTACTGGTCGTCGACGCCTCGTCGCAGTCCCGGTCGGTGGCCGCGCTGGTGCACGGGTTCGCGTCGTGGGATCCCGAGGTGCGGGTGGGTGGCGTGATCCTCAACAAGGTCGCGTCCGATCGGCATGAGGAGCTTCTGCGGGAGGCATTGGAGTCGGCCGGGGTGCCGGTGTTCGGGGTGCTGCGGCGGGTGGCGCAGGTCGACACGCCTTCTCGGCATCTGGGGTTGGTGCCGGTCGCCGAGCGGCGGGCGGATGCGGTCGACTCCGTCGCGGCGATGGCGGAGCAGGTGCGTGCCGGGTGTGATCTTGAGGGGCTGATGGCACTTGCTCGGGGTGCCGGTGCGTTGTCCTGTGCGGTGTGGGACGCGGCTGAGGTCCTGGCTTCTTCGCCCCCGCCGCCCCTACCCGTCCCGTCCCCGGGGGCTCCGCCCCCAGACCCCCGCTCCTCAAACGCCGGAGGGGCTGAATCGGCGCGAACGCCGGAAGGGCTGGATTCGGCTCAGGTCACCCACCCAGGGGCGCGGGGAACTGCGCGACCAGCCCCCACGCACCCGCACCCGACTTCCGACGGACCGGTACGAGTTGCCGTCGCCGGTGGGCCCGCCTTCACCTTCTCCTATGCAGAGCACTCCGAGCTGCTCACCGCCGCCGGTGCCGAGGTCATCGTCTTCGACCCCTTGCGCGACGAGCAACTGCCGGACGGGACACGCGGGTTGGTCATCGGCGGCGGTTTCCCCGAGGTCTACGCCGCCGAGCTCTCCGCCAACGAACCGCTGCGCAAGGCCGTTTCAGCCCTCGCGGAGACCGGCGCACCCGTCGCCGCCGAGTGTGCCGGGCTTCTCTATCTGTGCCGGGAGCTCGACGGGCAGCCGATGTGCGGGGTGCTCGACGCCTCGGCGCGGATGGAGGAGAAGCTCACCCTCGGGTACCGGGACGCGGTCGCCGTCAGCGACAGTTCGCTGGCCGTCGCCGGGACGCGGATGCGGGGGCACGAGTTCCACCGGACCGTGGTGGAGCCGGGGGCGGGGGACGCGGCGGCCTGGGGTGTGCGGGTGCCCCGGCGGCGGCTCGAAGGATTTGTACAGCGTGGTGTGCACGCGAGTTATCTGCACACGCACTGGGCCTCGCAGCCCGGTGTCGCCCGTCGGTTCGTGGAGAGGTGCCGGACGTCATGAGCAGCAGCAGGTTGATCGGGGTCGGGGTCGGGCCGGGGGATCCGGAGCTGGTGACCGTCAAGGGGGTCAACGCCCTGCGCGCCGCCGACGTGGTCGTCGTACCCGTGATGGCTGCACCTGATGGAAAGGACGGCGGAGAGCGCGGGCGGGCCGAGGCGACCGTGCTGCACTACGTGCCGCAGGAGAAGATTGTCCGGGTCGTCTTCGCCCTCAACGAGCGCAGCGATCACGGACGGCGCGAGGCCGCCTGGGACGCCGCCGGGGATCGGGTCGCCCAGTTGCTCGCCGCGCACACGTCGGTCGCCTTCGCCACCATCGGCGACCCCAACGTCTATTCCACCTTCACCTATCTCGCCCACACCATCGGCGAGCTCGTGCCCGGCGTCGTCGTCGAGACCGTGCCCGGCATCACCGCCATGCAGGATCTCGCGGCGAGGTCGGGGGCCGTGCTGACCGAAGGCACCGAACCGCTCACGCTGGTGCCCGTCACCGCCGGTTCCGCCGTGCTCAAGGACGCGCTCAACGGGCCCGGGACCGTCGTCGCCTACAAGTTCGGGCGGCAGGCCGCTGAGGTGGCCGAGGCGCTCCGGGAGACCGGGCGGATCGAGGACGCCGTATGGGGATCGGCGCTGGGTCTTGAGGCCGAGTCCATCCGGCCCGCCGCCGAGCTCGACGGGGCTCCGCTGCCGTATCTCTCCACCCTGATCGCGCCCGCGCGGCGGGACGGCACCCGGGGTGGCAAGTTGTGACCCCCTCGGCGAACCCCTTCAGAGTGGCCCGGTCAGCCGGACAACCCCACCACCAGCCAGATGAAACCCACTCCCGCGACCGTGCACAACAGGGTCGAGCGGGCGGGGTGTTCGTGGTGGGCCTCGGGGAGGATCTCGGCCGCCGCGAGGTAGAGGAGCGCGCCGCCGAAGAGGCCGAGATAGCCGCCGAGCAGGCCCTCCGGGATGGTCACGAACGACGTCGAGGCGGCACCCACCACCGGGGCCGCCGCGTCCGCGAACAGCATCGTCAGCGCTTTGCGGCGGTCGTTCCCGTACAGGCTCGTGATCGTGTACGTGTTGAAGCCGTCCGCGAAGTCGTGGGCCACGACCGCGAGTGCGACCGCCGTGCCCATGCCGCCGCCCACCTGGAAGGCCGCGCCGATGGCCACGCCGTCCATGGCGCTGTGGCCGACCATCGCGGCCGCTGCCGTGAGGCCGACCTCGGGGACCCGGCCGTCGTGCTCCTCGCCGCCGTGCGCGGCCTGGCGGGCGGCCAGCAGGCGTTCCACCAGATGGGCCAGCAGGAATCCGGCCACGAACAGGAGCAGGGCCGCGGGCACGCCGAAGACCTCGTCGCCGGCCGCGTGCAGTGCCTCCGGCAGCAGGTCCAGGCCGACCACGCCGAGCATCAGCCCGCCGGCCAGGCCGAGGACCAGATGACGGCGGTCGGTCACCCGCTGTGCCGTCCAGCCGCCGGCCAGCGTCATCAGGAACGCGCCGAGCGCGACGAAGACCGCCATAGGGACTTGGTATCCGATCGACCCCCGTTCGCGCACATCCGGCCACCGCGCCGACCGCAGCCCTAAGACCTTTTCCATACCTTTTGTGACGAGAGGACCGATTTCCATGGCCGATGCCCCCACCGGCAAGGTGACCTTCGTCGGTGCCGGCCCCGGCGCCGCCGATCTGCTGACGTTCCGGGCCGCGCGCGCCATCGCCGAGGCCGACGTCGTGATCTGGGCCGCGAGCCTGGTGCAGGCGGAGGTCCTCGAGCACGCGCGGAAGGACGCGGAGATCCTCGACTCAGCGACCATGTCGCTGGAAGACGTGGTCGCCGTGTACGAGCGGGCCCGCGAGGAGGGTCTCAAGGTCGCCCGGATCCACTCCGGCGACCCCGCCCTGTGGGGTGGCACGCAGGAGCAGCTCGACCGGTGCGCGCGGCTCGGCATCGCGACCGAGGTCGTGCCCGGGGTCTCCGCCTTCTCCGCGGTGGCCGCGCTCGCGCAGCGTGAACTGACCATCCCCGAGGTCGCGCAGTCCGTGGTGCTCACCCGGCTCGGCGGCGGCAAGACGCCGATGCCGCCCGGCGAGGAGGTGCGGGAGTTCGCCAAGCACGGCACCACCATGGCGATCTTCCTGTCCGCGGCCCGCAGTGGGCAGTTGGTGCGGGAGCTGCTGGAGGGCGGCTATCCGACCTCCACGCCGGTCGTCGTCGCCTACCAGGCGACCTGGCCCGAGGAGCTGGTCGTGCGGTGCACGATCGAGACGCTGGAGGAGACCGTCAAGGAACACAAACTGTGGAAGCACACGTTGTTCCTGGTCGGGCCCGCGCTGGACGCCGAGGGCACGCGGTCGCACCTCTACCACCCGGGCCACTTCCACGGGTACCGCAAGGCCGACCCGGAGGCCCGGCGGGCGCTGCGGGCGTCGCGGGGTGCCGGCACATGATCACGGTGGTGGGTACGGGGACGGGGGCGGCGCCTCCGGAGTGCCTGGCCGGGGCCGAGCTGGTCGTGGGCGGCCGGAGGCATCTGGACGCCGCGGCGGTCCCCGCGGACGCCGAGCGGGTCGTCCTCGGACCGCTGGCCCCGGCGCTGGACATCATCGAACGGCATCACGACAAGGGGAGCCGGGTCGTCGTGCTGGCCTCCGGTGACCCCGGGTTCTTCGGGATCGTGCGGGTGTTGGCCGAGCGGTTCGGGGCGGGCGCGTTGGACGTCCGTCCCGGTGTGTCCTCCGTGGCCGCCGCGTTTGCCCGGGTGGGGTTGCCGTGGGACGACGCGGTGGTGGTCAGTGCGCATGGGCGGGATCTGCGTGCGGCGGTGAATGTGTGCCGGGCGCATCCGAAGGTGGCGGTGCTTACCGGGCCCGGGGCCGGGCCTGCGGAGTTGGGAGCTGCGCTCGCGGCAGGGGGTGCCGAGAAAGGTTGTGGGGCGGGTGCGGCGCCGTTGGGGCTGGTCGCGCAGTTCCCCGCGCCCCTGGAGCGTGTTCTCGTGGTCGCCTCCGACTTGGGTACCGGCGATGAGCGTGTCGAGCGGGTCACCCCTGCCGAAGCCGCCGCCCGGGACTGGGGTTCCGGTGTGAGTGTCGTTCTCTGTCTCGACGAGTCTCGGGCTCTCGGCGGTGTGCGCACGGTTGCCGGACCTCCCGCCGCCCCCTCCCGATGGGCCCTGGAGGAAAGCGAGTTCGCGCACCGCGACTCGATGATCACCAAGTTCGAGGTGCGGGCGCTCGCGCTCGCGCGGCTCGGGCCGCGGCTCGGGGAACTGGTGTGGGACGTCGGTGCCGGGTCCGGGTCCGTGGCCGTGGAGTGTGCGCGGCTCGGCGCCGCCGTCGTCGCCGTCGAGAAGGCCGACGACGGGATCGAGCGGATCCGCGCCAACGCGGCCGCACACGGAGTCGACGTACAGGTCGTCCACGGGGCGGCGCCGGACGCTCTCACCGCACTGGACGATCCCGACGCGGTCTTCGTCGGTGGCGGCGGACGCGAGCTGCCCGAGATCGTCGCCGCCTGTGCCCGCCGGGCCCGGCGGAGCGTCGTCGTCGCCATGGCCGCGCTGGACCGGGTGCCGGCCGTCCGCGCGGCCCTCACCGACGCCGGGCTGGACTGCGACGGCGTACTGCTCCAGTCGTCCCGGCTGGCGCCGCTGCCCGGGGACGTGACCCGGCTCGCGGCGACCAATCCGGTTTTCCTGCTGTGGGGCGTCAGAAACCCCGTGTATCGAGAGGGAGTTGCTCAGTGATCGGCCTTATTTCCGCCACCGCGGCGGGGGCGGCGGCACGCGACCGGCTGGCCGCGGCATGGCCGGACCGCACGCGCGTGTACGACGGACCCGTGGGGGACGCCGTGCGGCGGGCGTTCGCGGAGTGCGAGCAGCTCGTGTGCTTCCTGGCCACGGGGGCGGTCGTCCGCCTGATCGCGCCGCTGCTGGGCGACAAGGCGTCCGACCCGGGTGTGGTGTGTGTCGACGAGGGCGGCCGGTTCGCCGTGTCCCTGGTCGGCGGCCACGGCGGCGGTGCCAACGAACTCGCCCGCGAAGTCGGGGAGTTGCTCGGCGCCGAGCCCGTGGTGACGACGGCCACCGACGCGGTGGGGGTGCCGGGGCTCGACACGCTCGGGCTGCCGGTGGAGGGCGCGGTGGCGGCCGTGTCGCGGGCGCTCCTGGACGGTGAACCGGTCGCCCTGCGCAACGAGTCGGGCTGGCCCCTGCCGCCGCTGCCGGTCGCCGGCGAGGGCGCGTACGGCATCCGTGTCACGGACCGGCTCGTCGAGCCCTCCGAGCGGGAGGTCGTGCTGCGCCCGCCCACGCTCGTGGTCGGCGTCGGCGCCTCCAAGGGGGCGCCCGCCGAAGAAGTCCTGGAGTTGATCGAGGAGGCGTTGCGCGAGGCCGGGCTGTCCTCCAGGTCGCTCGCCCAGCTCGCCACCGTGGACGCCAAGGCCGAGGAGCCGGGGATCCTGGCGGCGGCCGAGCGGCTCGGCGTGGCCCTGGTCACCCACACCGCGGAGGAATTGGCCGCGGTCGAGGTCCCCAACCCGTCGGACGCGCCCCTCGCCTCCGTGGGCACCCCGTCCGTCGCCGAGGCCGCCGCTCTGATCGGCGGCGGTGAACTCCTCGTCCCCAAGCGGAAATCGGCCGCGACGCCCGCCATGGCGACCTGCGCTGTCGTACGGCGTCCCGCGCGCGGCCGGCTCGCGGTCGTCGGACTCGGTCCAGGAGCCCGGGACCTGCTCACGCCCCGCGCGAAGGCGGAGTTGCAGCGGGCTTCGGTGCTGGTCGGGCTCGATCAGTACGTCGACCAGATCCGGGATCTGCTGCGGCCCGGGACCCGGGTGCTGGAGTCGGGCCTGGGAGCCGAGGAGGAGCGGGCACGCACGGCCGTCGAGGAGGCCCGCAAGGGCCAGGCCGTCGCGCTGATCGGCAGCGGGGACGCCGGCGTGTACGCCATGGCCTCGCCCGCGCTCGCCGAGGCCTCCGACGACATCGACGTGATCGGCGTCCCCGGGGTGACCGCGGCGCTCGCGGCGGCCGCGATCCTCGGGGCCCCGCTGGGTCACGACCATGTGTCCATCAGCCTGTCCGACCTGCACACCCCGTGGGAGGTCATCGAGCGGCGGGTGCGCGCGGCCGCCGAGGCGGACATCGTGGTCACCTTCTACAACCCCCGTTCCCGGGGCCGGGACTGGCAGCTGCCCAAGGCGCTCGCGATCCTCGCCGAGCACCGGGAGCCGGCCACGCCGGTCGGTGTCGTACGCAACGCCTCGCGGCCTGACGAGTCCGGTCGGCTGACGACACTGGCCGCTCTCGACCCGGCGACGGTCGACATGATGACGGTCGTGACCGTCGGCAACACGGCGACCCGTGACATCGCGGGGCGCATGGTGACGCCGCGCGGCTACCGCTGGCAGGAGGGCGCCAAGTGAACCGTGTCGTCCACCCGATCGAGGTGGAGTCCTACCGGAGGCTGCGCGCCCGCCTGGACACCTCGCACTTCCCGCCGCTGACCCGGGCGGTGGTGGAGCGGATCATCCACTCCGCCGCCGATCTGGAGTACGCCACCGATCTCGTCATGGACGAGGGCGAGTTGGAGAAGGCGCACGCCGCGCTGCACGCCGGCGCGCCGGTCGTCACCGACGTGGAGATGGTCGCGGCGGGCATCACCCGGCGGGAGACCGTCTGCCGGCTGAAGGACGCCGAGTCGGGGCCCGGGCTGACCCGTTCGGCCCACGCGATCCGCCTCGCCCACGAGCAGGTCGGCCCGGGGGCGATCTGGGTGATAGGCAACGCCCCCACCGCGCTGGAGGAGCTGCTGACCCTGGACGCGGCCCCGGCACTCGTCATCGGGCTGCCCGTCGGTTTCGTCGGGGCTGTCGAGTCCAAGGCCGCGTTGCGCGAGAGTGGGCTGCCCGCCGTCAGCAACGTGTCCGAGAAGGGCGGTTCGGCGGTGGCCTCGGCCGCGCTCAACGCCCTGCTGTACCACCCTGTTGTCCACAAGACCGAGGAGACATCGTGACCACCCCGCCGCCCGCCCTGCTCATCGCCGGTCATGGCACCCGGGACGAGGCCGGAGCCGAGGCTTTCCGTGACTTCGTCCGGGAACTGGGGGCTCGCCGTCCCGAACTGCCCGTCGCGGGCGGCTTCATCGAGCTGTCCCCGCCTCCGTTGGGCGACGCGGTGGCCGAGCTGGTGGAACGCGGTGTCCGCCGGTTCGCCGCCGTGCCGCTGATGCTGGTGTCCGCCGGACACGCCAAGGGCGACATCCCGGCGGCGCTGTCCCGTGAGAAGGAGCGGCACCCGGGGATCTCGTACACCTACGGGCGCCCGCTGGGCCCGCACCCGGCGCTGCTGAACGTCCTGGAGCGGCGCCTCGACGAGGCGCTCGGCGCCACCGGCGGGCGCGCCCCGGCGGACCGGGCGGACGTGACCGTGCTGCTCGTCGGGCGGGGTTCCACGGACCCCGACGCCAACGCCGAGGTGTACAAGGCGGCCCGGCTGCTGTGGGAGGGGCGCGGGTACGCGGGCGTGGAGACGGCGTTCGTGTCGCTGGCCGCGCCGGATGTGCCGAGCGGACTCGACCGGTGTGTGGCGCTGGGCGCGCGCAGGATCGTCGTACTCCCCTACTTCCTGTTCACCGGCATCCTGCCCGACCGGGTGCGGCACCAGACCGAGGGCTGGGCGGCCGCGCATCCGGCGGTCGAGGTGCGTTCGGCGGAGGTCATCGGTCCGGAGCCGGAGCTGCTCGACCTGGTGATGGAGCGGTACGAGGAGGCCGTCAAGGGCGATCTGCGGATGAACTGCGACTCGTGCGTGTACCGCATCGCGCTGCCGGGCTTCGAGGACAAGGTGGGCCTGCCGCAGCAGCCGCACTTCCACCCGGACGACGACGGCCACCATCACCACGACGGCCACCACCACGGAACCCACACCCATGCGCACTGACCGGGCCGGGGGCCACGATCTGCGGCACCACGGCGACGCCGAGGTGCGGGACGACGGGGCGCGGCTCACCGACCTCGCCGTCAACGTCCGCGCGGACACTCCCCCGGCCTGGCTGCGGGAGCGGATCGCAGACTCGCTGACCGGGCTCGCCGCCTACCCCGACGGACGGCGGGCGCGGGCGGCGGTGGCGGCCCGGCACCAGGTGCCCGTGGAACGGGTGCTGCTGACGGCGGGGGCCGCCGAGGCGTTCGTGCTCCTCGCGCGGGCTCTGACGGTTCGTCACGCGGTGGTGGTGCACCCGCAGTTCACCGAGCCGGAGGCGGCGCTGCGGGATGCCGGGCACGAGGTCCACCGGGTGCTGCTGCGGGAGGAGGACGGCTTCCGGCTCGATCCGGCGGCCGTCCCCGAGGACGCCGACCTGGTGGTCGTGGGAAACCCGACCAACCCCACCTCGGTCCTGCACCCGGCGGCCACGATCGCCGAACTGGCACGTCCCGGGCGGACGTTGGTGGTGGACGAGGCGTTCCTGGACGCGGTGCCGGGTGAGCGCGAGGCCCTGGCCGGGCGGACGGACGTGCCCGGACTCGTCGTCCTGCGCAGTCTGACGAAGACGTGGGGCCTGGCCGGTCTCCGGATCGGCTACGTCCTCGCCGCCCCGGAGACGATCGCCGCACTGGAACGCGCCCAGCCCCTGTGGCCGGTGTCCACGCCCGCCCTCGCCGCCGCCGTGGCGTGCATGGAGCCGCGGGCCGTGGCGGAGGCCGCCCACGCGGCCCACCGCGTCTCCACCGACCGAGCTCATCTTGTCGCCGGGCTGCGGGAGTTCGCCCCGGACGGCCTCCGGGTTGTCGAACCGGCCAAGGGCCCCTTCGTCCTCGTACGCCTGCCGAAGGCGGCCGCCGTACGACGGCATCTGCGGGACCTGGGCTTCGCGGTACGGCGCGGGGACACCTTCCCGGGGCTCGGCGAGGAGTGGCTGCGGCTCGCGGTGCGGGACCGGGCGACGGTCAACTCCCTTCTCCAGGCCCTGGATCAGGCCGTGACGCTGGCCCAGCACTGACGCGGGTGCCGTCAGGGAAGCGGATCTCGACAGTGCCGTCGGCGGTGGGCGTGGCGTCCGCGCCGGTGACCGGCACGTCGATGCCGAGGGCCACGAGGGTGACCAGGAGCGGCCCGGTGCCTTCGAGGACGGGGGTGGCCGAGTACCGCCCGCAGGCGTTGGTGTCCTCGGCCGCCACGACCGTCCCGGCGCCCTCGCCCCAGCCGTACAGGCCGACGATCGCGCTCGTCAGCCCGTCCGCCGCCCGGCGGGCCCGCGCCCAGCCCGGCCCGCACTCGGCGACGGGCGGCTCGGTGGCGTCGGCGAGAGCCCAACCTCCTTCTCTTACCTGGCCCCGGTGTGCCTCGTCGATGCGGTGCACGCGGACCTCCCACGGCCCGTGGACCACGCTCACCGTCTCCACGCGGTGGCCGAGCGCGCGATGCCAGGAGGCGGCCCTGTCGCCTTCGCAGGCCAGCGGATGGATACGGCCGCGGGAGGACGGGGTGCCGTCGGGGGCGAGCAGGGCGAGGTGGTTGTCGGGGCCGAGGGGGGTCTCGGGGGCGGTGACGGTGGAGTAGGCGAGCTTGGCGTAGTGGGGGCTGTCGGCGTCGGTCGCGGGTGGGGGCGGGAGGCGGTCGGTGCCGTGGTTGACGAGGCGGACGATGCCGTCGGAGGCGGTCGAGTGGAGCAGCCAGCCGGGGGCGGGGAGGGCGAGGACGGTGTCGGTGGTGTCGACGGGGCCGGGTTCCTCGGGGGCCGTCCACACGGGGTGGTCGGCCGGCAGCAGCAGGCCGAGGAACGCCTTGCTCGCCCAGTACGGGGAGGCGGGGCCCGAGTAGCGCTGGAGCACTCCCTCGAACGGCCGGTACCAGCCGAGCGAGAGCAGGCCGCGTTCGTCGGGGACGCCCCGCTCGGTGAAGTGCCTCAGGATGCCGGAGGCCAGGCGGCGGGTGCGGCCGGGCGGCAGCGGGGTGGCGTCGGCGAGGGCTCCCGCCCAGAGCGGGGCGGCGGCCGCGAACCGGTAGGTGAGGGAGCGGCCCTGGTGGACGGGGGCGCCGTCGGAGCCGAAGAAGTACTGGTGGACGCCGAGGAACTCGCGCAGCCGGTCGCGGTGGCGGGCCACGGTCTCCGGGTCGGCGCGCGGTCCCGCGATCCGGGCCCACAGCACCGGGTACAGGTGCAGCGCCCAGGCGTTGTAGTAGTCGAACTTCTTCCCTTCCCCGTCGGTGTACCAGCCCCCGCCCCGGTACCAGTCGTCCAGTCGGGCGAGACCCGCGTCGATCTCCGCCCGGCTGTGCGGGGCCCCCACGGAGGCCAGGAACTCCTCCGTGATCACCTGGAACAGCCGCCAGTTGGAGTCGTTGGCCGTCGCCCCGACGAAGGCGCCGAGCCACTCGACCACCCGGCCCCGCACACCGTCGTCGAGCCGGTCCCACAGCCAGGGCCGGGTCTCGTGCAGCGCGAGGGCGATCGAGGCCGCCTCCACCATCGGCTGGGCGCGGTCGGTGATCGGGGGCCAGTGCTCGGGGTGGTGCGGATCGGTACCGGCGGCGAGCCCGGCGGCGTACCGCTCGACGAGCGCGGGGCCGACCCGCCCCGCCGACCCGGCGATCCGGAAGGCGGCGAGCAGGAAGGACCGCGCGAACCCTTCGAGGCCGTCGGACCAGGCCCCGGAGTGACTGGGCGGGCCGGGCAGCCGGTACTGGGCGAAGCCGGGGGTGGCGTAGGGCAGCAGCCCGTCGAGGAGGCGGTCGGCGACGGCTTCCCAGTGGGCGCGGGTCCAGCCGGTGACCGGCGAGCGCAGGGGGTCGGTGGGCGGCAGGTCGAGGTGGTGCGTCGGGTCGTCGGGGAGCGACACATGCGGCGCGGTCATACGGGGGTGAGTCCTCCGTCGGTGGGTGGGGCGACGCTTCGGCGTACGACGATGTGTGTGCCCAGCAGATGGTGGCTTCCGGCGGCGTGTTCGGGGTCGCGCAGGGCGATGCGTACGGCGGCGCGGCCGAGTTCCTCGGCGGGTGTACGGACCGTCGTCAGCGGGGGGTTGAAGTCCTCGGCGAGCGGGATGTCGTTGTAGCCGACGACGGAGATGTCCGCCGGTACGGCGAGCCCCGCGTCGGCGATGGCGCGCAACGCCCCCGCGGCGACCATGTCGTCCCCGGCGACCACGGCCGTGAACTCCCTGGTCTCCTTGAGCAGTTCGCCCATGGCCCGCAGTCCCGCCGCCCGCCCAAGCCCGCAGTCGACGACTCGTGCGGCCTCGGACGGCAGTCCGTGCTCGGCGAGCGCGGCCCGGTATCCCGCGACGCGCGCATCAAGGGCTGTGTTGCCCGGCAGCCCCCCGAGAAAGACGATCCGCCGGTGCCCCGCGGACAGCAGGTGCCCGGTGATCGCCCGGGCCCCCGCCTCGTTGTCGAACTCGACGACCAGCGCCGGGATGTCGGGATCCGGGGCGGGACGGCCGCACAGCACGAGCCGGGCCCCGGAGGAGTCGAGGGCCTGCGCGTAGTGGGCCACGCGGGAGCGGTACGCCTCGTCCTCGACGACCCCGCCGACGAGGATCACCAGCCGGGCCCCCTCCTCCCGCATCAGCTGCACGAACTCCATCTCCCGCTGCGGGTCCCCGCCGGTCGCCCCGACCACGCACAGCCACCCGCGGTCGGCGGCCTCGGCCTCCACCCCCTCGGCGACCTGCGCGTAGAAGGGGCTGGTGACCTGCCGGACGACGACGGCGGCCATCTTGCGGCCGCCGCCGACCAGCGCCCGGGCGTGCGCGTTGGCGACGTAGTCGAGATCGCGGGCGGCACGCAGGACACGGGCCCGGGTCGCGGCCGGTACCGGGTGGTTGCCGCTGAGCGCGCGCGAGGCCGTCGCCATCGACACCCCCGCCCGCTCGGCGACCTCACGGATCGTGACCCGCCGCCTGGACCCCGTGTCCGTCATGTCGTTCTCCATCCCCCGCGTCTCCTGTTCCACCGGCGGCGCCTCATGTGTTGGCCGCGTAGTCCTTCGCGAACTCCCCGGCCATTCTGTCGCCGCCCCGGTCCCGCCACTTCTTGACCACCGCGTCCCACTCCGACAGCGGCAGCCGTCCGGCCACGATCCCGGTGACGGCGTCGTCGAGCATCGCCTTGAGCGTGGTGCCCTGGGCGTTCTTGGTGCGGGACTGCAGGCCGTTGGAGGCGTTGCGGATGGCGTGCGGCACGACCTTTCGCTGCCAGGAGTGCAGGGCCCGTACGGCGTCCGGCATGCCCGGCACGAACAGCACCTGCGGGCCCTCGGCGAGGTACTTCAGCGGCAGGTTGGTGTTGTTCTCGACCTCGCCGAGCTCGGTGGGCTCGGGTGAGCCGTCCTTGCCGCGGGTGAAGTGGGTGCCCTCGACGCCGTAGTGGACGAGCTCCCACTCCTGGCTGCCGAAGGGGGCGGCGAGGTAGTCGAGGATGCGCAGGAGGAGTTCGACGCGCTCCTTCTTGGCCTTCTTCAGGACGGTGTAGCCGAAGGAGCGGCGGGCGGCGACGATTCCTCCGCTCTCGCCGTCCACGCTGTACGGGAGAGCTGCGGCCGGGGTCAACTTGCCCTGCGACTCACGGTACTTGGGCAGGTAGGCGCCGAAGCCGTCCTGCATGGAGCCGACGGTGCCGTTGTAGTAGAGGGTGGTCAGGTCGATCTGGGAGACGGACGTCGAGTCGGGGTAGTAGGAGCCGTTCTTGCGGAGTTCGGCCTGAAAGGCGATGGCCGCCTTGTAGCGTTCGTCGGCCGCGCAGTGGTGGAAGGTGCCGTCCTTGGTGACGGCCCACTCGTTGGGCGCGTTGTGGGCGGCGGCGTGCACGGCGTTGCCGAACAGGGAGCCGTTGGCGGCCCCGAGCGCGTAGGTACGGCCGCTGGTGGCCCGCTGTGCGACGGCGGCGAAGTCCTCCGAGGTCCAGCCCTCCTTCATGCCGGCATCGGTGAACAGGCCCTGGTTGAGCCAGAGGGTGGAGCCGGGCAGCGGGCGCTCCAGCGGGATGCCGTAGAGGCGGCCGCCGATGCGGCCCATGTCCTGCCAGGCGTGGGTGGGGATCCCTGCCAGGTTCGGGTATGCGCTGATCGCCTCGCCGGAGAGGTACGGCGTGAGGTCCTCGGCCCGTCGCTGCACGAACTCCGCCTCGCGAGGCAGGACGAACCCGGAGAACAGGTTGATGATGTCGGGCAGGGTGTCGGGGTCGGCCGCCATGACGGTGGCCATCTTCTTCTGGTAGTCGGCCTGGGAGACGATCGTGTACTCGATCTTCACGCCCAGCGCCTTCTCGACCGCCGCCCAGAACCGGTTCGCCGAGGCCGGCTTGGGCGGGGTGCCGAAGGACACCGACATGACCTTGACGGTCGAGCCGTCGCCGGGCGTGCGGGAGACGGACCTGACCAGGTCGGCGGGGTAGGACGTGTATCCGGCCTGGACGCCCGCCTCGGTGGGGGCGAGGTCCGGCTTGGGCCCGCTCGCCGCCTTGTACGCGGGCCAGGGAGCCAGCTTCTTGCCCGCGTTGGAGACGTCGCTGTCGCCGGATCCGGTGGAGCAGGCGGTCAGCGCTCCGGGGACGGAGAGCGCCGCCGCGGACAGCAGCAGGGTGCGTCGGGACAGGCTGGGCATGGGTGAATCACCTCGTGTCGGCTTGTGTCAGCTCGGGTCAGCTCTTGATGGCGCCGGTGAGCACGCCCTTGGTGAAGTACTTCTGCAGGAAGGGGTAGATCAGCAGGATCGGCACGGTGGCGATCACGAGGACCGCCATCTGCACGGTCTGCGGGGCGGTGACGGTGCCCTCGCCGGTGGTGGCGTCGGTGAGCCCGGAACCGGCCACCACGTAGGTGCGCAGCACCTGTTGGAGGGGCCAGTGGTCGCTCTCCAGGTAGAGCGAGGCGTAGAACCAGGAGTTCCAGTAGGCCACCGCGTAGAAGAGCCCCACGACGGCCAACGCCGCCTTGGACAGCGGCAGTACGACGGAGACCAGCACCCGCCAGTCCCCCGCCCCGTCGAGGCGCGCGGCCTCGTACAGCTCGTCGGGGATGCCCTGGAAGAACCCGCGCAGGACGACCAGGTTGAAGACGTTCACCAGCACGGGCAGCACCAGCGAGGCGTAACTGTCCAGCAGGCCCAGCTCCTTGACCAGCAGGAAGCTCGGGATCATGCCGGGCGGGAAGAGGAAGGTGAACAGGACCAGCAGGAGCACCGGCCGGCCTCCGAAGACGCCGGGGCGGGCGAGGGCGTAGGCGAGGGTGACCGTGCACAGGAGGCTCAGCAGGGTGCCCACGACCGTGACGCCGACGCTGACGCCGAGGGCGTGGGTGACGATGCCGCCGTCGAGGATGTCGCGGTAGGCCTTCAACGACGGATGGGTCGGCCACAGCACCCAGCCCCCGTTGTCGACGACCTCCTCGGTGGAGGCGAGCGAGGTCGACACGATGACGAGGAACGGCACGCAGACCAGCAGGACGACCACGGCGAGGGCGAGCGCCTTGCCGGCCTGGGTCACCGGCTTCGGTTTCTCCATCCATCCCGGACGGGTCTGGGCACTCACTTGTAGACCCCCTGTTCGCCGAGGCGGTGGGCGACCTTGTTGGCCGCGTAGACGAGGAGGGCGCCGACGACACCCTTGAACAGGCCCGCGGCGGCGGCGAATCCGTAGTCGCCGCCGACGATGCCCTGGTAGTAGACGAAGGTGTCGATGATCTCGGAGGCCTCGGGGCCGACCGCGTCGCGCTGGAGCAGCATCTGCTCGAAGCCGACGGAGAGGATGTCACCGAGCCGCATGATGAGCAGCAGCACGATCACCGGGCGGATGGCCGGCAGGGTGACGTGCCAGAAGCGCCGCCAGGGGCCCGCCCCGTCGATCGCGGCGGCCTCGTACTGCTGCTCGTCGACCTGGGCGAGGGCGGCGAGGAAGATGATCGTGCCCCAGCCGGCGTCCTTCCAGATGACCTGGGCGACGACGAGCGGCTTGAAGGCCTCGGGGTTTCCGATGATGTCGACGCTGTGCAACCCCATACCGTCCAGGCCCGAGTTGAGCAGTCCGGTGTCGCCGAGCAGCTGCTGGAAGAGGGCGACGACGATCACCCACGAGATGAAGTGCGGGAGATAGGCGACCGACTGGACGAACCGGCGGACGCTGCTCCAGGTGAGGCTGTGCAGCAGCAGGGCGAGGCCGAGCGGGACCGGGAAGTAGAAGACGAGCTGGAGGACGGCGATCCAGACGGTGTTGAGCACCGCGTCCCAGAACGCGGTGTCCTCGAACATCCGCCGGAAGTTGCCGAGCCCGGTCCAGGGGCTGCCCCACAGACCGTCGAAGGGGACGTACTCCTTGAACGCGATGACGTTGCCGACCAGCGCGCCGTAGTGGAAGAGCAGGAAGTAGGCGAGGCCGGGCAGCATCAGCAGGAACAGGGTCCTGCTCTGGAAGCGTTTTCGTCGGACGACTGCCAAGACTCTCCCTCTTCCTGGTGGATCAGACCGAAGAGGAAGTTAAAGCGTTTTCATAGAAGGGTCAACACTTCTGACAAAGGTGGTGAGTTGAGGCAGGTCAGAGAGGTGCGCTGACGCGTGTCTGTGAATGAAAACGCTCTCACAGCTCCGGGACGGGCGTGGACCGGCGGGCCAGAAGGACGCTCGCGGTGATCACCCATACGCCCGCGAGCGCGAAGGCGAAGAAGCCGACCCAGGGGATGAAGACCAGGACACCGAGGACGAGCGCGGCCCAGGTCAGCCATCGGGGTACGGGCGAACCGGTGGCGCCGACCGTGGCCAGGCCGGTGGCCAGCAGCATCAGGCCCATCCCGGCGACGAACGGGATGAAGAAGTCCTCGTTGAGCACGTTGAGCGCCTGGAGCGCCTGAGGGGAGGCCGAGGACTTGTCCGAGAGATCCAGCAGGGCCAGGGTGATCGCCGCGCCCACCAGGAAGCCCGCGGCGAGCAGAACGCCACCCGCGAGCACCACGCGGTGCAGCCACTCGCCGGGCTGGACGTCCCGGACCGCGCGGGCCAGGCAGGCGGCGAAGAAGACGAACAGCACCGCGGCGATGACCAGCAGATACAGGCTCACTCCGGTCTGCGCGCGATGGTCGTCGTAGTACGACCTGACCTCGCGGCCGGGGGCGCCGGTCCCCGGAGTGTCGCCCAGCAGGAGGAAGGCGGCGACCGTCAGCGCCACGGCCACGACTCCGGTGAGCGGTGCTGTGCGCATGGGGACCTCCTCGCCCCCCGGGCAGGGCCGCCCCTTGTTTCCCACGGTGGCAGAGATACGGCCGCTGCGCCATCCGGGTGAGCGCGGGTCAGCGCCGGCGCGGACCGCCGGCGAGGACTACGTCGAGGCCCAGGGCTGCGACCCGGTGTCACGTTCCCCGACAGGTCAAGCGCGTCCGCCTTCACACGCTGCGCCTACTCCGCCACCCGGCCGTTCAGCACGACCTGGAGCGGGTTCGCCAGCACGCGTACGTCCGTGCGCGGGTCCTGTTCGTACACCACCAGGTCCGCGGCGGCGCCCTCCTCCAGGCCCGGCCGCCCCAGCCACTTCCGGGCGCCCCACGTGGTCGCCGACAGTGCGTTCAGCGGGGGAATTCCGGCCGTCACCAGTTCGGCGACCTCCGCCGCCACCAGGCCGTGCGGGAGGGTGCCGCCCGCGTCCGTGCCGACGTAGACCGGGATGCCGGCGTCGTAGGCGCTGCGGACGGTGTCGTAGCGGCGGTCGTGGAGTCGGCGCATGTGGGCCGACCAGCGGGGGAACCGGGACTCGCCGCCGTCCGCCAGCTTCGGGAAGGTCGCGATGTTGACCAGGGTCGGGACGATCGCGACGCCCCGCTCGACGAAGAGGGGGATCAGCTCCTCTGTGAGGCCGGTGGCGTGTTCGACGCAGTCGATGCCCGCCTCGACCAGGTCCTTCAAGGAGTTCTCGGCGAAGCAGTGCGCGGTGACGCGGGCGCCGAGGCGGTGGGCCTCCGCGATGGCCGCCTCGACCGCCTCCCGCGGCCAGCTGGGGGCCAGGTCGCCCACCTCGCGGTCGATCCAGTCGCCGACCAGCTTGACCCAGCCGTCACCCCGGCGGGCCTCCTGGGTGACGTAGGCGACGAGGTGCTCGGGCTCGATCTCCCAGGCGTAGTTCCTGATGTAGCGGCGGGTGCGGGCGATGTGCCGGCCGGCCCTGATGATCTTCGGAAGGTCCTCGCGGTCGTCCACCCAGCGGGTGTCGGAGGGCGATCCGGCATCGCGGATCAGCAGGGTGCCGGCCTCCCGGTCGGCCAGGGCCTGCTTCTCGGCCACGTCCTGGTCGACCGGGCCGTGCGCGCCCAGGCCCACATGGCAGTGCGCGTCCACCAGACCGGGCAGCGCCCAGCCCGACACCGTCCGGATGTCACGGGCGGCGACGGGACGGTCGTAGGAGATCCGCCCGTCGACCACCCACAGCTCGTCCCGGACGTCCTCGGGGCCGACCAGGATCCGGCCCTTCACGTGCAGCACCGCGCGATCGTTCATGGACCGCACCCTAGTCAGCCGGGCGTCACTGTTCCCAGGGGCGGTGGCCCCTCGAAGGCGAGCTGGTGGACGTCGAAGAGGACCGCCGCCTCGACACGGAGGGCGGGACCGCCGTGTCGGGCACCCAGATCAGTTCGCCGGTGACGTCCACGCCGCGCGTGGGGCGGTCGGCGCCGGCGACAGCCACGAAGCGGACACCGCCCCAGGGTTCGAGGTCCTCGTCGGTGAGTTCGGGGAAGATCCAGCGGTTGCCGGCGTCGCGTGCCACGTCGAGCACGGTGGTCGGCCTGGTCGGGGCACCCCGGCCACCATGCGCACGGCGTGCGCCCCTGTCACCGCGGCCTCTGGCCGGTGCCGCCGGATCGCCCGCACGATGTCGCGGCACGGGGCCGGGCCCTCCTCGATCATCCCGCCGTGGTGGTCGAGGAACTCCACCGTGTCCACGACCACTGCACGCGCGCCCGCCCGATCCGGGGGCACTCCGCCGATGCCCGCCTCGCCGCGAGGCCGGCAGAGAGGCGACCTGCCCGCCCCGGATCGTCCAGCGGGCCGTCTCGGACACCGCCGCGTACTCGATGTGTACGTCCCCTGTCAGGCGCCCTTTCCGGCGCTCTTTCCGGCGTCCTCTCCCCCGTCGCGCTCCTCCACGTCGGCCATCGCCGGGTCGAGGAGCCGGGAGAGGAAGTGGCGGGTGCGCTCATGGCTCGGATCGCCGATGACCTGGGCCGGGGTGCCGTCCTCGACGATCACCCCGGCGTCCATGAAGACGACCCGGTCGGCGACCTCGCGGGCGAAGGTCATCTCATGGGTGACGACCATCATCGTCATGCCCTCCTGGGCCAGCATCCGCATGACCGCGAGCACATCGCCCACCAGCTCCGGGTCGAGGGCCGAGGTCGGCTCGTCGAAGAGCATCACCTCGGGGCCCATGGACAGGGACCGGGCGATCGCGACGCGCTGCTGCTGTCCGCCGGAGAGGGAGGCGGGATAGGCGTCGGCCTTCTCGGCGAGGCCCACCCGCTCCAGGTTCTCGGCGGCCACCTTCGCGGCCTCCGCCTTGCCCCGCCTGAGGACCCTGCGCTGCGGCAGCGTGAGGTTCTCGGTCACCGTGAGGTGCGGGAACAGGTTGAACTGCTGGAAGACCATGCCGATACGGCGGCGTACGGCGTCGATGTCGACGTCGGGGTCGGTGAGTTCGGTGCCGCCGACGAAGACCTGCCCCTTGGTCGGCTCCTCCAGGAGGTTCACACAGCGCAGCAGCGTGGACTTGCCCGAGCCCGAGGGGCCGATCACACAGACGACCTCGCCCTGGCCGATCCTGAGGTCGATGCCCTTGAGGACCTCGTTGGTGCCGAACGACTTGTGCAGACCGCGTACTTCGATCTCCGGCCGGCTGGCCTCAACACTCATTTCACGGCCTCCTGGGCCTTGGCCTCCATACGGCGGACCACGAACCCGAGCGGGATCGTCACCAGCAGATAGCACAGGCCGGCGACGAGGATCGGCGTGGAGTTGGCCGTCGTACTGGCCAGGTCGCGGCCGTACTTGGACAGTTCGCGCTCCTCCAGGGTGACGCCGAGGAACAGCACCAGGGAGGAGTCCTTGAAGAGCAGGACGAGTTCGTTGGTCAGCGGCGGGAGGATGATCCGGAACGCCTGCGGGATGATGATCGAGACCATCGCGCGGGCCGGTGAGAAGCCCAGCGAACGGGCCGCCTCCATCTGCCCCTTGGGCACCGCCTGGATGCCCGCGCGGATCGTCTCCGCCATGTAGGCCGCCGCGACCAGGCCGAGCGCGAGGGCGACCTTGCCGTAGGTGCCGCCGATGATCTCCGTGCCGGGGAAGGCGAGCGGTACGGCCACGCCGATGAAGATGAAGATCAGCAGGGCGGGCAGGCCGCGGAAGATCTCGATGTAGACGCCGGCGAACCAGCGGTACGGACCCACCGAGGACAGCCGCATGAGCGCTATGACCATGCCGAGGACGAGCCCGACGACGAATCCGGACAGCGTGTAGAGCACGGTGTTCTTCAGCGCCAGCGTGATGACGTCGGGGAACATCTGGTCGGCGATGTCCGCCTGCGCGAACTGGTTCTTCAGTCGCCCCCAGTCCGCCGAGACCGCGAAGGCGATCACGGCGGCGAGGAAGACGGCGTACTGGATGCCTCGGGACAGGCTGCGCTTCTGACGTCGGGTCAGGCCCTTTTTGCGGGGCTGGAGTTGCGTGCCCGCCGCGGTCATGAGGCGGAGGGAGAGGCGACCGACGCCTCGTACGGGCCGATCCACTTCTCGTAGAGCTTCTTGTAGGTGCCGTCGGCCTTGGCGTCCGCGAGCGCCTTGTTGATCGCGGCCCGCAGCTTGGTGTTGCCCTTCTTCACCGTGAAGCCGTACTGCTCACCGGTGTTGATGTTGTCGGCGACCTGGAACGCGTCGGAGTTGGCCTTGTCCTTGAGCCAGCCCTGGACGACCGGGTAGTCGATGACGACGGCCTTGACCTGGCCGGAGCGCAGGCCGTTGAGGACGGCGTCGGAGGACTCGAAGGAGACCGGGTCGAAGCCCTGCGCCCTGACGTAGTCCTCGCCCGTGGTCTGGGCCTGGGCGCCGAGCTTCACCTTCTTCGCCTTGGCGTCGGCGAGCGAGGAGATCCCGCTGCCCTTGGCGACCAGGAGGGCCTGGGTGGCGTCGAAGTACGGGTCCGAGAAGTCGACGTTCTTCTTGCGCTCGTCGGTGATGGTCATGCCGGCCGCGGCCAGGTCGCACTGGCCGGAGTTGAGGAAGGCGCCGGTCTTGAAGTTCTCGAAGGGGGTGTCGATGATCTTCTGCTTCACACCCAGGTCCTTGGCGACCAGGTCGATGAGCGAGACGTCGAAGCCCTGGTACTTACCGTCGATCTCCGACTGGAACGGCGGGTACGGCAGGTGGGTGCAGGTGGTGAGCTGTCCGCCCTTGACCAGTTCGACCCCGCCCGCGGCGGTCTTCGAACCGCTGCCGCCGTCGTCGCTTGAGGTGCAGGCAGCGACGAGCAGGAGCCCGGCCGTCGCGGTGGTGGCGGCCAGGACGCGGGTCCGGCGCCCGGAGAGGGTGTTCACGGGAGGCCTCCTGTGAGGGAACTATGGGTTCCGATTATAAGGAAAGGTTTGAGTCTCTCAAACCAAACCGATGGCAGCGAGGCCGTTCAGCCTAAGAAGTCGCCGGTCGTAGGGGGTTGATCGGGAACGGTTACGCTCGTTCACGTCTACCCCAGAGAGCGAAGAGAGCACCGTCGTGACGCACCCCTTCCTGGACCTGGCACCGCTCGGCGCGGCGCAGTTCGCCTCGATCGAGGACCGTGTGGCGCGGCTGCTGCGCACCGAGCAGGACGTCGTGATCATGCAGGGCGAGGCGCTGCTGCCGCTGGAGGGGGCGATCCGGGGGACCGCGGGTCCGGGCACGACCGCGCTGAACGTCATCACCGGTCCGTACGGGCAGACCTTCGGGAACTGGCTGCGGGACTGCGGTGCGACGGTGATCGACCTGGCGGTGCCGTTCCACACGGCGGTGACGGCCGAGCGGATCGCGGCGGCGTTCGAGGAGCACCCGGCGATCGACTTCGTGTCGCTGGTGCACGCGGAGGCGGCGACCGGCAACACGAACCCGGTCGCGGGGATCGGGGAGGTCGTGCGGCGGCACGGCGCCCTCCTCTACCTGGACGCGGTCGCCTCCGTGGGGGCCGAGCCGGTGCTGCCGGACGCGTGGGGTGTGGACCTGTGTGTGATCGGGGCGCAGAAGGCGATGGGCGGGCCCGCAGGTGTGTCGGCGGTGTCGGTGAGTGAGCGGGCGTGGGCGCGGATGGCGGCGAACCCGCAGGCCCCGCGCCGGTCGTACCTCTCCCTGCTCGACTGGAAGGAGCGCTGGATCGACGGCGGCCGCAAGGTCCTGCTGCACGCTCCCGCGCAGTTGGAGATGCTGGCCCTGGAGGCGTGCGTCGAGCGGATCGAGGCGGACGGCCTCGATGCGGTGATGGGCAGGCACCGGGCCGCGGCGGCGGCGACCCGGGCGGGGGCGCGGGCCCTGGGCGGGGGCCTGGAGCCGTATGTGCACGCCGACCACGAGGCCGCTCCGGTGGCCACGACGCTGCGTTCGCCGTCCGGCGTGGCGGCGTCGGAACTCGTCGCCCGGGCCCTGTCCTCCGACCCCGTGCTGCCGCTGGCCGCGGGCGGGGGCGCGCCGGCCGAGGAGATGATCCGGGTCAACCACTACGGGGTGGACGCGACGCGGGGGGCCGTGCGGGCGAGCCTGGCGGCGCTGGGGGCCGCGCTGGGCGAGAGGGGGCTCGCAGTGGACGTGGCGGGGGCGCTGCGGGCGGCCGAGGAGGCGTTCAACCGGACAATGAATGCGCGCGGTACCGGTGCATAATTCATGAAGTAATTCCGGGGTTTATCTGAGAATAGCTTCCCGTATTCTTCTGCCCGCTTTCTCTCGGGCTAAACGCAAAGATTCTGCGAACGCGAACCGGTCGAATTCGGGGAGATCTCGTGGCGGTTACATGCTTGTGACGCGTTACACATGGTGATCAATTTGCCCCTTATCTGTTGGATGTAATCAGACATAACAGTCACTTCTTGCGCGTCGGCGCGCGCCCGCGTGATAACACACGAAGCGCCCGTACGTAACCCCACTCGGCGATGCAATTTTGAATTTCCCTCGGTAAATTCAATTCGCATGACTGCCGCACAAGCAGACCTGCAAATCGACCGGCCGACGGTCGCGGACGGAGCCGCGCTGTGGCGGATCGCCCGCGACTCGGAGGTCCTCGACCTGAACTCGTCGTACAGCTATCTGCTGTGGTGCCGCGACTTCGCCGCCACGTCGGCGGTGGCACGGAACGAGCAAGGGGAGCCGATCGGCTTCGTCACCGGGTACGTCCGCCCGGACCGACCTGGCACCCTCCTCGTCTGGCAGGTGGCGGTGGACTCGGCGTACCGCGGCCGCGGGCTCGCCGCCGCCCTGCTCGACGGACTGACCGCGCGGCTGGCCGCCGAACGCGGGCCGGCCACCGTCGAGACCACGATCACGCCGGGCAACACCGCCTCCGAGCGGCTGTTCACGGCGTTCGCCGAACGCCATGGCGCCCGCCTGGAGCGCGAGGTGCTGTTCGACACGAGCCTGTTCCCCGACGGGCCGCACGACCCCGAAGTGCTCTACCGGATCGGACCCCTCTCCCCCGGTTCCGCCACTCCCTCCGCCTGACCCCCCACGCACCCGAGGAGCGATTCGTCGTGACCATCACCCAGCCCGACCTCAGCGTCTTCGAGACCGTCGAGTCCGAGGTGCGCAGCTACTGCCGAGGCTGGCCCACCGTCTTCGACCGCGCGCAGGGCAGCCGCATGTACGACGAGGACGGCCACGCGTACCTGGACTTCTTCGCCGGCGCCGGTTCACTGAACTACGGCCACAACAACCCCGTGCTGAAACGGGCGTTGATCGACTATCTGGAGCGCGACGGCGTCACGCACGGCCTCGACATGTCGACCACCGCCAAGCGCGCCTTCCTGCAGACCTTCCAGGACCTGGTGCTGCGGCCGCGCGACCTGCCGTACAAGGTCATGTTCCCGGGCCCGACGGGGACCAACGCCGTGGAGTCGGCGCTCAAGCTGGCCCGGAAGGTCAAGGGACGCGAGGCCATCGTGTCCTTCACCAACGCCTTCCACGGGATGTCGCTCGGCTCCCTCGCCGTCACCGGCAACGCCTTCAAGCGGGCCGGCGCCGGTATCCCGCTGGTGCACGGCACGCCGATGCCGTTCGACAACTACTTCGACGGCACGGTCGAGGACTTCCTGTGGTTCGAGCGGCTCCTGGAGGACCAGGGCTCCGGACTCAACAAGCCGGCCGCCGTGATCGTGGAGACCGTGCAGGGCGAGGGCGGCATCAATGTGGCCCGCAAGGAGTGGCTGCAGGCGCTCGCCGCGCTGTGCGAGCGGCAGGACATGCTGCTCATCGTCGACGACATCCAGATGGGCTGCGGACGGACGGGGGCCTTCTTCTCGTTCGAGGAGGCGGGCATCACGCCCGACATCGTCACCGTCTCCAAGTCCATCAGCGGCTACGGCCTTCCCATGTCCCTGTGCCTGTTCAAGCCCGAGCTGGACATCTGGGAGCCGGGCGAGCACAACGGCACCTTCCGCGGCAACAACCCGGCCTTCGTCACGGCCACCGCCACCCTGGAGCAGTACTGGGCGGACGGTTCCGCGATGGAGAAGCAGACCCGCCAGCGCGGCGAGCAGGTCGAGCAGGGGCTCATCTCCATCACCGAGGAGAACCTGGCCGACGTGAAGGAGTACCGCGGGCGCGGGCTCGTGTGGGGCATGGAGTTCCACGACAAGGAGCGCGCCGGACGAGTGGCGCACCGCGCCTTCGAACTCGGCCTGCTCATCGAGACGTCGGGCCCCGAGAGCGAGGTCGTGAAGCTGCTTCCGGCACTCACGATCACCCCCGAGGAACTGGACGAGGGGCTGAGCATCCTCGCCCGTGCCGTCCGGGAAACCGCCTGAACCACCAACCCAGCCATCGTCTACGTAGGAGGCATCGCAGCACCGTGATCGTCCGTTCGTTCAAGGACATCGAAGGCACCGACCGGCATGTGAAGGCCGCGTCCGGCACCTGGGAGAGCAAACGCATCGTGCTCGCCAAGGAGCGGGTCGGCTTCTCGCTGCACGAGACGATCCTGTACGCGGGTACGGAGACGTCGATGTGGTACGCGAACCACATCGAGGCCGTCGTCTGCGTCGAGGGCGAGGCCGAGCTGACCGACCACGAGAGCGGGCAGACGCACTCGATCACGCCGGGGACCATGTACCTCCTGGACGGTCACGAGCGGCACACACTGCGGGTCAAGGAGGACTTCCGCTGCATCTGTGTGTTCAACCCGCCCGTGACCGGCCGGGAGGACCACGACGAGAACGGCGTCTACCCGCTGCTCACCGAACCCGAGGAGGTGTGACCGCATGACCACCATGACCACCGTCACCGATCTCTACCCCAGCCGCGGCGCCACCGAGGTGTCGATCCCTCGCAAGGACCCGGTCGTCTGGTCGGCGCCCGGCGCGCCGGGACCGATCGCCACGGGCGAGCTGGAGACATTCGAGCGCGATGGCTTCCTCGCCGTCGACCAGCTCATCGGCCCCGACGAAGTCCCCGTCTACCAGCGCGAGTTGGAGCGGCTCGTCACCGACCCGGAGATCCGCGCGGACGAGCGCTCGATCATCGAGCCGAAGTCCAAGGAGATCCGCTCGGTCTTCGAGGTGCACAAGATCAGCGAGGTGTTCGCGAATCTGGTGCGCGACGAGCGGGTCGTCGGCCGGGCCCGGCAGATCCTCGGCTCGGACGTCTACGTCCACCAGTCGCGGATCAACGTCAAGCCCGGTTTCGGGGCCAGCGGCTTCTACTGGCACTCCGACTTCGAGACCTGGCACGCCGAGGACGGCCTGCCCAACATGCGCACGGTGTCCGTCTCGATCGCGCTGACCGAGAACTACGACACCAACGGCGGCCTCATGATCATGCCGGGGTCCCACCGCACGTTCCTCGGGTGCGCGGGCGCCACCCCGAAGGACAACTACAAGCAGTCGCTGCAGATGCAGGACGCGGGTACGCCGTCGGACGAGGCGCTGACGGCGATGGCGTCGGAGTACGGCATCAAGCTGTTCACCGGCAAGGCCGGTTCGGCGACCTGGTTCGACTGCAACGCCATGCACGGTTCCGGCGACAACATCACGCCGTTCCCGCGCAGCAACGTGTTCATCGTGTTCAACAGCGTGGAGAACCAGGCCGTGGAGCCGTTCGCGGCCCCGATCCGGCGCCCCGAGTTCATCGGCGCGAGGGACTTCACGCCGGTGAAGTGACCCGGTGAGCTGATCCTCACAGCCACGACAGCGACGCGGCCCGCTCCAGTACGTTCCGTACGGCGGCCGCGTCGCCCGTCGTTTCCCGGGGCACGGCGTCCGGTGCGTACCGGCCGCCGACGAGCAGGCAGAAGTCCACGGCGTCCAGGGTGAGTTCGGCGGCCACGGGGGCGCTCTGCGAACCGAGCACCCACTCCTCGCCGCCCCTGACCGCGAACAGCACGGGCGGCGCCTCGGTCCCGAGAACCCCGCCGAGGATGCGGACGGCCAGCCTGACGAGCCGTCCCAGGTGCTCCTCGGGGGGCGGCGGTACGACCAGGCCCAGCGCGCGGCCGATGTCGTCGGTGTGGATCCACGTCTCGAAGGCGCGCACCAGGAAGTGCTCGGTGACGGGCAGCCGGATGCCCATCAACAGCGTGGTCCCGGAGGCGAGTTCGGGGTCGAGGGCGTGCGGGGTGCCGAGCAGTTCGGCCGCCTGCACGGCCCAGTCGGCGACGGTCTCCCCGGGCGTACGGCCGTACTCGTGGGCGATCACCTCGGCGGTGCGCCGCTCCCAGGCGTCCGCCCAGTCGGCGTCCTCGTCGATCCGCGCGCCCGGCACCCGGGCGCCGATCCCGAGCCGCAGGGCCAGGTGCTCGTCGGCGGCGAGCAGATGGGCGACGGTGGCGTGCACGTCCCAGTCGTGCACGACCGGCGTCGTCCAGCGCCCCGCCAGCTCGGGCAGCAGCGCCCTCACCCCGGCGACTGCGGCCGCGTAGGGCGCGGCGTGCCGGGCCACGGGGGGCGGGGCGGGACGGGCGCGGCGGGCGCCGGTCAGGAGGTCGTCGAGGTCGAGGGGGGACGGCGACTCGTCGAGCGGCGGCCCGTCCAGCAGTCGTACGGTCGCGTACAGCCGTTCCGCGTCCGCGGCGCAGGTCTCGCACTCGGCCAGGTGCGGTGGGACCAGCCGCTCCTCGGCCGGTTCCAGGGCGCCGAAGGCCCAGGCGGCCAGCAGGTCGCGCACGTCGTCGTGATCGGTCACCGCTCGCCCCCTTCCCCGTGTTCCCCTGCCGCCATCATGCGCCCTCTTCCCACGCCGGGTCGGGTGGGTCGGCCAAAGTCTCCGCCAGGGTGCGCAGCGCGGTGCGCAGCCGGGTCTTCGCGGTGCCCTCGGGGATGCCGAGCTCGACGGCGGCCTGCCGGTAGGTGCGCCCAGCGAAGTAGGCGAGGTGCACCACCTCCCGTTGTGGCTGCGGGAGTTCGGCGAGGGCGGTGTGCAACAGGTGGGAGCGCTCCCGGTCGACGACCGCCTCGGCGGGGCCGGGCGAGGCGTCCGGGATGCCGTGCAGCGCCAGGTCGTCGGCGCGGGCGTCCTTGCGGTGCCGGGCCTCGCCGCGCACCCAGTCCACGGCCCGCCGGTGGGCCAGCAGCGACAGCCAGGTGCGCAGGCTGCCCCTTCGCGCGTCGAAGGCGTACGGCCTGCTCCACAGCTGCGCGAAGACCTCCTGCGCGACGTCGTCGGCGGAGGCCCGGCTGCCGGTCACGCGCATGGCGACCGCCCGCACCAGCCCGCCGTACATCCCGTACGCCTCGGCCAGCGCGGACTCGTCGCCGTACACCAGCCGTCGGTGCAGCTCCGCGTCTGCGGGTTGCTGTACGGACGTCGTTCCGTCCGTGGACTCCACGGCACCACCACCCCTTGGTGCACTTCCTAGCGTCCCGGGCGGCGCGGCGCCAGCGGTTCAGTGAGACAGGGCGTCCAGAAGCCGGTCGACATCCGCGGCCGTGTTGTACAGGTGGAAGGAGGCGCGCAGGTTGCCCGCACGGTTGGACACCTCGATGCCCGCCGCGCTCAGCTCGGGCTGCCGCCCGCCGAGTCCGGGCACGGACACGATCGGCGAGCCGGGGGCCGGCAGGGGTGCGTGGCCGAGACGGGCGAGTCCGGCACGGAAGCGGTCGGCGAGCGCGAGGTCGTGGGTGCGCACCGCGTCCACCCCGAGCTCCTCCAGGAGTTCGAGGGAGCGCCGGGTGCCCGCGTAGGTGAACAGGGCCGGGCTGATGTCGAACCGCCGGGCGGAGTGGGCCAGTTCGGCGACGGGGCCGTAGCAGCTGTCCCAGGGGACCTCGCCCGCGACCCAGCCGGCGAGCACCGGCTTCAGGTCGCCGAAGTCCTCCGGCACGGCGAGGAAGGCCGCGCCGTGCGGGCCGAGCAGCCACTTGAAGGTGGTGGAGACGGTGTAGTCGTACGACCGCGCGTCCACCGGGAGCCAGCCCGCGGCCTGCGAGAAGTCGACGTAGGTACGGGTTCCGTGCGCCCTGGCCGCCTCTCGCAGGGCGGGCAGGTCGGCGATCCGGCCGTCGGCGGACTGGGCGGCGCTGACCGCGACGAGGGCGGTGCCGGGGCGGACGGAGTCGGCGAGCCGCTCCAGCGGCACCATGCGCACCTTGAGGTCGCCGCGGGTGTGGAAGGGGTTCACGACCGAGGTGAAGTCGTCCTCGGCGGTGAGGACTTCGGCGCCCGGCGGCAGCGAGGCGGCGACCAGGCCCGAGTGCGTGGACACGGACGCGCCCGCCGCGACCCGGGCGACCGGGACGCCGGCGAGCCTCGCGAACGAGGCGCGGGCCGCCTCCACGTCCTGGAACAGCGGATCCAGCGGCCTGCCCTCGGCGCGGATCAGCGCGGCCTCCTGGAGGGCGGTCACGGTGCGGGCGGGGAGCAGGCCGCTGCTCGCGGTGTTGAGGAAGGTGTTCTTCGGGGCGAACTCGGCGCGGACGAGGCTCTCGAAGGTCTCCATGACTCCACTGTGGGGCCGGGAGACCTCTCGGTCCATTGCGAATTTCTACGTGATTCCGCCAAGGAACGCTTATACGTCCGCGCCGACCTGCGCGTTTGTCAGCCGTGCTGGGGTACGGCGCACCCGTCGGGACCGCACGCCTCCGCGCCGGGGTCGCTCTGGTCGATCAGCTGCAGCGGGGAGCGGTTGCCCCAGGCCTGGGTGAGGGCCTGGGTGAAGACCTCGGCGGGCTGGGCGCCGGAGACGCCGTACTTGCGGTCCAGGACGAAGAAGGGGACGCCGTTCGCGCCGAGCTCGGCGGCCTCGCGCTCGTCGGCGCGGACCTCGTCGGCGTAGGCGGTGGGGTCGGCGAGGACCCTGCGGACCTCGTCGGCGTCCAGGCCGGCCTCCACGGCGAGCTCGACAAGGCGCTCGTCGCCCTCGGTGAACAGGGACCTCTCCTCGGCGAAGTTGGCCCGGTAGAAGATCTGGACGAGCTCGTCCTGCCTGCCCTGCTCCTTCGCGAGGTGGAGGAGGCGGTGCAGGTCGAAGGTGTTGCCGTGGTCGCGGTCACGGGTCCGGTAGGCCAGGCCCTCGGCGGCGGCCTGGGCACCGAGGTTCTCCTCGCCGGCCTGGGCCTGGGCCTCGCTCATGCCGTACTTCTTGCTGAGCATGGCGAGGACGGGCTGCACGTCGCTCTTGTCGCGCCCCGGGTCCAGCTCGAACGACCGGTGGACCACCTCGACGCCGTCACGGTGCGGGAAGGCCTCCAGCGCCTTCTCGAAGCGGGCCTTGCCCACGTAGCACCAGGGGCAGGCGATGTCGCTCCAGATCTCGACGCGCATGGTTCGGCTCTCTCCAGGTCGGACGGATGCGGAGACTCCCTCCGCCGGTTGGATGAACGTTCAAGCAGCGCGTTCCATTCCAGGAGCGCTCAGCTTCCGTCCCGCAGATCCGCCGGCCAGTCGGGCCTGAACTCGATGTGGTCGTACGTCACCACACAGCCCTCCCCCATCGGCGACTGCGCCATGAAACCGACCAGGGCCGCGCCGGTCTCCTTCTCGTCACCCAGGGTGAACAGGCGGACGAATATCCAGTGCTTGCCGTCGCGGGAGGCGTGGAAGGCGAAGGCCCGGCCGGTGCGGCTGACCCGCAGCCACACCGAACTGCCGTCCACGGTGAAGGAGTTGCAGTCGTCGGAGTGTCCCCGGGTGACGACCGTGCAGACGGTGGGCACGGTCGGGGAGTTCTCCAGGCAGAGCTTGGCCCAGGCCCGCTCGCCGACATGGACGTACAGGACCCCCGCGTCGAACGAGCCGTTGAAGCCCACCGTGACCCGGGCTATCAGCTGGAAGTCGCCCTCGGGGGCGCCGAGGAGGCGCGGTGCGTCGGCGGCGGGGTCCAGGGACTCCCCGGTGGGCGGCACGAAACGGTCCTGCCGGGGGCCGGCCCAGCCGGAGAGGATGCCGTCCTCGTGGAGCCAGTGCCCGTCGGGGCCGTAGGTGCGGAGAGGGAAGGGCAGTTCGGGGAGTTCGACGTCCATCCTCAGAGTTTTCCAGTTCCCTCTCCGCGTGCGAGCGTCGGGTGCCTAGCGCTCGAGACGGTTGTTGAAGCGGCGGGGCAGACCCAGCGGGTTGTCGTCCCTCAGCTCCGGCGGCAGCAGGGCCTCCGGCGCGTTCTGGTACGCCACCGGCCGCAGCCAGCGCTCGATCGCCGTGCCGCCCACCGACGTCGACGTGGAGGTCGTCGCCGGGTACGGACCGCCGTGCTGCTGGGCCGGGGCCACGGCCACGCCCGTCGGCCAGCCGTTCACCAGGACACGGCCGGCGAGGGGGGTCAGCTCCGCGAGGATCTCCGCGCCGCGTCCTTGGCCTGCGGCCTCCCCCTCGGACAGGTGGACCGTCGCCGTGAGGTTGCCGGGCAGCCGGGACAGCACGGTCCGGGCCTGCTCGTCGTCGTCGTAGCGGACCACCACGGTCACCGGGCCGAAGCACTCCTCCAGGAGCAGGTCGTACGCGCCCTCGGTGGTCAGCTTCTCCGCCGCCACCGTGAGGAAGCCCGGGCTGACCGTGTGCTCGCCGCCCGCGCCGGGCGTGACCGGCGACTCGACCTCGGGAAGCTGCGCGCGCTCGGCGACTCCGGCGACGAAGTTGTCCCGCATGCGGTGGTCGAGGAGGACGCCCGCGTCGGTGTCGCTGACCGCGTCGGTCAGCGACTTCACGAGGCCGTCGCCCGCCGCGCCGGACGGCACGAGGACCAGGCCCGGCTTCACGCAGAACTGGCCGACGCCGAGGGTCATGGAGCCCGCGAGTCCGGCGCCGATGGCCTCCGCGCGCTCGGCAGCGGCCTCCTCCGTGATCACGACGGGGTTCAGGGAGCCCAGCTCGCCGTGGAAGGGGATCGGCACCGGACGGGCGGCCGCCGCGTCGAACAGGGCGCGGCCGCCCTTCACGGAACCGGTGAAGCCCGCGGCGGCGACCAGCGGGTGCTTGATCAGCTCGATGCCGGCCTCGAAGCCGTGGACGAGGCCGAGCACGCCCGCGGGGATGCCGTGCTCGTCGGCGGCCCGGCGCAGCACGGACGCGACCAGCTCGGACAAGCCCGGGTGGTCGGGGTGGGCCTTGACGACGACCGGGTTGCCGGCCGCGAGGGCGCTCGCGGTGTCGCCGCCGGCGACCGAGAAGGCGAAGGGGAAGTTGGAGGCCGAGTACACGGCGACGACACCCAGCGGCACCTTGTAGCGGCGCAGGTCCGGGATCGGCGGGGTCGCGGTGTCGTCGGGGTGGTTGATCACCACGCCGAGGAACTCGCCCTCGTCGACGATGTCCGCGAAGGCCCGCAGCTGGTAGCAGGTGCGGGCGAGCTCGCCGGTCAGCCGGACCGGGCCGAGCGCGGTCTCGGCGTCCGCGGCCTCGACGAGGTGCTCCTTGGACTCCTCGAGCTTGGTGGCCGCGGTGCGCAGGAAGGCCGCGCGGACGGTGCGGTCGGCGAGGGAGGCTCGGGCGTCGTACGCGGCGCGGACGGCGGCGTCCACCTCCTGGGCTGTGGCCTCCACCGCAACCTGTTCGCGCTGCTTCCCGGTTCGGGGGTCGACACTCCAGACTGGTGCTGCTGCCACCGCGGGTCCCTCCACGTGTATCTGGGTCATCCACCAGGAACGTTCGATATGCTGAACGCTGTCTCTGATGGTGAATATGCTGTTGGAGACTATAACTCTGGTTCTCGTCCAACAAAGGGGTCAAGGGCGATGTCGGCAGGCGAGACGGGCGGCGGGTCACAGGTCAAGTCCGCGGTACGGACGGTTGAACTGCTCGAATACTTCGCCGGGCGCCCCGGCATGCATTCCCTGGCGGTCGTGCAGGAGGCCGTCGGATACCCCAAGTCCAGCCTCTACATGTTGCTGCGCACGCTCGTCGAGCTGGGCTGGGTGGAGACCGACGCGACGGGCACGCGGTACGGCATCGGGGTGCGGGCGCTGCTCGTCGGCACCTCGTACATCGACGGCGACGAGGTGGTCGCGGCGGCCCGGCCGACCCTGGACCGGCTCTCCGACGACACCACCGAGACCATCCACCTGGCGCGTCTGGACGGCACGAACGTCGTCTACCTGGCCACCCGGCAGTCGCAGCACTACCTGCGGCCCTTCACCCGGGTCGGCCGCCGCCTCCCGGCGCACTCCACCTCCCTCGGCAAGGCGCTGCTGAGCACGTACTCCGACGAACAGGTCCGCAAGATGCTGCCGGAGACCCTGCCGGCGCTCACCGAGCACACCATCACCGACCGCGAGAAGCTCATCGAGGAGCTGCACCAGATCCGGGAGCAGGGCTTCTCCGTGGACCGCGAGGAGAACACGCTGGGGCTGCGCTGCTTCGGCGTCGCGATCCCGTACCGCACGCCCGCGCGGGACGCGATCAGCTGCTCGGTGCCGGTGGCGCGGCTGACCCCGGCGCACGAACAGCTGGTGAAGGACGCGCTGTTCGACGCGCGGGACCGGCTGACACTGGCCACCCGTAGGCTCTGAGGCATGCAGATCGTTCTCCGTGAGGTCCATGACAGCGATCTGCCGGTCTTCTTCCGGCAGATGAACGACCCAGAGGCCCTGCACATGGCGGCCTTCACCCCGAAGGACCCGGCCGACCGGGACGCCTTCGACGCCCACTGGAGGCGGATCCGGGCCTCCGACGCCGTGCACCGCACGGTCCTGGCGGACGGTGACGTGGTGGGCAGCGCGGCGGTGTACGGCGAGCCGGGCGAGCGCGAGGTGACGTACTGGATCGACCGCGCCTACTGGGGACGCGGCATCGCCACGGAGGCCCTGCGCGAACTGGTCGCCCAGGTGCCCGAGCGTCCCCTGTACGCCCGCGCGGCCGCGGACAACACCGGCTCGCTGCGGGTGCTCCAGAAGTGCGGCTTCCGGGTGACCGCCCAGGCCTCCGGGTACGCCCAGGCGCGCGGTGCGGAGATCGACGAGTTCGTGCTCACGCTGGAGGCGTGACAGCTCGCGGATGAACGTCCGATGAGAAAAGCAGCCGCAGGGGAACGATTCGCTTCCGCCTGATCGTCTTGTCTGTGGGATGAACAAGACGATCAGGCGCGCATCGGTCTTCGCGCTGCTCCTGGTGTTCGCTCTGCTGATCCGAGCGACCTGGGTGCAGTTCTACGACGGCCAGGCACTCGCGGACGACAACGACAACCGGCGGAACGCGATCGAGACGTACTCCTCGCCGCTCGGGAACATCATCGTGGCCGGAAAAGCGGTCACGGGTTCCGAGAAGGTGACGGACAGCGACCTCGCGTACAAGCGGACGTATACGAACGGCAAGCTGTACGCGGCGGTGACGGGCTACGCCTCGCAGGCTTACGCCCCGACCCAGTTGGAGGGCATCTACGCCGACCTCCTCAACGGCACCGACAGTCGACTGAAGACCGTCATGGACACGATCACCAACCAGCGGGCCGAGCCCGGTGATGTGATCACGACGATCGACCCGACCGTGCAGAAGGCGGCCTACGACGCGCTCGGCGACAAGAAGGGCGCCGCCGTCGCGATCGACCCGAAGACCGGCAAGATCCTGGCGGTCGTGTCGACGCCGTCGTACGACCCGTCCGCGCTGACGGACGCCAACACCGCGGGCAAGGCCTGGAAGCAGCTCAACGCGGACTCCGACAAGCCGCTCACCAACCGCGCGCTGCGCCAGCCGCTGCCGCCGGGCTCGACGTTCAAGCTGGTGGTGGCCGCGGCCGCGCTGGAGGACGGCCTGTACTCCTCGGTGGACGAGAAGACCGTCAGCCCGGACCCGTACACCCTGCCGGGCACGGTGACCCCGCTGGGGAACGAAAGCGCCTCGGCCCCCTGCGAGAACGCCTCGATCCGGGTCGCGCTGGAGTATTCCTGCAACACCGTCTTCGCGAAGATGGCCGTCGACCTCGGCCAGGACAAGGTGAGGGCGATGGCCGAGAAGTTCGGCTTCAACGACTCGTCGCAGGACGTCCCGGTGCGGGCCTACGAGAGCGTCTACCCCTCCGGCATGGACAAGTCGTCCACGGCCCTGACCGGCATCGGCCAGTACGACGTCACGGCCACCCCGCTCCAGATGGCCATGGTCTCCGCGGCCATAGCCAACGGCGGCGAGCTGGTGACGCCCCACATGGTGTCGACGATCACCGACCATGGCGGCGACGTCCTGAAGAACTACGACGACGAGGCGAGCACGACCCGGATCGTCAGCTCCGACACGGCCGAGCAGCTCCAGTCGGCGATGCAGTCGGTGATCCAGGACGGCACCGGCACCAACGCCCGGATCGACGGCGTCACCGTGGGCGGCAAGACGGGCACCGCCCAGCACGGCGAGAACAACAGCAAGACGCCGTACGCCTGGTTCACGTCCTACGGAAAGGCCGGCGGGAAGGAGGTCGCCGTGGCGGTGGTCGTGGAGCAGTCGAACGCGGCCCGCTCCGAGGTGAGCGGCAACGGGCTGGCCGCCCCCGTGGCCAAGGCCATGATGGAGGCGGCCCTGAGGAACTGAGTCCTCCCGGTGGTTACTTGGCGCCGAGCAGCTGCTCGATCGGGTCGATGGCGAAGTACACGAGGAACAGCGCCGAGGCGGCCCACAGGAGCCAGTGGATCTCCCTGGCCTTGCCCAGCACCACCTTGATCACGACGTACGCCAGGAACCCGGCCCCGATCCCGTTGGTGATCGAGTAGGTGAAGGGCATCACGGCGATGGTCAGGAACGCCGGGATGGCGATGTCGTAGCGGTCCCAGTCGATGTGCTTGACCTGCGTCATCATCAGGAAGCCCACGGCGACCAGGGCGGGGGCGGCGGCCTGGAGCGGGACGATGGTCAGCAGGGGGGTCAGGAACAGCGCCAGGCCGAACATCCCGCCGGTGATCAGGTTCGAGAACCCGGTGCGCGAGCCCTCACCGACGCCGGCCGCCGACTCGATGTACGACGTGGCGGAAGAGGCCGACGCGGCACCGCCGGCCACCGCCGCCGCCCCGTCGATCAGCAGCACCCGGCCGAGGTTGGGCACCTTGCCCTCCTCGTCGAGGAGCCCCGCCTCCGCGCTGATCCCGACGACCGTGCCCATCGTGTCGAAGAAGTCGGACAGGATCAGGGTGAAGATCAGCAGGACGACCGTGACGATTCCGACGCCGGGCGCGCTGAAGGAGCCGAACAGGCTGAAGTGGCCGATCAGGCCGAAGTCGGGGGTGTCGACGATCTTGTCGGGCCAGGCCGGTGTGGTGAGCCCCCAGGTCTTGATGTCGGCGATCGAGTTGATGATCATCGCGAGGACCGTCATGGTCACGATGCTGATCAGAATCGCGCCCTTGACCTTGCGCGCGAGCAGCCCGATCGTCAGCAGCACTCCGAGACAGAAGACGAGGATGGGCCAGCCGGTGAGCGCGCCGGTGCCGCCGAGCTGAACGGGCACGGTGGTGTTCGCGGCGTCGGGGATACGGCTGACGAATCCCGCGTCCACGAAGCCGATGAACGCGATGAAGAGTCCGATCCCGACACTGATCGCCTGCTTGAGCGGTTGCGGGATGGCGTGCATGACGGCTTCTCGCAGACCCGTCACCACCAGCACGCAGATGAGCAACCCTTCCAGGACGACCAGGCCCATCGCGTCGTCCCAGCTCATCAGCGGGGCGATCTGGAAGGCGACGACCGCGTTCAGCCCGAGTCCGGCGGCGAGCGCGAGGGGCAGGTTGCCGCCCACGCCCATGATGATCGTCATCACCGCGGCTACCAGAGCCGTCGCCGTGGTCAGCTGCACCGCGTCCAGCTGGTGTCCGAACTTGTCCTTCGCGCTGCCCAGGATGATGGGATTCAGGACAAGGATGTAGGCCATCGTGAAGAACGTGGCGAAGCCGCCGCGTATCTCACGGGCGAAGGTGGATCCCCGTTCGGAGATCCTGAAGTACCGGTCGACGGACATGCTCGCTGCTCCCTGGTGCCTGAATGATCGTGTGCGGATGCTGGCTGGATTGTTCCTGCGTTGAACGCGCTTCAGGTCTCACCCGTGTTACGGATTCGGGGTCGCCCTGTCATACATCGTTCGAAGACCCGTACGAGAACACGTACTCGGTCACTGCTACGCTTCCGGATCTCCGCCCGGCCACCCCCGGACGATCACATGTCATTCACATGACACACAAGGGAGAGGGAGCCCGTGGGCACAGTCGTCGACGACGCCGCCTCCGTGGAGTTCCACGCCTTCTTCGAGCGCCACTACGCCGAACTGTCCCGCCTCGCCCACCTGTTGACCGGCGAGCCGGACGCCGCCGACGACCTGGCGGCGGACGCGCTGCTGGCCCTGTGGCATCGCTGGGACCGGGTGCGCGCGGCCGACCACCCGGCGGCGTACGCGCGCGGAGTGGTCGCCAACCTGGCCCGCACCCGCATCCGCAGCGCGGTCCGTGAGCGTCGGCGCGTCGCCCTGTTCTGGTCCCAGCGCGAGGAGAAGGTCGAGAACCCCGACGTGGCGGGCGCGGTCGACGTCCAGGAGGCACTGCGCAGGCTGCCGTTCCGCAAACGGGCGTGTGTGGTGCTGCGGCACGCCTTCGATCTCTCCGAGAAGGACACCGCGCTGGCCCTGGGCGTCTCGGTCGGTACGGTTAAGAGCCAGACCTCCAAGGGGATGGCCGAGTTGCAGCGGCTGCTGGGTCCCCAGAACGCTCCGCTGAGGATGCACGCCGCGATGGCGCGCACCGGTGACGCCGGAGGAAGGGACCGATGACCATGCAGCGGGACGGGCACCGCGAACTGCGCGCCCGGCTGCGGGAGGCGGCCGGGGCGCACGAGCCGAACCGTGAGCACATGCTCGCCCGGATCGAACGCGGAATGTCGGAGAAGACGCGCCCCGACCATCGGGCGACCCGGCCGCCGGTCTACGGCTGGGTGCGGGTGGTGAGCGCCACCGCCGCGGTCGCCTGTGTACTGGGCCTCGGCGGTTACGCGGTGGCCTCCGCCGTCAAGGACGAGCCGCCCGCACAGAAGTCGATCGCCGCCACGGGCACACCGACCCCCTCCCCCGACGCGACGAGCCGACCGCCCGCCCGGTCGGCGGATCCGACGCCGAGCGCCGCCCCCACCCACCGGGCCGAGAAGCCGAGCGGTACGCCCCCGTCCACGCCGAACGCCTCCACCGAGGTGCGGGCGTCCGGCGTCGAGGACGGTCCGCTGTGGTCGGACGGCTCGGTGGATCCGCACAGCAACGAGTTCTGGGCGCAGAGCAATCTGACCTTCAAGACCTCCGAGCAGCTGACCGCCCTCACGGTCGAGTTGAGGATCGCGCAGACCGGCGGTGTCACCAGTTCCGGCGCCTGGCGCTCGCTGCCCGAGGACGACTTCACGCTGACGGTCGCCGAGAAGGACGGCTTCCTCGTCTACACCTGGGTACTCAAGGACGGCCGTACGGTCCCGAAGGGCGAGTGGGTGTTCGCCGGGCAGTACGACCACAAGCGCGGCGGCCGGGACGCGAAGGACGACCGTTACACGGCGACGGCGACCGCGAAGTCCCGGGACCTCGCTGTGAAGGGCGGCTTCGCGGCCGAGGACGGCAAGACGGACGCAGGGGACTCGTAAAAAACTTCGTCGACGCGGCAACCCTTTCTTCTTCGGCGGCCACTGAGTGGGTGCAGGGCTCCCTGAAGGACTGGGTTTCGGCCGTTCCCACGGCTACCACCCCGCCCAACAACCGCTTTTTTCCCATGTGTTCGTATCATGGGAACAACCATTCGTACGTCTTCGACGTCACTAGTAGTGCCTGGAAGACCGTTCGACCTCATGGACCTGCTGGCCTGAGCCCCCCTCGGGTCGGCAGCTGCCGGCTGGAGCCCCCCTCGGGCCGGCACGAGGAACGCCCCGCCTGTGACGACAGGCGGGGCGTTCCGGCGTTCCGTGGCTCAGTCCATCGTGGTGCCGAGGGTGGTGGATCCGGTGGTCAGGAAGGCCGTCGAGGGCAGCGAACCGTCCGGACCGCGGGCTCCGTACGCCGTACCGGCGTCCGTCGACCTGAACGCGGGGGTCGGCACTCCGGCGTCCCAGTTGTTCGCCGCGGACGCCGCGGACGAGCCCAGCTTCGACGCCCCGCCCTTGTTGCCCACCGCGAGATTGCGCGCCAGCCGGGCCTTGCCCTCGGCGAAGGAGAACCCGGCCTCGGCGTTGGAGTACGCCGTGTTGCGGTTCAGCGCGATCGCCCCGGTGTTGGCGTTCTCCGTGAAGCCGTTCAGGGCGTTGTCCCAGGCCGCGTTGTCGTTGACGAGGTGCGCCACCGTGACGCCCCCGCCGCCCAGCTTGAACCCGTTGCCGTTGCCCTCGAAGGCGCTGTCCCTCCACCGGTTCCTGCCGTTCCCGAAGGCCCAGCTGTGCTCGACGGTGACCGGCGAGGAGAACTGCCACAGGTCGATCCCGTCGTCGGAGTTGTCGTACAGACGCGCCCCGGTGATCCGGTTGCCGGTGCCGGACCCGAACTTCACGGCGATCCCGTCGGCGTTCTGGCCGTGCCCGGCGGGGTCGTAGTTGCCGTAACTGTCCTGATTCTGCACGAGGTTGTCGCTGGTCCCGTCGCCGCGCAGGGTGAACCCGGAGTCCCCGTTGTTCGCGGTGACGAGGTTCTCGAAGACGCCGCCGACGGAGGAGGTGACGACGAGGCCCTGGGCCGGCGAGTGCTGGAAGGTGAGGTTCTGGACGGTCCAGTAATCGCCCTGGATCCCGGCCAGCCAGGACCCGGCGGGCAGCTCGGACCCGTCGATCCGCACCTTCTCGCTGCCGTGCGCCCGCAGGGTGATCCGTGCCGAACTCGTTCCGTCCGCGGTGGACTTGAGGGTGGCCGACGGGGTGTACGTACCGGCACGGACCTGGATGACCGTACCCGCGCTCGCGTTCCGCACCGCCGCCTCCAACTGAGCCGTGCTGGAAACGGTGACCGTCGTGGACGCGGCCTCGGCGCCGCCGCCCGACAGGCCGAGGTACACACCGCCCGCGCCCGCGGTCACGGCGACCGCCGCCGCGATGGAGAGCGTGCGGGCCCGGCGGTGACGTCCGGTGCTGTGACGCACGGGGGCGTTCCTTTCCTCGGGGGGCGGGGACGCCCTGAAGTCGCCGCCATGGCCGGGGAGGTTGCCGAGCCTCGACGAAAACGACCGAAACTTTCGCTGCTTCTCCTCGCGCACTCATCGATTGACGTGCTGTTTCCCACTCGTAACACTCCGAAGGCGCGCACAGGCCCCAACACAAACCCCCACACCCCCACACCCCCAGGAGCGACATGCGCCCACGTATCCTCCTCGTCGCCTGTCTCTCGTTGCTGCTGGCCCTTCTCACCGCACCGCCCGGTTCCGCCCACACAGGAGCACCACCCGTGAGCCACCCCAAGTACGCCGGCTATCTCTTCGCCTACTTCACCGGCGAGGGCACCGCCGACGGCGAGCAGATCCGCTACGCCCTCAGCCGCGGCAACGACCCCCTGCACTGGCGCGAGCTGAACCAGGGGAAGCCGGTCCTGACGTCGACGACCGGCGAGAAGGGCCTGCGCGACCCGTTCGTGATCCGCTCCCCCAAAGGCGACAAGTTCTATCTGATCGCCACCGACCTGCGCATGTACCAGAACAGCAGCGGCAGTTGGGACGACGTCCAGCGGCACGGCAGCAAGTCGGTCATGATCTGGGAGTCCACCGACCTGGTCCACTGGACCGACCAGCGGCTGGTGAAGGTCGCCCCGGACAACGCGGGCAACACCTGGGCGCCGGAGGCCTACTGGGACGACAGCCTCGGTGAGTACGTCGTCTTCTGGGCGTCGAAGCTGTACGCCGACGACGACCCCGGGCACACGGGATCGACGTACAACAAGATGCTCTACGCCACCACGAAGGACTTCCGCACCTTCAGCGCGCCCAAGGTCTGGGACGACCCCGGCTACTCGGTGATCGACTCGACGGTCGTGAAGTACAAGGACACCTACTACCGCTACACCAAGGACGAGCGGGACCCCACCTCCAGCTCGCCCTGCGCCAAGTTCATCACCGGCGAGAAGTCGACGAGCCTGACCTCTACGAAGTACGACCTGGTCGCGGACTGCATCGGCAGCGGGGCGATGGACCGCGGTGAGGGCCCGACGGTGTTCAGGTCGAACACCGAGAAGAAGTGGTACCTGTTCATCGACGAGTACGGCGGCCGCGGGTACGTCCCCTTCGAGACCACCGACCTCGACTCGGGCAGGTGGACCCCGTCCGCGAACTACCAGCTGCCCGCGAGTCCCCGGCACGGCACGGTGCTTCCGGTGACGCAGAAGGAGTACGACCGGCTGCTGGCCGCGTACCCGGTCTCCGGGACGTCCGTCGTGGACGCGACGGCCACGGGTCAGAAGGGGTACGCCATCGTCACCGAGGCCGCGTCGAAGGTCGTGCTGCCGATGCGGCCGGGCACCGATCTCGCCCGTCTCGCACCGGAGTTGGCGGTGGGTGAAGGCGCCACGGTCACCCCGGGATCCGGCACCCGGCGCGACTTCCGCAAGCCGCAGACGTACACCGTGACGGCGGCCGACGGGACGACCCGCAGCTGGACCGTCGAGGCCGTGCCGACCGGCAGCCCCGTCCTGCCCGGTCTGAACGCCGACCCCGACGTGCACTATCTGAACGGCGAGTACTGGATCTACCCGACCACCGACGGCTTCAACGGCTGGAACGGGACGCGGTTCAAGGCGTACTCGTCGAAGGACCTGGTCCACTGGAAGGACCACGGGGTCGTCCTGGACCTCGGCGCGGATGTGTCGTGGGCCGACAAGTACGCGTGGGCTCCGGCGATCGCGGAGAAGAACGGCAGGTACTACTTCTACTTCTGCGCCGAGCAGCAGATCGGCGTGGCGGTGGCGGACTCACCCGCCGGGCCCTTCAAGGACGCGCTGGGCAAGCCGCTGGTGGCGAAGGGCGGTTCGCTGCAGGGCCAGATGATCGACCCGGCCGTCTTCACGGACGACGACGGGACGTCGTATCTCTACTGGGGCAACGGGCACGGGTACGTGGTGCCACTGAACGGCGACATGACCTCGTACGACCCGGCGAAGATCAAGGACATCACCCCGGCCGACTTCCGCGAGGGTTCCTTCGTGATCAAGCGGAACGGCACGTACTACTTCATGTGGTCCGAGGACGACACCCGCAGCGAGAACTACCACGTCGCCTATGCGACGGGACCGTCCCCGCTCGGCCCGTGGACCAAGAAGGGGACGATCCTGTCCAAGCGTCCCGAGTACGGCATCCTCTCCACCGGTCACCACTCCGTGGTGAACGTCCCCGGCACCGACGACTGGTACATCGTCTATCACCGGTTCGCCCTGAACGGGCCGGGGAAGCCCGGCGGCGACGGTATGCACCGCGAAACCACCGTGGACCGCATGGAGTTCGCGGCGGACGGCACGATCAAGCCCGTGGTGCCGACCCTGGCGGGGATCCGGCCGGTGAAGAACTAGCTCACGAAGTACGTCGGGTTCGGGAGCTTGTACGTCCGGTCGGCGTAACCGCCGTCGAGGTCGGAGTACTGGTCGCCGAAGTTGGCGATGATCTCGTACCCGAGGTCCTTCTCGATGTGCGCGCGGGTGCCGGACTTGTACTGCACGGTGGTGCAGGTCCAGGTGCCCGGTGTGGCGCAGGCGCTCAGGTAGGACGGCGGGTTCGCCTTGTCCTTGAGGAACACATGGTCGGCGTCGAGGTTCACATCGGCGCCGATCTTCTTCAGGTTCTCGACCGCGGCCGAGCGCTGTGCCTCACTGAGGCCCGAGTTGTAGAAGACCTCGACGCCCTTCTTCTCGGCGTACTGCACGAGCTCGGGGCTGCCGAAGACGGCCGGGCGGTCGGCCCGGTTCACGTAGTCGGCCCACGTGGTCGAGTTGTACGTGTAGTTGTAGCGCTTCTCGTAGTCGAGGCTGAGCAGCAGCGTGTCGTCGATGTCGAAGACGACGGCGGGCTTCTCGCCCCGGTGGTGCGCCTTGCGGGCGGCCTGGTCTATGTACTTGCGCGCCGCCTCGTCGAGGGACGCCAGGTCCTTCGCGTAGGGGCTGGTGGGCGACGCCTGGTAGACACCGTTCGCGTCGGGCGCGGTGCCGTAGTAGGTGTCGATGTCCTTGACCAGGAGCCCGATGTTGTAGGGCTCGTGCGTGGAGTTCGCCGTGGACTGGTGGGCCGTGGCCGCACCGGCGCCGTACACGGCGACGCCGACGACCGCGCAGGCGGTGGCGACGGCTGCGATACGCAGTGACTTATGCATGACAGAGGTTCTACGCGCGTCACCCGCGTGGGCGCGAGACCCGCCGGGTAAAAAACGGGTCAAGCGCCCCGAGCCGGGTGTGCGGAGGCCGTGTCAGTTCATGGTCGCGCCGATGGTGGTGCTGCCCGTCGTCAGGAACGTGGTGGCGGGCAGGGTGCCGCTGGAGCTGCGGGCGTTGTACGTGGTCGAGGCGTCGGTCGACTTGAAGGCGGGGGTGCTGATCCCGCTGTCCCAGTTGTTGCCGGACGAGGTGACCTTGGAGCCCTTGCTCACCGAACCGCCGCCGTTGCTCACCGCGAGGTTCTTGCCGAGCTTCGCGGAGCTGGTGGCGAAGTAGTAGCCCCACTTGCTGTTGGCGTAGGCGGTGGTGCGGTTGATGACGATGGCGCCGGTGTTGGAGTTCTCGGTGAAGCCGTTGCCGGCGTTGCCCCAGGCGGCGGAGTTGTTGATGACGTGCGCGACGACCTCGCCGTCGCCGCCCAGCTTGTAGCCGTTGCCGTCGCCCGCGAAGGCGGAGTCGGACCAGCGGTTGACGCCGTTGCCCATGGACCAGGTGTGCTCGACGGTGACGGGCGAGGAGAAGGACCAGAAGTCGATCCCGTCGTCCGAGTTGTTGTAGAGGCGGGCCCCGGTGATGAGGTTACCGGAGCCGGAGCCGAACTTCACGGCGATGCCGTCGGCGTTCTCACCGTGGTTGGCGGCGTCGTAGTTGCCGTAGGAGTCGATGTTCTTGACGGTGTTGTTCACGGTTCCGTCGCCGGTGAGCGTGAAGCCGGAGTCGCCGCCGTTGATGGTCTTGATGTTGTTCCAGACCGTCCCGGTGCAGGACTGGCAGACGACCGCGCTGTCCGGGGAGTTCTGGAAGGTGATGTTGGAGACGTTCCAGTAGTCGGCGGTCAGCTTGAAGATCCAGTCCCCGTCGGGCAGCGAGGAACCGTCGATCTTCACGGTCTCCGAGCCGTACGCGGTGAGCGTGACCGGCGCGGAGGAGCTGCCGTTGGCCGTGGACTGGAGGGTGGCCGTGGGGTAGTAGGTGCCGCCGCGGACCTGGATGACGGTACCGGCGGTGGCGTTCTTGATGGCGCTGGACAGGTCGGTCGAGTTGCTGACGACGACCGTCGCGGCCTGGGCCTGGGAGGGGAGGACGGCGAGCCCGGTGCCGAGGGCGAGGGCTGCCGTGGCGATGAGAGCGGTACGACGAGACATGGAGTGCGGGTCCTTTCGTCGTGCTTTTCGGGGAAGGGGTTACAGGACGGCGTCGAGCCAGCCGAAGACCTCGTCCTGCATGCGGTCGACGAAGACATGGCCCAGGTCGGGCCAGGTCTTCAGATGCAACCGCTCCTCGGCGTGGCGGGAGTGCCAGACGGCGCGCAGCTTGTCGTACGCGACCTGTACGCCGTCGGCGGGGAACAGCGGGTCGAGCCCGCCGTTGAAGAAGAGCATCGGCCTGGGGGCGGCGATGCTCGCCACGTCGGGGAAGTCGAGGAACCGGGGCAGCCCCGGGTGGAGCATGTAGTAACTGGACTGCCCACGCAGGGTGTTGTTGCCGGGCACCATCATTTCCTTGAGGCCGGTCATCCAGCAGACCGCGGCCGTGGCCCGGACGGCGTCGGTCAGCGCGGCGGTCTGCCAGGCGCGGTAGGCGCCCATGGAGAACCCGACGGCCGCGACCCGGCGGGCATCCACCCGGTCCAGGCCGGCGAGGAAGTCGGCGGCGCGGGCGTCCTCACGGGCCATGAGCCCGGCGAGAGAGGAGCCGAGGTTGTAGAAGTTGGAGGCCAGGGCCTGCTGTTGGTCGTAGGCGATCGGCCCGCGGTCGCCCCAGCCGAGGGCGTCCGCGCACAGGACGACATAGCCGCGCCGGGCCAGCTCGTCGCCGACGAACCGGCCGCTGAAGTACCTGTCGACCCAGGCCTGCGCGGAGGCGAGCCGGGTGTCGTCGTACCAGGGCCGGACCAGTTTCTCCTTGCCGATGTCGAACTTCGCCCCGTGGTCGTGGAGCAGCAGCACGGCGGGGAACGGGCCGGGGCCGTGCGGGGTGAGCAGGGCGGCGCGGACGCGTTCGTGGTGGGTGAGGGAGAGGGTGACCAACTCCCTCGTGTAGCCGTCGCCGTGGGAGACGTGGCTGTGCTCGGGTGCGTACGGCGTTCGGTCCTCGCGGTCGACGAGAAGGTGCTCCTCGACCTTGGCACGAGCCTGCCGACGCCAGGTGCGGAAGTCGCGGACCGGTGAAGTCCCCCAGGCCAGCGGGAAGTTCAGCTCGGCCTTGAGCGCCGGGTGGAAGTCGGGCAGCGGGCCCTCCACGACCCCGGCCTCCGCTGGGCTCACCGCTGCCCCGGCCAGCACGGCCGCCCCGGCGCCCACCACGAACGCCCGCCGTCCCAGCGGGTCACCGGCACTCATAGGGCCTCCAGTCCCCGAGATAGGTGCGCGGGGTGTGCGCGGCGGCCTCGGCGGCGGTCAGCTGGGGCCGGTTGGCGGGGACGGAGATCACCGCGCCGGGGCCGGAGTTTGCGTACTCACGGAAGCGCATGGTCTGCCAGGGGTAGGTCTCGCGCATATTGGTGTAGGGCGCGACGGGGTCGATGCCGGGCCCGATCCGGCTGTCGCGCACCACGAGCGACGGCCAGGCGGTCGTCTCGTACGACGGCACCCAGGGCCGTGCCAGCTTGTACGCCCCGTCCTCGGCCCCGGAGGTGATGCGGGAGCGGACGGCGAGGATGCCGTACGGGTTGGCGCGGGCCGTGGAGGGGGCGAAGACCATGCCCTTGGGGGCGAAGCCGACGTCCCGCTGGAGGGTGTGGAAGTGGCACTCCTCGAAGACGGCGGTGGCCCGGCCGAAGACGAAGTCGACGTCACCCTCGATGTAGCAGCGCCGGAAGTACTGCCGGTCGAAGGCGGCGAGCGCGGTCGTCTCGACGAAGAGCGTGTCCTGGTGGGCCAGGAGCCGGACGTTCTCGAAGCGGGTGCGGTCGCCGTAGGTGTAGGCGGCGACCGCCTGGGTCCCGGTGATGTCGGGGTGGTCGGCGCGCAGCCAGTCGTTGGCGAGAGTGAGGTCACGGACGGTGAGGCCCGGGGCCGCAGAGGTGAAGGTGGCGGAGCCCGCGGTGCCGTAGGTGCCTGAACCGTCGGGCTTCTGGGTGCCGTTGGCGTTGTCGTACACGATGACGGCTGCGCGGGGTTCGCGGACGGCACCGCGCACGGTCAACTCGGCTGCGGCAGCCGGGATGTCGACGGCCTCGCGATAGGTGCCCGGGTGCACGACGATCGTCCAGCCGGGTCCGGTGACCGCGTCCACGGCGGCCTGGACGGAGTCACCGGGGCGGACGTGGAGGACACGGTGGCCGCCGGTGGCGAAGGCGGGGGTCGCTCCCGCCGCGGCGAGTCCGAAGCCGGCCGCGAGAAGGGTACGTCTGCGCATCAGCACGACTCCTTCCAGGGCCGCCAGTCGCCGAGGTAGGTCTCGCGCGTCGCCGACTCCGCCTGCTCCGCGGTGAGTTGGGGCCGGTTCTCCGGGACCGTGATCCTGGCGCCGGGCCCGGTGTTGCGGTACTCGGCGAAGCGCTGGTTCTGCCAGGGGAAGGTGTCCGACATGTTGGTGTAGGGAGCGGTCGCGTCGATACCGGGGCCCAGCCAGGTGTCCCGGACCACGAGCGACGGACGGGCCGTGGTGTCGGAGCTGGGGACCCACGGGCGGGCCAGCTTGTAGGCGGCGTCCGGGGCTTCGCCGGACACCCTGCCGCGCGTCACCAGGTATCCGCGCGGGTTGGCACCCGCCGTGGAGGGCGCGAAGACGAAGCCGTACGGCGCCGCCGCCAGGTCGGTCCGGTCCAGGGTCCGGAAGTGGCAGTTCTCGTAGACGGCGGTGGCCCGCCCGAAGACGAAGTCCACGTCGCCTTCGGCATAGCAGTGCGAGAAGTACTGGCGGGCGAAGGAGGTCAGGGCCGTCGAGTCGGCGTACAGGGTGTCCTGGTGGCCGAGGAAGCGGCAGTGGTGGAAGGCGGAGCGGTCGCCCTGGACCTTGAGGGCGACGGCCTGGGTGCCGGTGATGTCGGGGTGGTCGGCCCGCAGCCAGTCGTTGGCGAAGGTGATCCAGCGGGCGGTGAAGCCCTCGGCCTGGACCGTGGTGGTGGCGGAGCCGGTGGTGCCGTAGGTGCCGCCGCCGGGCTTGGGGGTGCCTGCCGCGTTGTCGTAGACGATCACGACGTCCCGGGGGTCCTCGGTGGCGCCGATCCAGGTGGCCTCGGTGCGCGTGACGTCGACGGCCACGGTCTCCCGGTAGGTGCCGGGCGCGAGGACCAGGGTCCAGCCACTGCCGGTGGCCGCGGTGACGGCGTCCTTCACGGTGGCGTGGTCGCCACGGCCCCGGGGGTCGACGTAGAGCGTCCGCGGTGTGAGCCGGGCGGCCGGGGATCCGAAGCGGCCGAAGGGGCGTCGGCCACCGGCGGCCCGAGCGGGGCTCGGCGTGAGCGCGAGGGAGGCTGCCGCTCCGGTGCTTGCGAGCAGGAATCCCCTTCTGGACAGGGGGAGTCGGGCGTGGGGCGAGGACATGCGGGTGCTCCTAGGAAACGCGGCTCGGTGGTGGGGTTCCTCGCGTGGGGGGTGAGGTGGCCGGGGCGGCCGCTGGATTCCGCCCCGGCCGGTCAGGGGGTGGTGTCAGCAGACGTGGCCCGCGCCCGCGCCCCGGTCGACGATCCCCGGCACCTTCTTGGCCGGGTCGATCTTCGTGCGCAGGGTCGGCGTCCAGCCCGCGCCGGACTGCAGGGTCTCGGCGGGGATCTCGGCGTTGTGGACGGCGATCAGGTCGGTGGGCGTGCCGTTGACGTAGTTGTCGTCGGCGGTGAGCGGGGAGACGTTCCACCGCTTGAGCACCTTGGCCGCGCTGACCCCGTCCGGCAGGGTGAAGGCGTTGTGCTCGGCGACGAGCTGGGACTCCTTGCCGATGCCGAAGCTGTAGGAGTAGTCGTCGTTCGCCACGAAGTGGTTGTTGTACGAGTCGACCTGTCCGAAGCGGACGCGGGGCGCGCGCTCGACGAGGTTCGAGAACAGGTTGTGGTGGAAGGTGACCTTGAGCTTGCCCCGGTCCCCGGCCGCCGTGGACTCGCTGTCGCTGTTTCCGATCAGGATCGTCTTGTCGTGGTCGGCGAAGACGTTCCAGGAGGCGGTGACGTGGTTGGCGCCCCGGACGATGTCCAGCTCGCCGTCGTGCTGCTGGTAGAGCATGCCGAAGTAGGCCGGCGCGGCGCTGTCGGGGTGGCTGCCGTCGGTGAAGGTGTTGTGGTCCAGCCAGACATGGGTGGAGCCGTACACGACGGCGGTGTCGTACTCGGAGTTCCAGTTGCCCTTGTCGCCGTCGGTGGGGTCCCACTGCGGGAAGCAGTCGATGGGGCTCTCGAAGGTGAGGTTGCGGACGATGACGTTGTCGACGGCCTTGATCTGGAGGCTCGCGCCCTTGAACCCGGCGTTCTTGCCGACGCCGATGATCGTGGTGTTGGCGGGGACGTTCGCCTTGATGGTCTGGTCCTGGTTGGCGGCGGAAGCGCGGCGCAGCCCCTCGGGGCTGTCGTCGGGCTCGGCGCTCAGGTCGGTGTCCAGGCCCCAGGCCTCCGGCGAGTACTTCGCCAGGTAGGCGCCGAAGTCGTAGCCGGGCGCGGCGAGGGAGTCACAGCCCTCGGAGACCGCGTCGATGGTCCCCTTCACCTTGATGATCTTGGGCGCGGTCCCGCCCGCGGCGAGCGCGGCCTTGAAGCCGGCCCAGTCGGTGACGGTGTACACGTGGGCGGCGTCCGCGGCCGCGCCTCCGGTGGTGCCGGTGCCCTCGGAGGCCCAGCCGTCACCGGCGGCGAGGGTCTCGCGGCCCGCGTCGTGGCCCTTGGCCTGAGCGGTGGTGCCGGTGACCGCGAGGACCAGGGCGGCGCAGCCCGCCACCGCCATCACCTTTGTTATGACATGGCCATGACATAGCTGTGCGTTCATTGTGCGGCTCTCTTTCGACTGCGGGAAGGTGTGGTCAGGCGGCGGCCGGCGGCGGCCAGGTGATCCAGGACTCCGGGATCTCGGCGTCGAGCCGGCGCACGTCCCGGGGCGCCAGCACGCGGTGCCGCAGCAGTTCACGGGCGACCAGACGGGCCACCGCGATGGCACCGGGCGGATTGAAGTGCGTGTTGTCCTGCTCGGTGTCGGTCCAGTTGAAGTACTTCTTGGTCTCCTCGACGCCGAGCCTCTGCCACAGGGCGAGGGACAGCGCCTGGATGTCTAGCAGCGCGACGCCCTCCTCCTGGGCGAGCGCCCGCATCGCGGCCGGGTACTCCCCGTGGGTCGGCACGGCGTTGCCGTTCGCGTCGAACTTCCGCCGCTCGACGGGGGTGGCGAGGACCGGCCGGGCACCCTTCGCGCGGGCGCCGTCGAGGTACCGGCGCAGATAGTCCTGGTACGTCGTCCAGGGCTCGGTGTAGCGGGTCGGATCGGCGGTCTTCTCGTCGTTGTGCGCGAACTGGACGAGCAGGAAGTCACCGGGCCTGATCAGCCCGAGAATCGCGTCGAGTCGCCCCTCGTCGACGAAGGACTTCGAACTACGCCCGTTCACCGCGTGATTGGCGACGGCCAGATCCTGGCGCAGAAAGAAGGGGAGTGCCATGCCCCACCCGGTCTCGGGCGCGGCGTCGGAGTATTTCTGTGCGGCGGTGGAATCACCGGCGATGTAGAGGGTGCGCTGTTCTCTGGCTTGCGCAGTACTAGTGGCGCTGAAAGCGACGGGCACGGCGGCCATCGCCGCCACGGTGACCTGTCTGCGTGTGAGTGACACCTTGGGTAGCCTCTCTTCCCTCAGGGGCGCGGGGAACTGCGCGACCAGCCACGACGGACCCGCAGCTCCCCACGACCGCATTCACCCGGGCTCTTAGCCGTTCTGTTCCTTCCACTCGGCCTGAGCCTTGTTCAGCTGCTCGGCCATGGTGTCCAGGAAGTCCTTGGCGCTCATGTCCCCCAGCAGCACCTTCTGGAAGTTGGGCTCGTTGTCGGCCTTGGAGATGGTGTTCCAGTCGGGCAGGTAGTACGGCAGCTGAACGATGCTCGTGGAACCGTCGGTCAGCGCGGCGGCGGCCAGCTTCGTGGGCTCGGCCTCCGAGATCCAGGCGTCCTTGGCGGCGTCGTTGTTCGACGGCACCTGCCCGGCGGACTTGTTGAACTTCGAGTTCTCCGCGGCGGAGGTCGCGAACTCGATGAACTTCCAGGCCGCGTCCTTGTTCTTCGAGCTCTTGAACACCCCGAGCCCGTCGACGGGGTTGGACACCTGCACCCGCTTGCCGGAGGCGCCGATCGGCTGCGGAATGCCCCGGAACTTGCCGGCTCCGAGCGCCTTCAGGTGGTCCTGGTACGACCCCAGGTTGTGGTTGAGCATCCCGATCGTGCCGGAGTCCCACTGCGCGACCATCTTGGTGAAGTCGTTGTTGAGGTCGGCCGCCGGGGTGTCCTTCTTGTACAGCGCCGCGTACTTCTCCAGCGCCGCCACGTTCTTCGGGTCGTTGAGGGTGGTCTTGTCGCCGTTCCAGAAGGAGGTGATCCCGCTCTGCCCGTACGCCGCGTCCAGGGCCTGGGCGATGGACCCGGCTCCGCCGCGGATGGTGTAACCGAACTCGTTCTTCTTGGCGTTGGTGAGCTTGTCCGCGGCCTTGTAGAACTTGTCCCAGGTCGTCGGCTCGTCGAGGCCGGCCTTCTTGAACAGGTCGGTCCGGTAGTAGAGCACACCGTTGTTGGCGGAGGTCGGGATCGAGTACAGGGTCCCGTCCCCACCCCCCGCCGCCTTCAGCGAGTCGACCATGTTCTCGTTGAGCTTGCCGCTCAGCGAGGACTTGGCGAGCCGGTCGTCCAGCGGCTCCAGCGCCTTCTGGGCGGAGAACCCGGCGAGCATGGCCGCGCCGACACCGCCGACGTCCGGCAGGCCCCCGCCCTGGATGGCGGTGTCGACCTTGGACTGGTACTCGGTGGACGCGATGCCGACGTACTCGACCTTGATGTCCGGGTTCGCCTTCTGGAAGTCGGCGATGACCTCCTTCCAGATGTCGGTGCGCACACCACCGTTGTTGTCCCAGAAGACGATCTTTCCCTTGCCGCTGCCCGCGTCGCCCTTGTCACCGCCGGCTCCGCTGCCGTCGTCACCGCAGGCGGTGGCGGTCAGCGCCAGGACGGACCCGAGGGCGACGGCTATGGCAGCGCGCCTGCTTCTGCGGATACTGATCTTCATTGATCGGCTCTCTTCTTCTTTCGATTCCAGCGGAGATGTGAAGTCGTGGGGGGAAGTCAGTGGCCGGTGTGGGGTGCCCAGCCGTCGGTGCCCTTGAGGTAGTTCGCGACGGTGTACGTCCTCGCGTCGGCGGCGTCGAGCTGCGGCCGGTCGGCGCTCGGGGCGGCTCCCGGCCCGGAGTTGCGGTACTCGGCGAACCGCGCGTCCTTCCACGAGAAGCCGCTCATGTCGGTCCAGGGCGCGGTCTTCACGGCGGCCGGAAGTTCGGTGTCGCGGATCAACACCTGGGCCACGGCGGCGGGTTCACCGCCCGGGTGCCACGGCCGCCCCAGGTGGAAGCTCTGCTCCGGGGCGTCGCTCACGACCTTCGACCGGGTGATCAGGAACCCGTACGGGTTGCCCGTCCAGGTCGAAGCAGCCGTGATGTAGCCGTTGTTGGAGTCCGAGCCGCGGCTCAGCGCCCGGATCACGGACCGGTCGATCACCGTGGTCGCCCGGCCGTAGATGAAGTCGACATCGCCCTCGATGTACGAGTCGTGGATGTAGACCCGGCTGATCACGTCCAGCTTGGGGCTGTCGGTCATCAGGGTGTCCTGGTTGCCCAGGAAGGCGGTGTCCTCGAAGACGATCCGGTCGCCGGTCGTCTTCATCGCGAGGGCCTGCTCGCCCTTCAGCTCGACCGCGGCCTCGTCGAAGTCGTTGCTGAAGGTGAGGTGGCGGGCGGTGACGTCGTTCGCGGCGATCCGGACCGTCGCGCTGCCCGTCGAACCGCCGTACTCGGCTGGGGTGTCGTAGACGATGACGGTGTCGGACCGGTCCTGTCCAGTCCCCTGGAGCACGATGTTCGGCTTGGTCGCCGGGATGTACACCTTGGCCCGGTAGGTGCCCGGCGCGACGGCGATCGTCACCGGCACGCTGTTCCCGTCGGGCACGGCGTCCACGGCGGCCTGCACGGTCGGGTGGTCACCGGGGACGTGCAGGGTCACCCCGATCCGCTGCTGCGGGCCGGAGAACCTCGACACCAGCGCGGGCACGGCGGCGGCCGGGTCCAGCCGGTAGTCGTAGAAGGAGCGCGGGTCGAATGCCGTACCCCACGCGTCCGTCCGCCCGGTCGTGTTCTTCAGGATCGACCCGCGCTGCACCAACTCGGCGGTGGCGTCGGCCTGGTAGGGATGCTGGACACCGTCGTAGTAGCTGCTCTCGATGACCATCCTGGTCCGGCCGCGCGACCAGTTCCCGTACGTCCACACCGGGTCCCCGTCGGCCACCTGCGCCGAGAGGTAGTTGTTGTAGAGGTGGGCGTAGGCGCAGTTGTCGGCGGACGGGTTGCGCTGCTTGGTCCCGGTGAACCAGTTGTGGTCGATGGTGATCTGGGTCAGCACGTTGGTCGTCCAGCCGATCCCGAACGCCTTGTTGTGGCTGCGGAACTGGTTGTACGAGACGGTGATGTACTGGCTGTCCTTGCGGATGTCGAGCAGCCCGTCACCCATGTGCTCGAAGCGGTTGTGGTCGATCCAGACGTGGTCGGCGGTGTCCATCTGGATCGCGTCGAAGTCGGTCGTCTTGCCGTCCCAGTCGCCCTCGACGTACGAGTCGCGGATGGTCAGGTTGCGGATGATCACGTTGTGGGTGCCCGGGTTGAGATGCAGCTCGCCGTGGACGATCTCGCCGGTGTCGCCGACGCCGATGATCGTCTTGTTCGAGGCCACGACGATGTCCGAGCCGAAGGGCTCGACGGCTATCGCGCCCGAGACCCGGATGACGTACGGCTCCTCGGCCGCCGCGTACTTGGCGAGCGAGGCCTGGTCGGTCACGGTGACGACCTTGCCGCCGGCCCCTCCGGTGGTACCGCCGGCGAGGGAGGCGAAGCCGTGGGCCCGGTCGCTCCAGCGGTCGGCCTGGGCCTTGCCGCTCCAGCGGTCGACCGGGGCCTTTTCGACGGCGACGGCCCTGGCCTGCCCGATGGCCCCGAGGCTCAGCGCGGCCAGCAGGCCGAGCACAGCGGCCAGGACCATGCCGTGTCCCGGTCTCTGCAAGCGCTTGCTACGAAGGTGCTGCGTCATTGCGGCTCCCAACAGGCTTACGGGTTCGGTGCGTTACAGGTGGTCGATCCTGAAGTGCGAGAAGGTTGCCGCGCCGGCGTGCCCTCCTCCGACGGGCGCGAGGGCGAACAGTCCGAGCAGGGCTCCGACCCAGCGCCAGGGGGTGGCGGCGAAGACGGGTCCGGAGGGCTGCGGGCCGTCGCCGAGGTCGTGGAAGAACCGGCAGCGCGCGCCCGCGCCGATCTCGATCCGCAGTCGCACCCGTCCGTCGGCGGCTTCGGGCACGAGGCGCGGACGGTGGGCGTCCCGCTCCTGCTCGGCGACGCCCTCGGCGAACCGGTGCACCAGCTGGACACTCCCGTCAGCGCCGCGCTGGAGCCCGATCCAGCTGAAGGCGTCCCCGAGGACGGCGAGACCGGCGCGTGCGCCCGGTTCCGCACTGTGCAGTCGCAGTTCCACCTCGACCGCCGAGGGCGTGCCGGGCAGCCGCTGGGTGAGCACGTTCGGCAGTTTGCGCAGGTCGTGCGCGTCGGCCGAACGCACGCAGGTGAGCCGCAGCCCGTCGCCGGAGTGGTGGGTGGCCCAGCCGGGCTGCGGATTGGCGGTCCACTGCCACTGTCGGCCGAAGCGTCCACCGGGGAAGTCGTCGTCGGTGGCGGGCGCAGCGTCCGGCTGCGGCGGCAGAGCGGGCCTCTCGTGTACGGCGACGGGGGCGCCCCCGTCGCCGAGCACCGGCCAGCCGTCCTCACCCCAGAGCATCGGCTGGAGGTGGACGACCCTGCCGTAGGCGCCCTTCTGCTGGAAGTGCAGAAACCAGTCCTGGCCGGCCGGGGTGCGCACCCAGCCGCCCTGATGCGGCCCGTTGACGTCCGTGTCCCGCTGCTCCAGGACGACCTTCTCCTCGTACGGGCCGAAGAACCCGCGCGAGCGGAAGGCGCCCTGCCAGCCGGTCTCCACACCCCCGGCGGGGGCCAGGATCCAGAACCAGCCGTCGTGCCTGTAGAGCTTGGGGCCTTCCAGAGTGAACCAGCCGGGGATCCGGTCCCCGTCGACGATCACCTTGCCCTCGTCGAGGAGTTCACGGCCGTCGAGGTCCATGCGGTGGCCGGTGAGGCGGTTCTTGACGCCGGAGCGGGACTTGGCCCAGGCGTGCACGAGATAGGCCTCGCCGCTCTCCTCGTCCCACAGCGGGCAGGGGTCGATCAGGCCCTTGCCCGACTTGAGGAGGTGCGGGCGGGTCCAAGGGCCCCTGATCCCGGGGGCGTTGACCTGGAAAATGCCCTGGTCGGGGTCGCCCCAGAAGATCCAGAACCGCTCGTCGTGATACCGGAGGGACGGTGCCCAGACACCGCAGTCGTGCCGGGGCCTGGTGAACTCCCCCGCCGGTTCCAGGCGTTCGAGGGCGTGGCCGATCAGGGTCCAGTTGACGAGGTCGCGGGAGTGCAGCAGCGGCAGGCCGGGGACCCGGCCGAAGCTGGAGGCGGTGAGGTAGAAGTCGTCGCCGACGCGGACGACGTCCGGGTCGGACCAGTCGGCGTTCAGGATCGGGTTCGTGTACGTCGTCGGCGGGTTCGGGTTCGTGGGTGTCACTGGCTGACCGCCTTCCGTACCAGGGCGGCCGCCTCGAGCCTGGGCAGGCGTCCGTCGGCGACGACCGTGACGATCCGCCGTACGACGGTCTCGCCGGGCGGGACCGGCAGTCTTGAGTCGTGGGCGAGCGAGGAGCCCACGCCCGGGTACTCGTCGGCGCGCACGAACCACGGGTCACGGCGGGTCTGCTCGGTGGCCCCGGCGAAGACGAGCGTCCAGGTGCTGCCCGTGAGCGCGACCCAGTCGGCGCGGGTGCCGTGGATCGCCGCCTCGCCCTCCCGGTCCGCGGTGAAGACGTCCGGCCGCTCCTGCTCCTTCCGGGCCCGCCAGAAGAAACCGCCGTACGCCGCGCCCGGCCGGCCGTTGGTGGCCGGGCTGCCGATCGACAGGGGGTCCTGGGTGACATTGGTGAGGGAGAAGGTGAAGTCCAACGCCCAGGCGGCGCCGGTCAGTTCGGTGGCCGCTACCGTACGGCGCTCGCGCAGCAGCTCCGCGCCCGAGGCGACCCAGCGCAGCTCCTCCACGAAACCGTCCGGGTCGCGGAGCTGGAAGGAGTGGTGGCGCTGGGCACCGTGGTTGTCCAGCTCGGTCGGGCCCTGGTCGCGGACGTAGGTGCGCCCGCCCCAGAAGTTGTGCCCCTCGACGTCGGGAACGGCGACACCGACGCCGAGGTGGTGGATGTGGTCGGCGGGGCTGAGTTCGGTGACCGCCGTGCCGGCCAGGGTGGTGACGGGGTGCAGATAGGGGCGCGGGGAGAGCCGGGCGGGCAGCTCGGGCCGGGTGACGTAGCGGCCGACCGGGCGGCCCGCGACACGCAGGACCGGGGAATCGGGGGTCGTCATGTGCTCACCTCGTTCGCGACGTGTGGCCGGGCCCAGTCGGCGCCCAGCTCGGAGTAGAGGGCGAGGTTGTCGGCGGCGGCCGCGACGAGTCCGTCGATGCCGGGGACGACACGGCGCTCCTCGTCGGGGAGCAGGTGCCAGGCCGTGGCCGGGAGCGGGGTCGGGTCCGGAGCCAGCCGGATCGCCTCGACGACCTTCATGAAGGCGCCCGTCACCTCGGGGACGACGAGCAGGTCGGCACCGTCGGTGACGTGGTCGACCAGGTTCTCCAGGAGGTCGGTGCGGCCGTACTCGTACTCCTCGGGGCCGTGCCCGGCCCGCTGGAGCAGCACGCGGTCCTGCTTGTACCAGTAGGTGATCCGGCCCTGGCTGCCGTGCACGACGACGTACGGCTCGTCGGGGTCCTCGGCGCACAGGGTCGCGGCGACGACGACCGGGATGCCGTTCTCGGTGGTGACGCGGACACAGGAGGTGTCGTCGGACTCGATGTCGTTGGCGCGTTGGAGCTCGGTCTCGATGCGGGTGACGTCCTCGGCGCGGGTGGTGCCGTTCAGGGCGAGTGCGGTGGCGACGGCGTGCGCGAGGGGGTTGGTCAGCACGCCGTCGATCACGTCGACGCCGTTCATCCGCCGCTTGCCCGCCCAGGGCGCGCGCCGGTAGTACGCCTCGGCTCGCGCCCAGGCACCGGCCCCGCCGACCCCGTTCACCTCGCCGATCGCGCCCTCCCGGACCAGCTCCCGGATCGCGGGCACGGCGTGCGAGCCCAGCGACTGGAAGCCGATCTGGCAGGCGACCCCGGCCGCGGCGACCCCGTCGGCCATCCGGCGGAACTCGGCGTACGACGGCGCCGGGGGCTTCTCCAGCAGGATGTGCACGCCTCGGCGAGCGGCTTCGAGCGCCAGGTCCGTGTGCGTCGGGATCGGGGTGCAGATCACCGCGATCCGGGCGCCGGTGGAGTCGAGGAGCGCCCCGAAGTCGGCGGACTGCTCGGGCGTACCCAGGCCTTGGGGGATCTCGTCGCCGGTCAGCGGGGTCAGCTCGCAGATCCCCGCCAGTCGTACGATCCCCTTGTCCTGGAGCCGGCGGATGTTCTCCAGGTGCCAGCGGCCGTGGCCGCGCGCGCCCGCCAGGACGATGTCCACGGTGCCCGGGGTGTTGTCGGTGTTCATGGTGTCCACGGTGTTCATGGCATCCTCCCTGCGCCCGCGCCGCGCGCCACCTGTCGGTCGGCTGCTTCGGCACTGTCGATCTTTGTGTGCAGGGTAGGCGTCCAGCCGACGTCCGCCGTGAGGTCGCGCTCGCTGCCGGAGTTGTAGGCGTTGTGGATGGCGAGCAGGTCCACCGGATAGCCGTTGAAGAGGGTGCCGCTCTGGTGCAGTGCGCTGCCGTTCCAGCTCTTGACGAGGTCGGCGGCCTCGATGTGGCCGGGGGTGTGGAAGGCGTTGTTCTCGGCGAAGATCGCGGACTCGGTGGAGACGCCGAGGGAGTAGCGGTAGTCGTCGTCCGGTACGACGTACCGGTTGTTGTAGACGTGCACCTGTCCGAAGCGAACCCTCGGCGCGCGCTGTACGACGGACTCGAACTCGTTGTGGTGCAGGGTGACCCGGAGCCTGCCGCGGTCGCCGGTGGCCGAGTCGCTGTTGCCGATGAGCATCGCCTTGTCGTGGTCGGCGAACCGGCTCCAGGAGACGGTGACCAGGTCGGAGCCGTTGGTGATGTCCAGCAGGCCGTCGTGACGGAGGTAGTTGCGGGCGAACCAGGTGGGCTCGGCGGAGTCGGGGTGGCCCTGGTCGCTCAGGGTCACGTGGTCGACCCACACATGGTCGGCGCCCGTCAGCCAGATGGTGTCGTAAGCCGTCTTCCAGTCGCCGAGGCCGCCGGTGTTGGGCTGCCAGACGGGGAAGCAGTCGTAGGCGTCCCGGACGTCGAGGTTGCGGATGATGACGTTGCCGGCGTTCCTGACCTGGAGGCTGCCGCCCTTGAGGACCGCCTTGCCGAGCCCGACGATCGTGGTGTTGGAACCGACGAGCAGCTCCACCCGCTCGGCCTGCTTCCTCGCGGACGCCTGCCGGGCCTCCTCCTGCGGTCCGCCGGGCTTGGCCGAGCCCCAGGTGCGGGGGTCGTAGGCGGCGAGGTACTTCTTCAGGGCGTAGCCGTCGGTGGCGTAGTCGGCGCAGTCCAGGTGGTCGCCGTCGTCGTCGGTGTTGGCATCGACGGTCCCGGCGATCTTGATGATCTTGGGCGTGTCGCTGCCACCGTCGAGGGCGCGGACCAGACCGGCGCGGTCGGTGACGGTGTAGACGTGCGCGGAGTCGGCGGCGGAACCTCCGGTGGTACCGGCCCCCTCCGCGGCCCAGCCGTCGGGCGCGGGAAGGGTGTCGCGGCCGAGGTCCCGGGCTTCGGCGTGGGCGGGGAGGCAGAGCAGCCCCAACAGGGCGGTGAGTAAGGCGATCTGGCGGAACCTCATATCTCCACCTCCGCGGCGGAACCGGAGACCGGCTGCTTCCGCACATCCGCGCCCCGGCGCACAGCGTGCGTGGCCCGCCCGTGACCGAGGGGTGCGGACACCCCGGCGTCGCCCGTCCCCAGGAGGACACGGCCGACGGCTCGTCCCTCGGCCCGGACGACGACGCCCACCAGACCCAGCACCATGGCACCCATGGCGATCCGACGGAGTCTCACTTCTCCGTCACCCCCTCGGATCCCGCAGCGAGAACTCTGGCCCGTGTCCGGCCCCCGCCGTTGTCAGCTGCTCCCGTCCGCGGACCGATGACCGGCCGCGCCGGAACTCGCCTTGCTTGAGCGCCGGCCGCACGGACACCACCGAAAGCCACCACCGGGCTGTCCGCCGAACCCGCTCCCCCGAACACCTGCCTGCTCCACGGGGAGCGCGGGCCCGGTGCCCCGGCGGGGGTCGCCCACGCCGGGGCCGGACCGCATGGTTTCGGCGTCCGAGCCCGGCAGCCGACCGACCGGTCGCGATCGTCACCGGCCCTCACCTGCCGGTCCGTCCCGCTGATCCGACGGAGTGTCATCCCTTCACCGCCCCCGCGCTGAAGCCCGTGATCAGCCACTTCTGGATGAACGCGAACACGATCACCACGGGCACCGCCGCGATGATGCCGCCGGCCGCGAGCGCGCCTAGGTCGACGCTGTCCGCGCTCATCAGGGTGTTGAGGCCGACCGGGATCGTCTGCTTGTCCTGGTTGTTGAGGAACATCAGGGCGAACAGGAAGTGGTTCCAGGAGTGCACGAAGGCGAAGGAGCCGACGGCGATCAGGCCGGGGCGGAGGAGGGGCAGGACGACGATCCTGAAGGCCGTCAGCCGGTTGCAGCCGTCGACCCAGGCCGCCTCCTCCAGGGAGTACGGCACGTTCTTGATGAAGTTGCTGATCAGGATCATCGACAGCGGAAGCTGGAAGACCGTCTCGGCGATGATGACACTGCCCAGCGAGTTGATCATCTTCAGTTCGGCGAAGATCTCGAACAGCGGCACCAGCAACAGCGCGCCCGGTACGAACTGCGAGCACAGCAGCGCCAGCATGAACGCGTTCTTGACCTTGAAGTCGAACCGGGCGAGGGCATAGCCGCCGGCCAGGGCCACCAATGTCGTCATCACCAGGGTGGCGAGACCGACGTAGACGCTGTTCTCGAAGTAGGTGCCGAAGGCCCGCTCCGTCCACACCTTCTCGAAGTGGTCGAAGGTGATCGGCCAGGGCACGAGCGAGGTCGAGCCGGCCGGGCGCAGCGCGAAGAGCAGGATCCAGTAGAAGGGGATCAGGGTGAAGACGAGGTAGATCGACAGCGGCAGGTAGATGTGCCAGCGCGGGACCTCGTCCCAGGCACGCCGGCGCTTCACCGACCGGGGCGGTTCGGGAGTCTCGTGCACGGGCGCGGGCGCGAGCTCCGTGGCCTCCTTGGTGATCACTTGGAACCGCCTCCGAACTTGCTCAGCCGCAGATAGACCATCGAGCAGAAGAGCAGGATCACGAACGCGACCGTGGTCAGGGCGGACGCGTAGCCGAAGTTGTGGGCGTCGACGCTGGTGTTGGCGATGTAGAGCGGGAGGGTGGTCGTCTCCCCCGCGGGCCCGCCGCCGGTCAGGGTGTAGAGCAGGTCGACGTTGTTGAACTCCCACACCGCGCGCAGCAGCGTGGACAGGATGATCGCGTCCTTCAGGTGGGGCAGCGTGATGTGCCAGAACTGCTTGATCGTGCTGGCCCCGTCGACCTCGGCGGCCTCGTACAGGTCCTTCGAGACGGACTGGAGGTCGGCGAGGATGAGGATCGCGAAGAAGGGCACGCCGCGCCACAGGTCGGCGACGACCGCCGCCGAGAAGACGGTGGAGGTGTCCGACAGCCAGCTGGTGCCGTAGGAGCCGATGCCCATGTCGGCGAGGTAACGGGTGACGCCCGTCTGGGAGTTGTAGAGCAGTACCCAGATCGCGGAGGTCAGCACGCCGGAGACGGCCCACGGGGAGAAGACGAGCGCGCGGCCCACCGCCCTGCCCACGAAGGTCTGGTTGACGATCAGCGCGAGCGCCAGGCCGAACAGCAGCTGGAGTCCGACCTCGACGAAGACCCACTTGGCGCTGAAGGTCAGCGTGTCCCAGAACTGCGGGTCCTTGGTGAAGATCTGGACGAAGTTGTCGAAGCCCGCGTAACCGTTCCGCCATGGCTTGGTGGGGTTGTAGTTCTGCAGGCTGTAGTAGAAGACGCTGATCACCGGGTAGGCGATGAAGCCCAGCATCAGCAGGGCCGCCGGTGCGATCAGCAGATACGGCAGTCTGCGCGGCGTGGCGGAGGCACGGCGTCGCCGGGGTGGCGCGGGCGGTGTCGCCACGGCTGCGGCTTGGGCCATGACAGGTCTCCGTTCTCGGTACGTCTCGGTGCGGCTTGCTTTCGCGGCGCAGGAAGCGCTTTCTCAATATGCGGAGGTCGGCCCCTGTTCGCGGTTCGGGGTGCCTCTTGCTGTGGTGCGGCGGGTGCGGGTGCGATGTGGCTTGTGGCGCAGTTCCCCGCGCCCCTGGGGAAGACTCGTCAACCGGCGTAAGGGTCGGGGACCTTGCCTTGCCCGGCCAGGAACTCGAAGTCGCAGCCTGTGTTCGCCTGGGTGATCTGCTCGTTGTAGAGGGCGCCGTAGCCGCGCTCGTAGCGGGTGGGCGGGGGCGTCCACTCCGCTCGGCGGCGCCCCAACTCCTCCTCGTCCACGTCGAGTTGCAGGGAGCGCGCCTCGACGTCGAGGGTGATGCTGTCCCCCGTCTGCACCAGGGCGAGCGGGCCGCCGATGTACGACTCCGGGGCCACGTGGAGCACACAGGTGCCGTAACTCGTACCGCTCATACGGGCGTCGGAGATGCGGACCATGTCCCGCACGCCCTGCTTGAGCAGGTGGTCCGGGATCGGGAGCATGCCGTACTCGGGCATACCGGGGCCGCCCTTGGGGCCGGCGTTGCGCAGCACCAGCACGCTGTCGGCGGTGATGTTCAACGCCGGGTCGTTGATGGTGCGTTGCATAGACCTGTAGTCGTCGAAGACGACCGCGGTGCCGGTGTGCTTGAGCAGGTGGGGTTCGGCGGAGATGTGCTTGATGACGGCGCCGTCGGGGCAGAGGTTGCCGCGCAGGACGGCGACCCCGCCCTCGCTCGCGACCGGGTTGTCCCGGGTGCGGATGACGTCGTCGTTGTGCACCTCGGCGCCCTCGATCTGCTCGCCCAGGGTGCCGTTGACGGTCGGCCGGTCCAGGTGGAGCAGGTCGGTGATCCGGGAGAGGAAGGCGGGCAGACCGCCGGCGAAGTAGAAGTCCTCCATGAGGTACGTCTGTCCGCCGGGCCGTACGTTCGCCAGCACCGGGACCGTGCGGGCGATGCGGTCGAAGTCGTCGAGGGTGAGCGTGACCCCGCAGCGTCCCGCCATCGCGATCAGGTGGATGACCGCGTTGGTGGAGCCGCCGAGTCCGAGCACCGTGGTGACGGCGTCCTCGAAGGCCTCGCGGGTGAGGATCTCGGACGGCCTGAGCCCGGTCCAGGCGAGCTCCACCGCGCGGCGACCGGAGGCCGCTGCCATCCGCTCGTGCGCGGAGTCGACGGCCGGGATCGAGGACGCACCCGGCAGGGTCATGCCAAGGGTTTCCGCCGCAGCGGTCATGGTCGACGCGGTCCCCATGGTCATGCAGTGACCGGGAGAGCGCGCCAACCCGCCTTGCAGTTCCCGCAGTTCACAGTCCGTCAGGTTGCCGGCACGGTGCTCGTCCCAGTACTTCCACATGTCGGTGCCGGACCCGAGGGTCTCGCCCCGCCAGTGCCCCGGCAGCATCGGCCCCGCGGGCACGAAGATCGAGGCGACGTCGGCCGAGGCCGCGCCCATGAGCAGCGCGGGCGTCGACTTGTCGCAGCCACCGAGCAGCACCGCCGCGTCGATCGGGTACGACCGCAGCAGCTCCTCCGTCTCCATCGCGAGCAGGTTGCGGTAGAGCATCGGGGTGGGCTTCTGATACGTCTCCGAGAGGGTGGCGACCGGGAATTCGCGCGGGAAGCCCCCGGCCTGCCACACCCCCCGCTTGACCGCCTCGGCCCGCTCGCGCAGATGGACGTGGCAGGGGTTGATGTCCGACCAGGTGTTGAGGACGGCGATCACCGGGCGGCCCCGGTACTCCTCGGCCTCGTAACCGAGCTGGCGCATCCGGGCGTTGTGCGACCAGGTCCGCAGCTGACCCTCGGTGCCGTACCACTGGTGGCTTCTGAGCTCTTCGGGACGCTTCCTGTCGGTCATATGGACCACCCGGCGGCTATCGCGGCGACCTCGGAGCGTGCGGCCTCGGGCAACTCGCGGCTCGGCGGGCGCACTTCGCGGCGGCACAGGCCGAGGGAGGCGAGGGCCTCCTTGACGACGGTGACGTTGTCGGCGGATCCGTTGGCCGCGCGCAGTTCCTCGAAGCGGCGGATCTGCTCCCAGACCTTCATGGCGGCCGGGTAGTCACCGGATCGAAGCGCTTCGATCATGTTCAGCGAGACGGCCGGGGCGACGTTCACGAGCCCCGAGGTGAAGCCGGTGGCGCCCGCCGAGAAGTAGGAGGGCGCGTAGGGCTCGGCGAGTCCGGCGACCCACACGAAGCGTTCCAGTCCCGCGTCCCGAGCGAAGGCGGCGAACCTGGCCGCGTCCGGGACGGCGTACTTCACGCCGATCACGTTCGGGCAGGCGTCGGCGAGTTCGGCGAGGCGGTCACCGCCGAGCTGGGCGTTGCGGATGTACGGGACGACGCCGAGCTCCGGGACGGCCGAGGCGATCGCGCGGTGGTAGTCGATCCAGCCGCCCTGCGAGACGTAGGGGTGGACGGGCTGGTGGACCATGACCATCCCGGCGCCGAGTTCACGGGCGTGGCGGGCGGAGGCGACGGCAGTGGGCACGTCGTGTCCGACGCCGACGAGGATGTCGGCCCGGTCCCCGGCCTCCTCGACGGTCAACTCCGTGACCATGCGGCGCTCTTCGGGGCTGAGGGCGTAGAACTCGCCGGTGTTCCCGTTGGGGGTGAGGGTGGTGATCCCGCCGTCGAGCAGCCGACGCAGCAGGGCCCGGTGGCTGTCCTGGTCGACGCTGCCGTCCTCGGCGAAAGGCGTCACCGGGATCGCCACCACGTCGGCCAGGGCCGCCCGCTGGGTCTCGAAGGTCTCGCTGCTCATTCCTGGCCTTCCTGGTCCAGCACTCCGGGGAACGCTCGTTCCACGAAGGACGCGATGTGGGCGTGCAGGGCGCGGGCCGCGCCGTCCGCGTCGCCGTCCAGGGCGAGCCGCAGGATCTCCCGGTGCTCACCGGCCTCCCGGTCCCAGGAGGGCGAGGCCGCCCAGGCGACGGCGGAGACCAGGGCGGCCTGGTCGCGGACTTCGTCGAGCATCCGGCCGAGCAGCGGATTGCCGCAGGGCAGGTAGAGGGCGCGGTGGAACTCCCGGTTGGCGAGGGAGCGTTCGGCGGTGTCGGTGGCGTCGTCGGCCTTGGTCAGGGCGTCGCGCGCGGCGTCGAGGGAGGCCCCGCGCCGTACGGCCCGCTTGAGCGCCTCGGGTTCGAGGAGCAGCCGGACGTCGTAGACCTCGCGCGCCATGTCCGCGTCCACCATGCGCACCGTGACGCCCTTGTACTGGCTCATCACGACGAGCCCGGTGCCGGCCAGGGTCTTGAGCGCCTCGCGCACCGGGGTCTTGGACACCCCGAACTGTGCGGCGAGTTCGGTCTCGACCAGGGCCTGACCCGGCGTCAGGCGCCCGGTGAGGATGCGGCGTTTGATCTCCTCCAGCACGTACTGCGTGCGGGAGGGGATCGGCGTGGGCACAGAGGTCATGCGCGCCTCTCGGATCTCGCGTATCGGATCTTGCGTATCTGATATCGCGTCTCATATATGACGTACGAAGTACGACGCGTTGAAGGTAAGAGGCCGGTGTTGTTTCGTCAATGCTTCCGGCAGACGAAGCCGAAGTTTCTGTGCGGGCGCGTCACACGAGCCGGGTGGCACCCTCGAAGGCCGTACTGGTGCGCCCGGCGAAGGCGACGGCCGCCCGCGTGGTGGCCGCTTCCCTGGTGAGCGTGGGTCCGACGTGGGTGACGATCAGTTCGCGCGCCCCGGCCTTGCGGGCGATGTCGCCGGCGTCCTCGGGGGTCAGATGGACCTGTTCGCCTTCGCGATGCCGATCGATGTCTGCCTCGCACAGGAACACGTCCGATTCCGCGGCGAGTTCGACGAGTGCGGCGCAGGGTCCGCTGTCCCCGGAGTACGCGAGGACACGTCCGGCGCACTCGGCGCGCAGCCCGTACGCCTCGGTGCCGTGCGCGACGGCCCGCGCGGCGAGCCGCAGGTTCCAGTGCCGGACCTCGTGGCCGTCGTACAGAGGATGGAAGGTGAGAATGCCGTCGAGGAAGCGCACGTCGGGGCGCCCGAAGAACCCGGCGAGCCGGTGGGCGCAGCCGGGCGGAGCGTACACCGGGATCGGGGCGGGCGGGGTGAGTCCGCCGTACGCGAAGGCGTAGACGGCGGACAGCAGATCCGCGCTGTGATCGGCGTGCAGATGGGAGATCCAGATCGCCGTCAGCCGGGAGGGATCCGTGTGCCGCTGCAACTCCGCGAAGGTACCGGGACCGGCGTCCACCCACACCTCGGCGCCGCCGCCGCGCAGCAGATAGCCGGAGCAGGGGCGGCCCGGCGCCGGGTGCGGGGAGGCAGTACCGAGGACGGTGAGGCTGAGGGGCGGCATGGTGGGGAGCGTACGGTCCGGGCCTGCCGCGCGCCGCCGGTTTCCGTGCGTCTACGCCTTCTCGGGGCGGCGTCTACGGCGTCCGGTCCGGGTTGCGCCCGCTGAGCCCGATCGCCCGGTCCAGCAGCGACGCGTCCTGTGGCACCGGGACGATCGGGCCGAAGATGGCGTCCCGGCTCGGATCCTCCGCGGAGGCCTGGAGGAAGTCGTACGACGCCTGGAGCGCGGCGGGGTCCGGGTCGTACGACTGACCGGTGGCGCGGGCCAGGTCCCAGCCGTGGACGACCAGTTCGTCGACGGCGACGGCGGCGGCGATCTGCGCGGGCAGGTCCACGCCGCCCGCGCGGGTCATGCCGGTCCAGGCGGCCGGGTCGCGCCAGGCCTCGGCGAGTTCGTCGAGGACCTTGGGGAGTTCCTCGCGCCAGCCGGGGCCGACGTCCGGGACGGAGTCGGTCGGCGGGGTGTCGGTCGTGGCCCCGAGATCCTTGCGGGCGGCGTCACGGAAGGCGGCGGTGAGGCCGGTCAGGTGGCCGAGCATATTGCGCACCGCGTACTCCGGACACGGGGTGGCGTGCCCCAGCTGATCATCGGTTACGCCCTCGGCCAGCAGGGCGATGACGTGGGTCTGCGGTCCGAGATCCAGGGGCGGGACGGTCATGCGGTGCTCCTCGGGGTTCGCGATGTCGTGAAGGGTGGACCGTCGCCGCCGCGAAAACTCATCGCCCGACATCCAGGGAACCTGCCCCATCCCTCCGCGGGGGCCTTAGACCCACGATGTCCAGGCATGACGAAGACACGGGCGGTGCTCCGTGACCGCAACGCCAGGCTCTACCTCACCGGAGTTCTCGTCTCAGGCTTCGGCACCTCGGCCCTGTGGCTGGTGTCCGGCGTCTGGGTCAAGGACCTCACCGGTTCGGACGGCCTGGCGGCGCTGTGCATGCTGGCGATGTGGGCGCCGACCCTGGCGGGCCCGCTGCTCGGCACCCTCGCCGACCGCGTCCGCCGCAAGCCGCTGCTGATCGGGGGCAACCTGCTGCCGGCGGCCCTCTTGCCGGTCCTGGTCACCGACCGGGCCCCGGTCATCCTCGCGGTCCTTCTCGTCTACGGAGCGACCGGCGTCGTCCACGACGCGGCGGAGTCGGCCCTGGTCGCCGGTGCCGTCGCCCCGTCCCTGCTCGGCGACTTCAACGGGCTGCGGATGGCGATCACCGAGGGCATGAAACTGGTGGCACCACTGGCGGGAGCGGGCCTCTACACCCTCTGGGGCGGACCCGCCGTGGCACTTCTGGACGCGGTCACCTTCGTGCTCGCCGCGCTCCTGTACACCGGGCTCCGGGTCCACGAGAGCCGACCGGTCGGCCTCACGTCGACCACGGCCGGCGCCGGGGGCGGCCTGTCGGAGCCCACAACGACCCCGGCGGAGGCACCCGGCCGCGGCGCGGCCCGCACCGTCCGGCACAGGCCGACCACCACCCCCAGGCACAGGCCGGGCGCCGCCTTCAGGCACAGCCTGTTCAGGCGAGCGGCGACGGCGCCGAGCACGCCCCGCAGCGCACCGCCGTCGAAACCCCTCTCCCCCGTCGGCGACCACCCCACGCCCTCCAGGCGCACCCCCGCCACCGCCGGAACCCGCCACATATGGGCCCACCCCATACTCCGCCCCCTGGTCCTGGCCGCCGGCACCACCATGCTCTTCGCCGGGCTCAACGGGGCACTGCTGTACGCCGTGATCGACGGCCTCGGCCACTCCCCCGCGTACGCCGGTGCGCTGTACGCCGTCCAGGGCGCCGGTTCCGTGGCCGTGGGGCTGCTCTCCGGGCCCGCGCTGCGTCGGCTGGGCGAGCGTCGGTTCGCCGCGTACGGCATCGCCCTGACGGCCGTGGCCGCGGGGCTGCGGGCCGTCCCCTCGGACCCGCTCGCCCTCGTCTGCAGCGCGGCCATCGGCCTGGGCCTGCCCTGTGTGCTGATCGCCGTGCTCACCGCCGTCCAGCGCGAGACCCCGGACGCGCTGCTGGGCCGTACGGTCGCCACCGCCAACACCCTGGTGTACACCCCGAACGTGCTCGGCCTCGCGGCCGGCGCGGCCCTGGTCGGACTGGTCGACCAGCGGCCGCTGTCGGCCGTGGTGGGCGTGCTCTGGCTCGCCGCGGCCCTGCCGCTGCTTCAGAGGACGGCGAGCCCCTCACGGATCGCGGACAGGTCGCCGTCCGACGCCAACCCCGCGTGATACAGCCGGACTTCGTTCGCCCCGAGCTCCCGCGCGCGGGCCACGTCCGCCGCGAGCGTGCTCGGGCTGCCGCCCATCTGCGAGACGACGGGGAAGTTGGCGGCGATCACCGCGTCCTCGCGGGCCCGCTCGAAGGGCGTGAGCAGCTCCGGTCCCCCCGCGCAGGGCACCACGACACCGTCCGCGACGGACAGGATGTGCTCGGGGTCCACGCCCGGGTTGGCACCGACGTGGTACGTCACGGGGTCGGCGTGCAGCAGGATCTGGAAGCCCTCGGGAGCGGCCGCGCGGACCGCACGGACCACCGTCTCCTGGAGCGTACGGGCGGTCTCGTCGCGCCACGCGCGCGTGGCCGCCGCCGTCCCGGCGCCGAGCAGCTTCTCGACCCCGGCCCAGCCCCCGTCGTCCGGCGCGCCCTGCCACAGCGGCTCCAGCGCGGCCCGGACGGCGACGGCGAGCGCGTCGGCGTCCAGCCCCTGTTCGCCGTACCCCTCGCGGCACGTCCCGCAGAAGCAGAGCGCCATGAGGTACATCCCGGCGTCGCCGAGGGGCACCCCGCCGGTCTTGTCGTGGGCGTGCAGGTGCTGGAGGCCGTACCAGCCGAGGGACTCCAGCTCGGTGCCGGCCGCACCCGGGCGCAGTGCCGCCTCGACGGCGAGGTCGACGAGGTACGCGCGCGTGGCGGGCTGTGCGATGCACGGGGCCCACGGGTAGCGGTCGCCGTAGGCGTTGACGACGGAGGTGTCCGGGTGCTCGGCGCCCAGGCGGGAGTTGTGCGCGAGGACGACCCAGGTGTGCACTTCGAGGCCGGCCCGGGTGAGTTCCGACAGCGCCTCCCCGAAGGCGTCGCCGGGGGCCCAGTCGCCCGCCGCGTAGGGACGCAGTTCACGCCCTTCCCAGCGGGAGTCCGTCGGGTACAGCACGGCCGCGTGCTCGGCGGTGACGATGCGGTGGCGCGGATGGCGGGGGGTCAACGCGCGCGTGGAGTGGTAGGCGGAGGCGAGGGTCGCCTGCTGTACGCCGAGCCCCGCGATGCGGGCCGCTGCCTCCGGGTCCCCGTTGACGTCCCAGGGGTAGACGAACGTCGACGCCTTCACTGTGCCTCCTCCAGCAGCGCGTGACCGCGCTCGATGATCTCCGCGAGCTGCTTCACATGATCCTCGCCCGGCTCGTGCAGCGGCGGGCGGACCTCCCCCACGTCGAGCCCGCGCATCCGGACACCGGCCTTGACGAGGGAGACGGCGTAGCCGCGGCCCCGCGCGCGTAGTTCGACGAAGGGACGGTAGAAGCCGTCGAGCAGACGGTCGGCCGTCGCCCGGTCGCCGTCGATGAGCGCGCGGTGGAAGGCGAGGGCGATCTCGGGGGCGAAGCAGAAGACGGCGGACGAGTACAAGGGGACGCCGATGGCCTGGTAGGCGAGCTGGGTCTGCTCGGCGGTCGGCAGTCCGTTGAAGTACAGGAAGTCGCCGGGCACCTCGGTGCGCACCGCGCTGACGATCCGCTGCATGAGGTCGAGGTCGCCGAGACCGTCCTTGAGGCCGATGATCCCCTCGGTGCGAGCCAGTTCGACGACGGTCTCGGGGGTGAAGACGGCGTTGTCGCGCTGGTAGACGATCATCTGGAGCGCGGTCGCGGCGGCCACCTCGCGGTAGTGCCGCAGCAGCCCCTCCTGCCCGGCCACGACGAGGTAGGGCGGCATGGCGAGCAGCCCGTCGGCCCCGGCCGACTCGGCGAGCCGCGCGTACCGCACGGCGAGGGCGGTGCCGTATCCGGCGCCCGCGACGACCGGTACGCGCCCTGCCGTCTCCGCTACGGCCGCCCGGACGCACGCCTCGAACTCCTCGGGCGTGAGCGCGTGGAACTCCCCCGTGCCGCAGCACGCGAACACGGCCGCGGCCCCCGCGTCCACGCCTGCGCGTACGTGCGCGCGATACGCGGCGAGGTCGACGGATCCGTCCGGGCCGTAGGCGGTGACGGGGAAGAACAGCGGCCCGCTGGGGATGCCGAGTCGATGGGCGAGGTCGGCGGACGGCGTCACAGGCTCTCCCTAGAGTGGCATGCAGAATACTGATCAGAGTTTATATTTATGAACTCGCATCGCGCCACCCTTGACGAAGCCAAGACACGATCCCTAACTTGTCCACGAATGTGAATACCGTACTCACGAGGCCCTTCAAGGAGACCCGCGGATGCCCGCTCCCCGTACCGTTCTGCTCACCGGTGCCGCCGGCGGGCTCGGCACCCTGATGCGGGATCTGCTCCCGGCCTACGGCTACGAGCTGCGTCTGCTCGATCTGCGGCCCGTCGAGGGCGAGCCGGACGCGATCGTCGCCGACCTCGCCGACAAGGACGCGGTGCGCGAGGCGGTGCGGGGCGTCGACGCGATCATCCACCTCGCGGGCATCTCCCTGGAAGCGCCCTTCGAGAAGATCCTCAAGGCGAACATCGAGGGCACCTACAACCTGTACGAGGCCGCGCACGCGGAGGGCGTCGGACGCATCGTCTTCGCCTCCTCCAACCACGCGGTGGGCTACACCCCCCGCCCCCGGGGCGACGACCCGTTGATCCCGATCGACACCCCGCGCCGCCCGGACACCTTCTACGGCCTGTCCAAGTCCTTCGGCGAGGACCTCGCGCAGTTCTACTGGGACAAGCACGGCCTGGAGACCGTCTCCGTGCGCATCGGCTCCTGCTTCTCCGAGCCGACCAGCGTGCGCATGCTCTCGGTGTGGATGAGCCCGGCCGACGGCGCCCGCCTCTTCCACGCGGCACTGACCGCCGAGCAGGTCGGCCACACCGTGGTCTACGGCTCCTCGGCCAACACCCGCCTGTGGTGGGACCTGACCACCGCGCGCGCCCTCGGCTACGACCCCCAGGACGACTCCGAGCCCTACGCGGAGAAACTGATCGCCGAGCAGGGCGAGCTCCAGGAGGGCAACGAGGCACACGCCTACCTGGGCGGCCAGTTCGTGACGGACCCGCCGATCTGGCCGTACTGAATCCTCGCCGCAAGGGCGGGCGGGCACCGAACGGGCCCGCCCGCATCCATATCCGGGCACGGCCGGACTCCTGGGGGCAGGCGCGACAGCGCCGCACTCAGGGGCGCGGGGAACCGCGCGACCAGGCACAACGAACCCGCAGCCGCCACCCGACCGCACACCCCACCCCCGTAGGCCCGGCCCGCCCGAACGGGCACACACGGACAGGATCCCTCCCGCAACAGACCTGGTCACCACCTCACACCCGCTGTACAACTTCCTGCATACGGCCCGAACGGGCAGACGGCACAGGAGAGCGGGTGACCCCATGACCGGAACCGCGGAAGAACGCCAGCGGCACATCGTGCGTGCCGCCCGCACCACCGGCGCCGTCGACGTCAACACCCTCGCCACCCAACTCGGCGTGGCCAAGGAGACCGTGCGCCGCGACCTCCGCGCCCTGGAGGACCACGGCCTGGTCCGCCGCACCCACGGCGGCGCCTACCCCGTGGAGAGCGCCGGATTCGAGACGACCCTCGCCTTCCGCGCCACCAGCCACGTGCCCGAGAAGCGCCGGGTCGCGGCCGCCGCGGCCGAGCTGCTCGGGGACGCCGAGACGGTCTTCGTCGACGAGGGCTTCACCCCGCAGCTCATCGCCGAGGCCCTGCCCCGGGACCGGCCACTGACCGTGGTCACCGCGTCCCTTCCGGTCGCCGGCGCCCTCGCCGAGGCCGAGAACACCTCCGTCCTGCTGCTCGGCGGCCGGGTCCGCCCCGGCACCCTGGCGACCGTCGACCACTGGACGACGAAGATGCTGGCCGGCTTCGTCCTCGACCTGGCCTTCATCGGCGCCAACGGCATCTCTCGCGAGCACGGCCTCACCACTCCCGACCCCGCGGTCAGCGAGGTCAAGGCGCAGGCGATCCGGGCCGCGCGCCGCACGGTGTTCGCCGGAGTGCACACCAAGTTCGGCGCGGTCAGCTTCTGCCGGTTCGCGGAGATCGGCGCGCTGGAGGCGATCGTGACGAGCACACTGCTGCCGTCGGCGGAGGCCCACCGATACTCCCTGCTGGGCCCGCAGGTCATCAGGGTCTGAATTTCAAACTGACATCTCTGCAGGGCCACTCACACCAGGGGTGCCCCTTATGTCCCTCTATGTCCAGGAGCGATCCATGCGAACCCAGAGCCGACGACGGCCACCGCGAGCCACGCTCGCCATGGCCGCCGCAGGGACGCTGCTCGCCCCGCTGCTCTCCGGCTGCTGGGTCGGAGCGGGCGGGGCGGGGTCGGGCGGTGACTCCATCAACGTCCTGATGGTCAACAACCCCCAGATGACCGAGCTGCAGAAGCTGACCAGCGCCCACTTCACCAAGGAGACCGGGATCAAGGTCAACTTCACCGTCCTGCCCGAGAACGACGTCCGCGACAAGATCAGCCAGGACTTCGCCAACCAGGCCGGCCAGTACGACGTGGCGACCCTCTCGAACTACGAGATCCCGATCTACGCCCGCAACGGCTGGCTGCACGCGATGGACTCGTACGTGGCCAAGGACCCGTCGTACGACGAGAAGGACGTCCTGGCGCCGATGCGCCAGTCGCTGACCGGCGACGACGGCAAGCTCTACGGCCAGCCCTTCTACGGCGAGTCGTCCTTCCTGATGTACCGCAAGGACGTCTTCGAGCGGAAGGGCCTGACGATGCCGGCCCGGCCCACCTGGCAGCAGGTGGCCGACCTGGCGGCGAAGGCCGACGGGGCGCAGCCCGGCATGAAGGGCATCTGTCTGCGCGGCCTGCCGGGCTGGGGCGAGGTCATGGCCCCGCTCACCACGGTCGTGAACACCTTCGGCGGCACCTGGTTCGACAAGGGCTGGAAGGCCCGGCTCGACTCGCCCGAGTTCGAGAAGGCGGTGAAGTTCTATGTCGACCTCGTGCGCGAGCACGGTGAGTCCGGCGCCGCCCAGTCCGGGTTCGCCGAGTGCCTCAACAACATGACCCAGGGCAAGGTCGCCATGTGGTACGACGCCACCTCCGCGGCCGGTTCCCTGGAGGCGAAGGGCTCCCCGGTCAAGGGCAAGATGGGCTACGCCCCCGCCCCCGTCGAGGAGACGAAGTCCTCCGGCTGGCTCTACACCTGGGCCTGGGGCATCCAGGACGCCTCCCGCAACCCCGACAAGGCCTGGAAGTTCGTCTCCTGGGCGTCCGGCAAGCAGTACGAGCAACTCGTCGGCGACCAGATCGGCTGGTCCAACGTACCGGCAGGAAAGCGCGCCTCGACGTACACCAACCCGGCCTACGTCAAGGAGGCCGCCGCCTTCCAGGAGATGACCAAGCAGGCCATCGAGCAGGCCCGGCCGAACGACCCGGGCGTGCAGCCGCGCCCCGCGCCCGGCATCCAGTTCGTCGGCATCCCCGAGTTCACCGATCTCGGCACCAGGGTCTCCCAGGAGATCAGCGCGGCCATCGCCGGACGCCAGTCCGTCGAGTCGGCCCTGAGGAAGTCCCAGCAGATCGCCGAGAAGATCTCCGAGGAGTACGAGGGACGATGACCGCGACGACCACGGCCCCGCTGGCCACCACTCCCGTCCGCACCGCGCGGCAGCCCTCGGGCCGACTGCGCGCCTGGGCCACCCGCGCCCCGCTGCTCCCCGCCCTGATCTTCATGATCGTGGTCACCCAACTGCCGTTCGTGGCCACGGTGGTGATCTCGTTCTTCGACTGGAACGCGCTCTATCCCAAGGCCCGTCACTTCACCGGCGTCGACAACTACAAGGACGTCCTGACCGACGCGGACCTGCGCCACTCGGTGTGGACGACCATCCTGCTGACGGTGACGGTGGTCCTGGTCAGCCTGGTGCTGGGGCTCCTCCTGGCGCTGCTCCTGGACAGGAGGTTCCGCGGCCGGGGCGTGGTCCGCACCCTGCTGATCGCCCCCTTCCTGGTGGTCCCGGTGGCGGCGGCACTGCTCTGGAAACACGTGCTCTACAACCCTGAATACGGCCTGCTCAATGGGTTGTTGCACTATGTGGGCGGCCCACAGCCGGACTGGATCTCCAACACCCCGCTGCTCGCGGTCGAGGCGTCCCTGGTCTGGCAGTGGACCCCGTTCATGATGCTCATCCTGCTGGCCGGACTCCAGAGCCGCGACCAGCAGCAGATGGAGGCCGCTCGGGTGGACGGCGCGAGCGACTGGCAGATCTTCCGCTATCTGACACTCCCCCACCTGCGCCGCTACCTGGAGCTGGGCGCCCTGCTGGGCTCGATCTACATCGTCCAGAACTTCGACGCCGTCTTCACGATCACCTCCGGCGGCCTCGGCACCGCCAACCTTCCCTACACCGTCTACCAGAGCTTCTACCAGGCCCACGAGAACGGCCTCGCCTCGGCCGCCGGCGTCCTGGTCGTCATCGGCTCGATCATCATCGCGACCTTCGCCCTGCGCGTGGTGTCGTCCCTGTTCCGTGAGGAGGTCGGCCGGGCATGAGCAGCACCATCGCCGTGAAACGCAAGGGACTTGGCCTGGGTCTGGTGGCCTGGCTGCTGGGAATCGTCTTCTTCCTGCCGATCGCCTGGATGGCCCTGACGTCCTTCCACTCGGAGACGGACGCGGCCACCAACCCGCCTTCCTTCGGTGCCGCCCTCACCCTGGACGGCTACCGCGAGTTCTTCGGCACGGGCGGCGGCGCGAGCCCCTGGCCGGCGCTGATCAACTCGACGGTCGCCTCGCTGGCCTCGACCCTCTTCGTCCTGCTCCTGGCCCTCCCGGCGGCGTACGCGCTCTCCATCCGCCCGGTCAAGAAGTGGACGGACGTCCTGTTCTTCTTCCTGTCGACGAAGATGCTGCCGGTGGTGGCGGGCCTGCTGCCCATCTACCTGTTCGCGAAGAACACGGACATGCTCGACAACATATGGCTGCTGGTCATCCTCTACACGTCGATGAACCTGCCGATCGCGGTCTGGATGATGCAGTCCTTCCTCGCCGAGGTGCCGGTCGCGGTGATCGAGGCCGCGCGCGTGGACGGCGCCCGCCTGCCGACGATCCTCGCGCGCGTAGTGGCCCCGATCGCCCTGCCCGGCATCGCCGCCACAGCCCTGATCTGCTTCATCTTCAGCTGGAACGAACTGCTCTTCGCGAGGGTCCTCACCGGCGTGGTGGCCGAGACCGCCCCCGTCTTCCTGACCGGCTTCATCACCAGCCAGGGCCTGTTCCTGGCCAAGGTGTGCGCCGCGTCGCTCGTCATCTCCCTGCCGGTGCTCGCCGCGGGGTTCGCCGCCCAGGACAAACTGGTCCAGGGCCTGTCACTGGGAGCCGTGAAATGAAGGCCGCCGTCATCGAGTCCGTGGGCCGTGCCGTCGTCGCCGAGGTCCCCGACCCGACACCCGGCCCCCGCGAGGTCGTCGTCGAGGTCGCCGCGTGCGGCCTGTGCGGCACCGACCTGCACATCCTCCAGGGCGAGTTCGCCCCCGAGCTGCCGATCGTGCCGGGCCACGAGTTCGCCGGCCAGGTGGTCGGGGTCGGCACCCGGGTCACCGAGCTCGCGGTCGGCGACCGGGTGGCGGTGGACCCGTCCCTGTACTGCCACGAGTGCCGGTACTGCCGTACGGGCCACAACAACCTCTGCGAACGCTGGGCCGCGATCGGCGTGACCACGGCGGGAGGCGCGGCGCAGTTCGCCGTCGCACCGGTGGCCAACTGTGTACGGCTGCCCGAACACGTGCGTACCCAGGACGCGGCGCTGGTGGAGCCGCTGTCCTGCGCGGTCCGGGGTTACGACGTCCTCCAGTCCCGCCTGGGCGCCCATGTGCTGATCTACGGCTCGGGGACGATGGGCCTGATGATGCTGGAGCTGGCCAAGCGGACCGGTGCGGCGAGCGTGGACATGGTGGACGTGAACCCGGCCCGCCTGGAGACGGCCCGCAAGCTCGGTGTCTCGGCCTCGGCCGCGAACCCGGACGAGCTGGACCGCCCGCAGGGCTGGGACCTGGTCATCGACGCGACGGGCAACGCGGCGGCGATCCAGGACGGCCTGGACCGGGTGGCCAAGGCGGGCACCTTCCTCCAGTTCGGCGTGGCCGACTACGCGACGCGGGTGACGATCGACCCGTACCGGATCTACAACCAGGAGATCACCATCACCGGCTCCATGGCGGTCCTGCACAGCTTCGAGCGGGCGGCGGAGCTGTTCGCGACGGGGGTACTGGACCCCGACGTCTTCATCAGCGACCGGCTGCCGCTGGACCGGTATCCGCAGGCGCTGGAGCAGTTCGCGGCGGGGGTGGGACGCAAGATCGTGGTGGTGCCGTAGCCCCGTGGGGAGGGGGCCGGGTCGATCCGGCCCCCATTTGGCCCTCGGGTAAGGGAACGGCAAAGTGGGCCCGATCGTTCACGGGGCATGACAGCTATGACCCCCGGCTCGAACATCCCCCTGTCCGCCGCCCGCGTGACGGTGGACGTCGCCGCGCCCGTGCGGCTCGACGTATCGGGCCTGCTGCTCACCGCCGACGGCAAGGTGCGCTCCGACGACGACTTCATCTTCTACAACCAGCCCTCCGGCCCGGGGGTGACGTACCGCTCGGGCGGCGGTACGGCCCCCGACGCGATCACCGTCGACACGGCGGCCGTACCGCCCGGCATCGAGAAGATCGTCGTCACCGCGAGCCCGGACGCCGCGGGCCAGACATTCCAGGGCATCGAGCCGACGGCCACGATCCGCAACGCGGACGACAACAGCGTGCTGGCCACGTTCACCCCGCCGCAGCTCGGCACCGAGACCGCGCTGGTGATCGTGGAGGTCTATCTGCGCAACGGCGCCTGGAAGGCCCGCGCGGTGGGACAGGGATACGCCAACGGGCTGGCGGGCATCGCGACGGACTTCGGCGTGACGGTGGAGGAACCGGCGCCCACGCCCGCTCCGACCCCCATGGCTCCGCCCGTCACACCCACCGTGCAGACACCGGTGGCCCCGCCCGCGCCGGCCATGGACCCCCGGATCGCCGCGCCGCCGGTGCCCGCCGCTCCCCCGGCCGCTTCCCCGGCCCCGCCCGCTCCCGGTGCCGGTGCCGGGAAGATCAACCTCGACAAGGGGCGGGTCAGCCTCCAGAAGAACCAGACGGTGTCCCTGGTCAAGGGCGGGCGTCCGCTGCTCTCCCAGGTCAAGATGGGTCTCGGCTGGGAGCCGGCGTACCGCGGCAAGGACATCGACCTCGACGCGTCGGTCATCGCCTACGGCCCGCAGCGCAACCACATCGACAGCTGCTACTTCGGCAAGCTGTCCATCGTCGGCGGCGCGATCAAACACTCCGGCGACAACCTCACGGGTGAGGGCGGTGGTGACGACGAGGTGATCGTCGTCGACCTCGGCCGGCTCCCCCAGGAGGTCACCGGTCTCGTCTTCACGGTCAACTCCTTCTCCGGCCAGAAGTTCACGGAGGTCGCCAAGGCGTACTGCCGCCTCATCGACGCCGCGAGCGGAGAGGAACTGGTCCGCTTCGACCTCACCAACGCGGAGGCGCAGACGGGCGTGATGATGGCCAAACTGATCAAGCAGTTCTCCGGCGAGTGGGAGATGACGGCGATCGGCGACTTCGTGAAGTCCCGCACGGTGAGAGGGATGGTGAAGCCGGCGGCCCAGGCTCTGTGAGCAACGCCGGGTAGTGTTCCCCGCGCTGGGCTGCACCCACCCAGGGGCGCGGGGAACTGCGCGACCAGCCCCCACTCACCCGCAGCCGCAACACGACACAGCCGGCACATCCAAAGGCGCCCCTAAGCCCGCAGTCCCTCCGTCAGCAGCGTCAGATACCGCCGGATCGACTCCCGGCCCCCGTCGGCCAGTTCCGCCGCCACCGCCACTCCATGGGCCAGCCGGAGCAGCTCGACCGGCTCGAGATCGCGCCGCAGCGTCCCCTCCGCCTGCGCCGCCGACACCAACCGCTCCGCCGCCCCGCGCACATGCGTCCCGCAGTCCGTGAGCACGGCGATACCGCCGTCCGCGACAGCGGATCCCAGCAGCGCCTTCATGCCCCGCACCTGAGTCGTCCCCACGCACAGCTCGTACAGCCACTCCGCCAGCGCCCGGCCCGGCGGCAGCTCCTCCGCGAGCGCGTCGGCACGCCGGGCGAACCCCTCGACGCGATCCATGTACGCCGCCTCCAGCAGGGCCTGCCGGGTCGGGAAGTGCCGGTAGAGCGTTCCGGACCCCACGCCCGCCCGCTTGGCGATGTCGTCGAGCGACGCGCCCTCCCCATGCTCGGCGAACGCCTCCGCGGCCACCTTCAGCAGCCGCTCGTAGTTGCGCCGAGCATCCGCGCGCATGGACCTGACCTGCGTCATCCAGACACTCCTTGCGAACCGGAGACTCGCTCCGCATCGTAGCGAACACCAGACGGAGGCAGCCCCTGATCACTGCGGAAGCAGTCGTCGCAGGTCGGTCCCGGCGCAGGCTCGGGGCGGGTCAGAACAGCGCGCTGTACCCGTTGAGCGCCGGCTGACCGCCGAGGTGGGCGTAGAGCACGGTGGAGTCGGCGCCGATCTCCCCGCGCCGGACGAGGTCGATCATCCCGGCCATGGACTTGCCCTCGTACACGGGGTCGGTGACCATCCCCTCGGTGCGGGCGGCGAGACGCATCGCCTCCAGGGTGGTCTCGTCGGGGATGCCGTAGATCCCGGCGTGGTACCGCTCGTCCAGCTCCACGTCCTCCTCGGTCAACTCCTTCTGCGCGCCGATGAGTTGTCCGGTGTTGTGGGCGATCCGCGCGATCTGTTCCCGGGTGGTGACGGGCTTGGCGGAGGCGTCGATGCCGAGGACGCGCCGGGGCCGGCCGCCCGCCTCCTCCAGCGCCCGGAACCCGGCGACCATGCCGGCCTGGGTAGAGCCGGTCACCGAGCAGACCACGACCGTGTCGAAGAAGACGCCCAACTCTCGCTCCTGATCGGCGACTTCGTACGCCCACGCGGCGAAACCCAGCCCGCCGAGCGGGTGGTCGGAGGCGCCGGCGGGGATGGCGTACGGCTTTCCGCCCGACTCCTCGACATCCCTGAGCGCCTGCTCCCAGCTCTCCTTGAACCCGATCCCGAACCCGGCCTTCACCAGCCGTACGTCGGCCCCGGCCAGCCGGCTGATCAGGATGTTGCCGACCTTGTCGTAGACGGCGTCCGGCCAGTCCACCCAACTCTCCTGCACCAGCACGCACTTGAGCCCCGCCCGGGCGGCACAGGCCGCGACCTGACGGGTGTGGTTGGACTGGACGCCGCCGATCGAGACGAGGGTGTCGCAGCCCTGGGCGAGGGCGTCGGCGACCAGGTACTCCAGTTTGCGGGTCTTGTTGCCGCCGTACGCGATCCCGGAGTTGCAGTCCTCGCGCTTGGCCCACAGGGCGGCTCCGCCGAGGTGTGCGGTGAGGCGCTCCAGGCGGTGGACGGGGGACGGTCCGAAGAGGAGGGGATAGCGGTCGTAGGACGCGAGGGGCATGGGGACCTCCGGGGGTGGGGCGCTGTGGGTTCAGTCGCTGTCGGCGAGTTGGGCCAGGCCCCGCCAGATCTCCGCCGTGACCCGGACCGCCTCGTCCACGTCACCGGCCGCGCAGGCCTCGATCAGCCGGTCGTGCAGACCTGCCGACCGGCAGTTGCCACCCTCGGCGAAGCGCCGGCGCTCCAGGCGGCGGATGAGCGGGGTGTAGCGGGCGGTGGTGGCGGCCGCCGCGCGGTTGCCGCTCACCCGGACGAGGACGTCGTGGAGCGCGTCGTCGGCGCGCACGGCCTCGTCCACGTCTCCGGCGGTGACGGCGGCCGCGAACCGCTCGTTGGCCGCGCGCATCAGCTCGATGTCGGCGGCGAACAGCCGGGGCACGGCGACCCGCGTGACCAGTTCGTGCATGGCCCCGACCACGGCGGCGGCGTCCCGCACCTCTGCGGCGACGACCTGGGTCACCCGTGTGTAGCTCTGCGGCTTGCTCTCCAGGAGCCCCTCGTCGACGAGGCGCGCGAAGGCCTCCCGCACGGGCGCCCGCGACAGCCCGAGCCGCTCGGCGAGCTCGGCGTCCCGCACGACCGCCCCGGGCTCGATCTCCCCGGCCACGATGGCGTCCCGGATGGAGACGTAGGCACGGTCGCGGAGAAGGGTGCGGGTGAGTGGTCGTATGGCCTCCATGAACTGAAATGTTAGATGTCACCTGCTCTGACAGCAAGGCCGCCTGCCACCCGGCCGACCGACGGGTGAAGGTTCCCTCGGCGGCCGACGGGTGAAGGTTCCGCTCCGTTGTCCACAGCGGAGGCACGGCGCGGGCTCCCCACGACGTGCCTCCGCCTCCTGCCTGCCGGAAAGGCCCTGCGGTCTAGCGGCGGTGCCGCTTCCAGGGCCCGGTGATCGCCAGCATGATCCCGGGGGTCTGGATGTTGGCGTACAGCGTCCGGCCGTCGGGCGAGAAGGTGACGCCGGTGAACTCGCTGTACTCCGGCGCCTCCGCGGTGCCGATGTTGAGTTCGTTGCGGGCGATCGGGTAGGTGCGGCCGCTCTCCGTCGCGCCGAACAGGTGCTGGACGCCCTCACCGTCCTCGGCGATGACGAGGCCGCCGTACGGGGAGACGGTGATGTTGTCCGGGCCGTCGAAGGCGCCGTCCTTGGACGGGTCCGGGTTCACACCGAGGAGCACCTTGAGCGTGAGGGTGCGGCGCTTGGGGTCGTAGAACCAGACCGCGCCGTCATGCTGGACGGGGCTCTCGGTGCGGGCGTACGAGGAGACGATGTACGTGCCGCCGTCGCCCCACCACATGCCTTCGAGCTTGCGGGCGCGAGTGACCTGGCCGGCGGTGAACTGCTTGCGGACGGAGGTCGTCTTCGCGTCACGGTCGGGTACGTCGACCCAGTCGACGCCGTACACCGTGCCGATCTTCGTGGCGCGGGAGAGGTCGTCGACGAACTGGCCGCCGGAGTCGAAGCACTTGAAGGCCTGGAGGGTGCCCGCGTTCTCGGCGAGGGTGCGCAGCTTGCCGTGGCCGTGGCGGAAGCCCTCGGGCGGGGTCCAGCGGTACAGCAGCCCGTTCGGGTTGGACGCGTCCTCGGTGAGGTAGAGGTGGCCGCGCTTGGGGTCGACGACGACGGCCTCGTGGGCGTAGCGGCCGAGCGCCTTGATGGGCTGGGGGTTCTTGTTGGCGCGGCGGTCGCAGGGGTCGACCTCGAAGACGTAGCCGTGGTCCTTGGTGAAGCCGTTGGTGCCGGCCTTGTCCTCGGTCTCCTCACAGGTCAGCCAGGTGCCCCAAGGGGTGTTGCCGCCCGCGCAGTTGGTGGCGGTGCCGGCGATGCCGACCCACTCGGCGACCTTGCCGCCGGGGCGCACCTCGACGACCGTGCAGCCGCCGGCCGCGGCCGGGTCGTAGACGAGGCCCTCGGTGAGCGGCACCGGGTAGGGCCACTTGGCACGGGCGCCTGCCAGCTCGTGGTTGTTGACGAGGAGAGTGGTGCCGCGCGGGCCGTCGAAGGTGGACGTGCCGTCGTGGTTGGACGGGGTGAACTCGCCGGACTCCAGCTTGGTCCTGCCGCTGTAGGTGATGACCTTGTACTTGAATCCGGCGGGCAGCGCGAGCAGGCCCTCGGGGTCGGCGATCAGCGGGCCGTAGCCGACGCCCCGGTGGGCTCCCGCGGACTCCGCGCCCTCGTCGACGCCCTCGTTCTCGACGTCGGTGGCGGCGAGCGCGTTGGGCGCGGTGGCGAGGGCGCCGACACTGCCCGCCAGTGCGACACCGGCTCCGGTGATCGCGGATTTCGCGGCAAAGTCCCTGCGGGTGAGCGACATGGTGTCTCCTGAGACGGTGGATGAACGCCGTGGAGGGTGGGGGACCTCGGGTCGGCGCTACGGTCCCGCCCACACCTGAACACCGGTTGAACGCCAGGAGACTTCAGTGCACCCGGTTCCATGAATCAACAAAGGGCAGGGAAAGCACTCCTTTGGAGGCACCGGCTGGAGGCACCGGCACCGCAACCTCAACCCCCCTGCTGCGACCGCGCCTTGAACGCGGCCTTCCGCGCCTCCTTGGCGACCCGCTTGTCCGGATGCAACCGCCCCATCGCCTCCAGCACATCCGCCGTGGCCGGATGGTCCACCCGCCAGGCCGCCGCGAAGAACCCGCTGTGCTGCTGGGCCAGTCCCTCCACCAGCCCCTGCAGCTCCTCGGAGTTCCCCTCCGCGGCGAGCTGCGCGGCGATGGTGTCGACGGTCAGCCAGAACACCATGTCCTGGGAAGGCGCGGGCACATCCGCGAACCCCCGCTCGGCCAGCCAGACCCGGGCCAGCCCACCCAGCTCGGCATCGTCGAGGACCTCCCGCAGCGCGGGCTCGGCGACCGTGCCGACCAGCGACAGGGCCTGCTGGCATCGCAGCCTCCGCAGCGGCGCCCCCGGGTCGCTGCCCCGGGCGGCAGCCAGCAACTCCCGTGCGGCCTCCAGAGGTTCACGCCGGTCCAGCCACTGCTCGGTCTCGGCCTGGGCGGACGAAGGAGGAAACGCCGCGGTCCCGTCCAGCAGCGCGTCCGCCCCCTTGTCGGCGAGGTCGCCGACGGCCGGTGCCGGGATTCCCGCCTCCAGCAGCCGCGATCGCAGCCCGTACAACCCGAGCGGGGTCAGCCGCACCATGCCGTACCGGGAGACGTCGGTCTCGTCGACGACCGCGGCGGGCTCCTCGTCGGCGTCGGCCATCAGCGTCTCGTCGACGGGCTGGTACTCGACGATCCCCACCGGCTCCAGGATCCGGAACTGGTCGTCCAGCCGCATCATCGCGTCGGACACCTGCTCCAGGACGTCGTTGGTCGGTTCGCCCATGTCGCTCGGCACGATCATCGACGCCGCGAGGGCGGGCAGCGGCACGGGTCCGTCGCCGGGACCGTCCGCGCCGACCGTGAGCAGGTAGAGGTTGCCGAGCACACCGTCGAGGAAGTCCTGTTCGGCCTCCGGGTCCCAGTCCAGGGAGGCGAAGTCGACCTCCCCCCTCTCGTCCAGGGCGTCGACCAGGTCCTCCAGATCCGGCACGCTCGCGTCGGCCAGCGCCGTCTCCAGGGCCGTCATCCACACGCCGAGCACGTCCTGCGGGGACCCGGACAGCAGGGCCAGGTCCTCGCCCGTGGCGACGGTGCCCTCCTCCTCGTCGACGATCTCGACGAGCCCGGTGTCGACGGCGACCCGCCAGGCCTCGCTCGCGTGCGCGGCCGCCTCGTCCCCGGTCAGTCCGAGGTGCGCGGCCGCCGCGGGCAACTGTTCCTCGACGAGTCCGCCCCCGGCGTCGACCCGCGTCCGATCGCCGGCCCAGCGGGCGAGCCGGGCGGCCCGGGCGAGCAGCGGGGTGGACAGGGCGGCCCGCGCCAGCTCCGCTTCGGGGTGCAGCCGCACCGGCGGCAGGGGGGAGCTGTCTGACATCGGCTGGTTCTCCTCGGACGCGTCGTGCCACTCAGCCGCTCAGCGTAGACGGATATCGACCCATGCCGCCCGGTTCATCTCCCCGACAGGGTCCGTACATGGCTGAAACCTTGACAACTGGGCTGACCAGGCAGGAGATTGACGCGCGTAGAAATCCGGCGGACATCTGTTCACTGTATTTTTCTACGCGCGTCGCAACCGCCCCACAGGTCGCGGCTCCCACCGTTCCACGTCACCCTCGTCCCGGCGCCTACGTTCGTCCCCGGAGGGATCCCGTTGCCGAGCAAGAAGTCCGCGCGTCTCGCCGCGCTCACCGTCGCCGCCCTGTCCGCGGCCTCCACCGTCGTCCTCGTGTCGCCCGCGCACGCGGCCGCCGTGAGCATCCATGACATCCAGGGCGCGACCCGGATATCCCCGTACGCCGGTCAGAAGGTCACGGATGTGGCCGGAATCGTCACCGGTGTGCGCACCTACGGCTCCTCGAAGGGTTTCTGGATCCAGGATCCGAACCCCGACGCCGACCCGGCCACCAGTGAGGGCGTGTTCGTCTTCACCAGCTCCGCTCCGAAGGTCGCCGTCGGTGACGCCGTCACGGTCACCGGCACGGTCTCGGAGTACGTCCCGGGCGGCACGTCCAGCGGGAACCAGTCGCTGACCGAGATCACCAAGCCGACGGTCACCGTCGTGTCCAGCGGCAACGCGGTCCCCGCGGCCACCGTGGTCGACACCAGGTCGGTGCCGGCCGCGTACGCCCCGGAGGGCGACCCGGCCGCGGCCAACTCGATCAACGGCCTGACCCTGGAGCCGAAGAAGTACGCCCTGGACTTCTACGAGTCCCTGGAGGGCATGAACGTCCAGGTCAAGGACGTCCGCGTGGTCGGCGCGACCGACCCGTACACCGAGCTGTGGGTGACGGTGAAGCCGCGCGAGAACGCCACCGGGCGGGGCGGCACGCTCTACGGTTCCTACAGTTCGCAGAACACCGGCCGACTGCAGATCCAGTCGCTCGGCGCGACCTCCGCGTTCCCCGTCGCGAACGTCGGTGACGTCCTCACCGGCGCCACCTCGGGCCCGCTGGACTACAACCAGTTCGGCGGCTACACGCTGGTCGCGGGCGAGATCGGCACCCTGAAGAGTGCCGGTCTCGCGCGGGAGACCACGCAGAAGCAGAAGAACGGCGAGCTCGCGGTCGCGACGTACAACGTCGAGAACCTCGACCCGTCCGACGCCACCTTCGAGGAGCACGCCTCCGCGATCGTGAACAACCTGAAGTCGCCCGACATCGTGTCCCTGGAGGAGATCCAGGACAACACCGGCGCGAAGGACGACGGCACGACCGCCGCCGACGTCACGGTGACCAAGCTGATCGACGCGATCGTCGCGGCGGGCGGCCCGAAGTACGACTGGCGCTCGATCGACCCCGCCAACGACACCGACGGCGGCGAGCCGGGCGGCAACATCCGCCAGGTGTTCCTCTTCAACCCGGAGCGGGTCTCCTTCACGGACCGCGCGGGCGGCGACGCCACCACCGCGGTGGGCGTCACCAAGGTCCACGGCAAGGCGCAGCTGACGGCCTCCCCGGGCCGTATCGCCCCCACCGACGACGCCTGGAAGTCCAGCCGCAAGCCGCTGGCCGGCGAGTTCGTCTTCCGTGGCCGCACGGTCTTCGTGATCGCCAACCACTTCAACTCCAAGGGCGGCGACTACGGTCTGACCTCGGCGACCCAGCCGGTGCCGCGCAGCTCGGAGATCCAGCGCCACCAGCAGGCGACCCTGGTCAACGCCTTCGTCAAGGACATCCTCGACACCCAGAAGAACGCTGACGTCATCGCCCTCGGCGACATCAACGACTTCGAGTTCTCCGACACCGCGAAGATCCTGGAGGGTGACGGCGAGCTGTGGTCGGCGATCAAGTCGCTGCCCAGGAGCGAGCGTTACACCTACGACTACCAGGGCAACCAGCAGGTCCTGGACCAGATCCTGGTGAGCCCGTCGATCCGACGCGGCTGCGACTTCGAGTACGACAGCGTGCACATCAACTCGGAGTTCAACGACCAGATCAGCGACCACGACCCGCAGGTGCTGCGCTTCAAGCCGTAACCCGTAGCCGGTCAGGCCTGGTTGAACACGCCGTTCAGCCAGGCCTGCCACTCGTTCTCGCACTCCTTGATGTCGGTGTCCGCCGAGAAGTCGTGCAGGGAGATGCCGACCGGGTGGCCCCAGTGGTTGCGCCCGAAGATCCGGGTGAGGCCCCGGTCGGTGCGCAGCCCGATGAAATAGGGGTTGCGGAAGTCGACGACGGCCTCGAAGGTGTCCGGTCCGTGGACCGTCACCCGCGTCCCCGCGGCCACGTCCTCGCCGACGCCGAGGGCCTGTCCCACGACAGCGAGGGCGTCGGGCGCCTTGGACGCCTCGGGTCCGTCGAAGGTGGCGAAAGCGGCCGGGCGGGGCGCGAAGTGGGTCAGGTACTCGCGCAGGGTGTGCAGATAGAAGTCGGTGTGCTTGGCGGCACCGTCGTACTGGTTGTCCCAGTCGTCGACGAAGATCCCGCTGTGGACATACCGCACCCAGGCCCGCCGGCCCTCGTCGCGGGGTTCGATGGTGTAGTCGAGCTGGTTGAGGCTCTGCTGGGAGATGCCCTCGACGTCCTCGACACGGTTGGTGTAGCGGTGCGGCGGGTCCCAGGCGGTGACCTTGGACCCGAAGGGGCCGGTGCCGCCGACGCGGGGCTCGGGCGGCTCCATCGGCCACAGATAACCGCCGGTTCCGGTGGTGATCGCCTCCCACACCTGCTCGGGGGTGGCGTCGACCTCGAACTCACGGGCGATCTCGAACTCTTTGGACATGATCTACTCCAACTCGGTCTGTTTGAGCGTGGGATGGACGGCCACCACGATCCGGTGGTCACGGCCCCCCTCGGCGTCCGGAGCGTCGTACTTGCGGATCAGGCCGGTGACTCCGGCCGTCAACTCCTCGATGAACGCGGCCCGTTCGGCGGCCGAGGCGAAGCGCACCTCGCCGTCCAGCGCGTACGTCGCCAGCCTCTTGCGGGCCTTCGCCGCGCCGGTGATCAGCGAACCGACATCCCGCACCAACCGGGCACCCAGCGCCAGCAGCCAGCGCGCGGAGAGCTGGTCGCGGAAGCGGTCCGGGTCGGGCTGCACGGCGGCGAGGGCGAGCGGTGAGATCACGTACGACGCCGCGGTCGCCCGCATCAGCCGCTCGGTGACATTGCCCTTGCGGCGCTCCCCCGCGAGCTCGACCAGGCCGTGCCGCTCCAGCGCCTTGAGGTGGTAGTTCACCTTCTGCCGGGGCAGCCCGACCTGGCCGGCCAGCATGGCGGCCGACGCGGGTCCGGCCGCCAGCTCGGCGAGCAGTCGCGCCCTTATGGGGTCCAGCGAGACGGCTGCGGCCTCGGGGTCTTCGATCACGGTGACGTCCAGCATGGGTCCACCGTCTCACCGAACACTTTTTTTGTCCAGAAGGTTCGAGTTTTCGGTGGGGCCTAGTCTGGAATCAACCCGAGAGCGTGGTCGTACCTGCTGACCACGCTGCTCTTCAGCCCCGGCCAGCTCTGCACGCGCTCCCAGCGGTCCGAGGCCGAGCCGATCCCGTCCCCAGGGGCTGCGAGCGCGTCGAGGTGGGCCTGGGCGCTCTCCCACTCGGCGTAGTTGAGGACGCGGGTGCCGTCGATGCTGAGGTGGAAGTGGCCGCTGATGCCGCCGGGGTGCGGGTTCGGCTCGCTCTCCAAGGCCTCGATGACGGCGTCGACCCAGGCGCGTTGCCGGTGGGGATCGGGGCCCTCGAACTCGATGTCGACGATCACTATGCAGCCCGGAATTCGCTGGTCACCGTCCTGGACGACGCTGCGATGGTGCCGGTACCGGCCGAGCCCCAGCCGCTCGATGCCGGGGACGGCGGTGTCGATCTCGTCGACCCGCTCCAGCCGCTGGGTCCGCGCGAACGCCTCGTAGGTCTGCTCGTCCGTCCACTGCGAGTAGTGCAGGAGGCTCGCGGTGTCGTGCCCGGTGTACACGTGGTAGCCGAGGAGCCCGTCGGCGGGCCACGGCCGGCGTTCCCAGGCGCCGGCGATGGCCTCGACGGTCTGCCGCTGCCGCAGCGGGTTGCCCACCCGCCAGGTGCTGAAGAGGGACGCGCCCACCTCGGGCCGGGCGGGGTCGGGATGGTTGTGGGTTCGGCGGGTCATGCGGGCCTCCTCGGATCACTGCTCGGTGTGTGCGCCACCCACCCTCCGACCTCAACCGAGATTCAGGTCAAGTCCGCTGTTCAGGAGGCGATTCGAGAGGGGGTTTCGGGAGACCCGCCTCGGCATGGAAGAGCAGGCCGAGGAACAGCCGCACAGTCCCGCCAAGTTGTCCGCACGATCCTGGCGCGCGGTGCTGCGGCGCACGGCGAAGGAGTTGCTGGACGACGAACTCGCCGACCGTGCGGCGGCGTTGACGTACTACGGTGTCCTGTCGCTGTTTCCCGCCCTGCTGGTGATGGTCTCCCTGCTCGGCGTGGTGGGACAGCGCGCCACGGACAAGATCCTGGACAACATCGGGGACCTCGCGCCGGGTCCGGCCCGGGACATCCTGCGGGACGCGGTGGTCCAGCTCGGCGACAGCGGGGGCACGGGGAGCGTCCTGGCGATCCTCGGCCTGCTCGCCGCGCTGTGGTCCGCCTCCGGGTACGTCGCCGCCTTCATCCGTGCGTCCAACGCGGTGTACGACCTTCCCGAGGGGCGCCCGGTGTGGAAGCTGACGCCGCTGCGGCTGGCGCTGACCGTGACGCTGATGCTGATGCTGGCGGCGAGCGCGCTGATCGTGGTGTTCACGGGTCCGCTGGCCGAACGGGCGGGCCGGGCGGTGGGGGTCGGCGACGCGGCGATCGCGCTCTGGGGTGTCGCCAAGTGGCCGGTGCTGCTGCTCCTGGTCGTCGTGATGATCGGGCTGCTGTACTGGGCCGCCCCCAACGTTCGCGGTGGGGGCTTCAGTTGGATCTCCCCGGGCAGTGTCCTCGCCACCCTGGTCTGGCTCGCCGCCTCCGCGGGTTTCGCCCTCTACGCCGCCAACTTCGGTTCGTACAACAAGACGTACGGCACCCTCGCCGGGGCCATCGTCTTCCTGGTGTGGCTGTGGCTGACGAACCTGGCCATCCTGCTGGGCCTGGAGTTCGACGCGGAGCTGGCCCGGGAACGGGCGATCGCCTCCGGCACGGCAGAGACGACGGAGGAGCCGTACGTGGAGCCCCGGGACACGCGGAAGTGGCCGCCCAGGTTGCGGGCGCGGGTGGCACGGGGGAAGTGAGGCATTCCGGGCCACCGGACCACACCCACGGCGGGACGTGCGACATCCCGGCGGCGACCGAACCGCACCCACGACTGTGGGTGGCATCCCCGCGACGACCGGACCGCACGCACGGCGGGACGTGCAACATCCCCGCGGGCGCCGGACCACACCCACGACTGTACGTGCAACATCCCCGCGGGCGCCGGACCACACCCACGACTGGACATGCAACATCCCCGCGGGCGCCGGACCACACCCACGACAGCGGGCAGCGCCCCCGCGGCCACCGGACCACACCCACGGCGGGACGTGCGACATCCCCGCGGCGACCGGACCGCACCCACGACTGGGTGCGGCACCCCGTCGCACGACTGTGGGCGGCACCCCGGGTTTCCGGGTGCCGCCCACGTCGGGCCTTCGGTGTACCGCGGCCTACTTCTTCGGGTACCGCCAGGACACGACGACGATCGCGGCCAGGGCCGCGCCGACGATCAGCACCGGCCGCGGATGCCGTATGGCTGCCAGGACCAGGGGCCGGGCCGGGGCGGGCACGCTGTGCTCCGCCCGGTGCTCCAGCGCGGAGCTCGTCTGCGAGGCCTTGCCCTGGCTGAGCCGCCCCGCCCGCTGCGTCCGGTCCTGGACCTGGTGCCCGGCCTGCGTCGCCCGGTCCTGCACCTTGTGGCCGGCCTGGGTGGCCTTGTCCTGCACGGTGTGACCCGCTTGCGTGGCCTTGTCGTGGACGGTGTGGCCGGCCTGCGCCGCGCTGCTGCGCAGCTGCACGGTCATCGCGCCCGCCTTGTCCCTGAGGTCCGCCGCACGAGCCCGAGCTCGACCCTTCACGTCCATCTTTCCTGCCAACTCCTCAACTGTGTCGCCGAGTTCACTACGGGTCCGCTCGATCTGCTGCCGCAGTTCCTCGGGTCCCTTGGCCCCCGTCACGGGGGGCTCGCTGCCCGTGCTGTCCGTCATCGGTGTGCCCTTTCCTTGATCTCCTCGACGTCCGCCTTGACGCTGCCGAGGGCCTCCTCGGGCGTCGGGGGTGTGGCACGGCGCAGCTGGGCGCGGCCGACGGCGGCGAGCACCCCTGCGATCACGAACAGCACAGCCGTCACGATGAGTGCCGAGGCCCACACCGAAAGCACCAGTGCGAGAGCGGCCGTGGCGGTTCCGGCCAGGGCGAGCAGTCCCGCGTAGGCGAAGGCGCCGGCGGCACCGAGCAGCCCGCCGCCCTTCCCGGCCCGCCGGCCCTTCTCGGCCAGCTCCTCCTTCGCGAGGGCGACTTCCTGCCGCACCAGCCTGGAGACCTGTTCGGTGGCCTGTCCGACGAGTTCGCCCACCGAGTGATGTTCGTCGTGCGCCGGCCTGGGGGCCGTGGTTCCGGTCACGGTGTTCCGCCTCCTCTCGGTCGGAACACCCGGGTACCCGGCCCGGCCCCCGCTACCCCACCTGCGGACCGTCGTCCGGGCCGCGCTGTCCGAGGCGGGCCAGCTGGCTCTGGAACCAGTCGAGCCGGGCCTGCAACAGGGCTGCCTCGGCGGCGAGTTCGGGCACTCCGAGCTCCTCGGGCAGGCCGGGATCGACTTCCGTGCGTACGGCGGCCGGCCGGGCCACCACCCGCAGCCCCTCACCGGCCAGCCGGGCGAACCCGGCGAGCGAGACCGCCGTACGTCCGCGTAGGCAGCCCGAGCAGGAGGGGGCCAGGGCCCGCCAGCCGGGTCGGCCCCAGCCGGCGTCCGCGAGCGCCGCCGCGACCAGGCCGCAGGCGCAGGGTCCGACGGTGGCGGTCCGCACCCGCTGGCGGGCGTAACGGAAGCCGAGCTCGAAGCGGAGGTAGCGGCCGAGGACCAGGACGTCGAGGAGGACGGCCGTACGGTGCTCGGCCGTGCACAGCAGTGCCTCGGCCGCCGCGCGGTCGTGCACGCAGTGGAAGCCGCAGTCGCAGCGGCGGTTCGGTGCCCGGTGCCGCAGGCCGTACACGCAGGACGCGTCGGCCAGGACGCCGTACGGCAGCGCACCGCCGAGCGACACACCGGTGAACCCGGCCCGGGTGCCGTCCTGGGACAGCACCGGGTGGGCGATCTTGTATCCGGTCGGCGGCTCCGTCGGGCGTTCCTCCGGAAGCCGCAGCCTCATCGGGCCGCCGGAACCTCTTCGGGGGCCTTCAGTTCCTTGATCTCCTCGGGGAGCTCCAGCTCCTCCTCGTGGATCTCCGGCCGCTCTTCCGCGACTCCGGTGGCGAGTGCCTTGCCGAGCTTCATGACGCCTCCAGGACCAGGGGTCGTGCACCGTCCTGACCATGGTGACCCATGTGGGCCCGGTTTGGACATAGGACCTTTTCGCAGCATCCCTTACCGGTACACCGTAGGAGAATTAAGTGGAGCTTCACGGTCGGTCGGCCGAGACTACGCGTATGACGACAACCGCCCCGCCTTTCGGCCGCGCCCTCTGCGCCATGGTCACACCCTTCGACGAGGCCGGTGCCCTCGATCTCGACGGCGCGCAGACGCTCGCCGACCACCTGGTGAGGGAGGGCTGCGACGGGCTCGTCCTGTCGGGCACCACGGGCGAGTCGCCGACCACGACGGACACCGAGAAGGCGGCGCTCGTCATGGCGGTACGGGAGGCGGTGGGCGAGCGGGCGTCGGTCGTGGCGGGGGTGGGCACCTTCGACACCAGGCACACCGTGGAGCTGGCCCTCGCCGCCGAAAAGGCGGGCGCGGACGGGGTGTTGGTGGTCAGCCCGTACTACAGCAGGCCGCCGCAGGACGCGCTGGAGGCGCACTTCCGCGAGATCGCGGACGCCTCGGGACTGCCCGTCATGCTCTACGACATCCCGGGCCGCACCGGCACCCGCATCGAACCGGAGACGATGATCCGGCTCGCCGAGCACCCCCGGATCGTCGCGGTCAAGGACTGCTCCTACGACCTTCTCGGCGCCCAGAAGGTCCTGAACCGCACGGAGTTGGCGTACTACGCGGGCTGCGACGAACACATCCTCGCCCTGTACGCGGTCGGCGGATCGGGGTACGTCAGCACGGTGGCCAACGTGGTCCCCGCTCAACTCCGGGCGATCCTCGACACGTTCGAGGCGGGCGACACCCTCGTGTCCGCCCGCCTCCAACAACGGGCCACGCCGCTGATCGAGGCGATGATGGCGGCGGGCCTGCCCGGCACGGTCACCGCCAAGGCCCTCCTCCACGCGCTCGGTCTGCCCGCGGGCCCGGTCCGCGCCCCACTGCGGCCGGCCGGCCGGGAAGCGGCCGAGGGGCTGCTGGCGGAGTACGAACGACTCGTGGCCGCCTGATCAGGGCTGGGCGAACAGCGGCTCCCACCGCCCGGCGTCCCCGTCGTTCCCCGGCCGGAACCAGGACCAGCCGCTGATGGAACTCGTTCTTGCCGTTCTTGCCGATGTCCCGGGCGATGAGTTGCTTGTCGCCCACCCGGGCGAGCAGTTACTGCCCGCGCACGTCGGTCTTCTCACGGGTCGCGGCGTCGACGATCCAGGAGGAGGTCTTCCGCTTCTTGCCCGCGAAGTCACCGGCGACGAGCCTGCCGTCCGGCGACTTCCCCGCGTCCACGAACCACGACAGGTAGCCGGGCTCCATGGGGCTGCCCTCCCAGACGTACCGGCCGTCGGCGGTGAGCGACCCCGACGGCGAGCACCCGGTCGGCGAACCCCGCTGCCGCCGGGGTGTGCGCCGCCCCTCCGACCCTTGTGACACGTACGGGTGGCCGCCGCTATGCCGTCCCCACGGAATAAATCGCCGCGAAGGACATGCGTCCTCCGCGGCGACTCCCGGTAGCGCGGGTCGGTTCCAGGAGTACCCGTCGCCGATGTACCCGTAAGTGATCTTCGCGGGTCAGTTGTGGCTGTGCAGGACGTCGTTGAGGCCGCCCCAGACCGCGTTGTTCGGGCGGGCCTCGACCGTTCCGGTGACCGAGTTGCGGCGGAAGAGGATGTTGGACGCGCCGCTCAGTTCGCGGGCCTTGACGATCTGGCCGTCGGGCATGGTGACCCGGGTGCCCGCGGTGACGTAGAGACCGGCCTCGACGACGCACTCGTCGCCGAGCGCGATGCCGACGCCCGCCTCGGCGCCGATCAGGCAGCGCTCGCCGATGGTGATGCGGACGTTGCCGCCGCCGGAGAGCGTGCCCATGGTGGAGGCGCCGCCACCGATGTCCGAGCCGTCGCCGACCACGACACCGGCGGAGATGCGGCCCTCGACCATCGAGGTGCCGAGGGTGCCCGCGTTGAAGTTGACGAAGCCCTCGTGCATCACGGTGGTGCCCGCGGCGAGATGCGCACCGAGCCGGACCCGGTCGGCGTCGGCGATGCGGACGCCCTTGGGGGCCACGTAGTCCGTCATGCGCGGGAACTTGTCGACGCTCGTCACGGCGAGGTGCAGGCCCTCGGCGCGGGCGTTGAGGCGCACCTTCTCGATCTCGTCGACGGCGACCGGGCCGAGCGAGGTCCAGGCCACGTTGGGCAGGAGGCCGAAGATGCCGTCGAGGCTCTGGCCGTGCGGCTGGACCAGACGGTGCGAGAGCAGGTGCAGCCGCAGGTAGGCGTCGTGCGTGTCGAGCGGCTTGTCGTCGAGGGAGGCGATGACCGTGCGGACCGCGATCACCTCGACGCCACGGCGGGCGTCCGGGCCGATCGCCTTGGCGGCGCCGTCGCCGAGCAGCTCCACGGCCCGGTCGGCGGAGAGCCGCTCGGTGCCGGCCGGGCCGGGTTCGGCGGAGAGCTCGGGGGCGGGGAACCAGGTGTCGAGAACGGTGCCGTCGGCGGCGACGGTGGCAAGGCCTGCGGCGATGGCGCCGGTGGTGCGCGAAGCAGTCGTGTCGGTCATGAGGGAAACCTAACCGGCACGGGGCACGCGACGCGAACCCGTGCACAGGGCGTCTCGGGTGGTGGGCGGCCCGCACTCCCCCGTGGTGCGGGCCGCCCGGTCCGTGGGGTCAGCCGCGTTCACCGGCCTTGTCGACGACGGCCGTGGCGACGAGGGAGTTGCCCCCGACGACCTTCTCGCCGACCAGCATGCGCATACCGAGCACGCGGTACGTCTGCGGGTCGAGCGGCCACTGGTCCCGCAGCGTCTCCTCGGTCCCCGGACAGGGGTCTCGCGTGTGGTACTCGAGTGCGATGGCCCGGCGTCCGGAAGCGGTCTCGACGAGGTGGCCCACGACCGACCCGCCCGGCAGGGCGGCGAGCGCGCGGTAGAGCGAGGCCAGCCCCTTGGAGGGCATGACCTCGGCGCTGAGGACGTAGCGGGAGCGGATCCGGAAGGCGACGAGGAAGGTGTCCGACGTGCTGTCGTCGGCCGCGCCGTCGCCGAGGCGGCGGGCGGCGTACCGGTGGATGTCCGGCGCGTAGCGGTCGTAGAGCCGGGCGAACAGCTCCGGGTGCTCCAGCGACCGGGCTACCACCTCCGCGTCGTCCTGCGTCCGTGCCGTGGACGGCGGTGGTCCACTCACAAGGCTCCCCCCTGGTTCGTCGGTGTGTGCGTGACACCCCCTGTTCCCGGGTGGGCGGCGCAGAGTTCACGGTCGGTGCCAGAACCTCAGCGCCTCCCCCGGGTCCCCTTCGGGATCACCCGCGCGAGCACCTCCCGCGCGTACTCCTCGTCGTACGCCATCCCCGTCAGCAGCACCTGGAGACAGATCCCGTCCATCAGCGCGACCAGCGCCCGCGCGGTGACCGGGTCCGTGTGGTGGGTGAGGCGTTGGGCGAGGTCGTCGGCCCATTCGGCGGCGACGGGGCGCAGGGCGGGGCGGCGCAGGGCGGCGAGGTAGAGCTCGTACTCCAGCTCGACGCCGGTGCGGTCGCCGCCGAGCCAGTCGCCGAGGACGCGGGCGAGGCCGGCGGCCAGGTCGCCGCCGGGATCGTCCAGGGCGCCGTGCGCGGCGACCGCCTTGGCGAAGCCCTCGCTGGCCTGGCGCAAGGCGGCGACCATCAGTTCGTCGAGGCTCTTGAAGTGGTACGTCGTCGAACCGAGCGGTACGTCGGCCTCGGCGGCGGCGCTGCGGTGACTGAGTCCCGCCAGCCCCTTCTTCCCCACGACCCGGATGGCCGCGTCGATGATCCGCTGCCTGCGCTCGGGGTCGTGCCTGCGGGCCATCAGTGCGCCCCGCCCAGGTTCAGGACCACGACGCCCAGGATGATCAGCGCGATCCCGGCGGCCTTGGTGGCCGTCATCCCCTCCCCGAGGAAGACCATCCCGATCGTGACGATGGCGGCGGTGCCCACCCCGGCCCAGATCGCGTAGGCGGTGCCGACCGACACCGTCTTGAGGGTCTGGGCGAGCAACGCGAAGGAGAGGACGTATCCGAGCACGGTCAGCAGCGAGGGCCCGAGCCGGCTGAAGCCCTCGGTGTACTTCATGGCCGTGGTCGCTCCGACCTCGGCGGCGATGGCTCCGGCGAGCAGCAGGTATCCCATGTGTACGAGCGTACATAACGGCTCGCCCGAATGGCCCGGTACGGCCTCGCAGGCATGGAGTTCCCGCAGTCGGGGTTCGGGGTCGAGGTCCAGGCCGAGTTCAGTGCGGCAGGAGCGGCGCGGCGTGCTGCCCGGGCGGGGGCAGCCGAGGACCAAGACGGGCCCTACGGGACAAGGGGGTGCAGAGGTGACCACACCGCCACGCCATCTCGCCCGGCGCGCCGTGTCTTTGAGCCCGCCGAGAGGGGAATGTGGAAACCGGCCGGTTCAAAGGGCTGCTCGGGACCGCCGGTTACCACTAGTGTTCACCCGGAACCACTCGTGTTTCACCATTCACATACCGCGCCACCACAGCAGCGGCACGTCGCTCCGCGCCGCGCCGGAGGAACAGCGCATGCCCGAAGACAAGTCCCGGCCGCCCCAGGACCGCCCCTGGGAGAACGGCTGGACACTGGACACCTCCCGCACGCCCGGCACCAGACGGCTCTATCTCGCCGGGGCGCTTGCGGTGGTCACGATCGTCGCCTGTGTGGCGGCAATAGCCGCTACCGACAACGCGGTTGACGCACCGTCGAAGACCGCACGGGACGAGGGGTCGGGTCTGATCTCCTTCTCCTCGCAGCCCGCGACGACCCTCGCCCCGCAGGGCGACAGCGGGCTCTCGTCGGTGTCCCCCACCCCCAAGGGCCCCCGGCAGCAGGGCGCCGAACCGACCGTCACCGTCACGGCCACTCCGAAGCCGCCCAAGTCCACGGCGTCCAAGGGCAGTTCGTCGAAGCCGAAGCCCTCGGTGACCTACCGTTCGATCCGCTCGGTCAACTACCCCGACCGCTACTGGCACGTGGACGACGGCTATGTGGGACTGGACCCGGTCCGCGGCTCGGAATCCCGCGAGGACTCCACCTTCAAGCAGGTCAAGGGCCTGGCCAACGCCTCCTGCTACTCCTTCGTCACCCACGACGGCAAGTACCTGCGCCACCGCAACTTCGTCCTGCGGGCCGATGGTGACGACGGCTCGTCCCTGTTCGAGCAGGACGCCACGTTCTGTCCCCGGGACGCCGCCTACACCGGCGCGACGATGCTGGAGTCGGTGAACTATCCCGGCTACTTCCTCCGCCACGAGAACTTCGTGGTCCGTCTGGAACGCTTCGAGTACAGCTCGCAGTACCTGTCGGACTCGTCGTTCCAGCTCGTGGGCGGCCTGGCCTGATCCGGGTCCGGGCACACGGAAGCGGCGGCACCCGGAAGGTGCCGCCGCTTTCACGTGGACGCGTCTGTCAGACGTTGAACCCGAGCGCCCGAAGCTGCTCGCGTCCGTCGTCCGTGATCTTGTCCGGGCCCCACGGCGGCATCCACACCCAGTTGATGCGGAGTTCGTTGACGAGGCCGTCCGTGGCGGACTTGGCCTGGTCCTCGATGACGTCCGTCAGCGGGCAGGCCGCCGAGGTCAGGGTCATGTCGAGGGTCGCGATGTTCGCGTCGTCGATGTGGATGCCGTAGATCAGGCCGAGGTTGACGACATCGATACCCAGTTCGGGGTCGACGACGTCGTACAACGCCTCGCGGATCTCTTCCTCCGAGGCCGGCTTCATCTCAACGGTCTCGCTCATGCCGTCTTCCTTTCGGCGTCGGCTCCGGCGTCCAGCGCCTGGGCCGTCGCGTCCTTCCATGCCATCCAGCTGAGGAGGGCGCACTTGACCCGGGCCGGGTACTTGGAGACACCGGCGAACGCGACCGCGTCCTCCAGCACCTCCTCCATCGCGTCGTCGGGCTCGATCCTGCCCTTGGACTGCATCAGCTCCAGGAAGGTCTCCTGGATCCGCTGCGCGTCCGCCAGGTCCTTGCCGACCAGCAGATCGTTCAGGACGGACGCGCTGGCCTGGCTGATCGAGCAGCCCTGACCCTCGTAGGAGACGTCCTCGATCGTCGTGCCGTCGTACTTCACACGGAGGGTGATCTCGTCGCCGCACGTCGGGTTCACGTGGTGCACCTCGGCGTCGCCATCCCTGAGACCACGCCCGTGCGGGTGCTTGTAGTGGTCCAGGATGACTTCCTGGTACATCGAGTCCAGCTTCATGCGATAGCCCGTTCCCGTCAGCCGAAGAAGTTCCGTACGTGCTCCAGGCCGTCGACCAGTGCGTCGATCTCGGCCGGAGTGGAGTACAGATAGAACGACGCTCGCGTGGTCGCGGGAATTCCGTACCGCAGGCAGACCGGCCGAGCGCAGTGGTGGCCGACCCTGACCGCGATGCCCTGCTCGTCGAGGACCTGGCCCACATCGTGCGGGTGGATGTCGCCGAGCGTGAAGGAGATCGCCGCGCCACGGTCCTCGGCCGTGGCCGGGCCGATGATCCGGAGGTCCGGGACCTCCGCGAGGCGCTTCACCGCGTACTCGGTGATCGCGTGCTCATGGGCGAGGATCTTGTCCATGCCGATCGAGTTCAGATAGTCGATCGCGGCCCCCAGACCGACCGCCTGGGCGATCGGAGGAGTGCCCGCCTCGAACTTGTGCGGCGCCGGGGCGTACGTCGACGAGTGCATCGACACGGTCTCGATCATCTCGCCGCCGCCGAGGAACGGCGGCAGGTCCTCCAGCAGCTCCTGGCGGCCCCAGAGCACGCCGATGCCGGTCGGGCCGCACATCTTGTGGCCGGTGAAGGCCACGAAGTCGGCCTGGAGTGCCTGTACGTCCAGCGGCATGTGCGGCGCGGCCTGCGAGGCGTCGATGCAGACCAGAGCGCCGACCTCCTGCGCGCGGCGGACTATCGCCTCGACCGGGTTGACCGTGCCCAGGATGTTGGAGACCAGCACGAAGGAAACGATCTTCGTCTTCTCGGTGATGATCTCGTCGATGTTGGAGAGGTCGAGCCGGCCGTCGTCGGTCAGGCCGAACCACTTCAGCTTCGCGCCCGTGCGCTGCGCCAGCAGCTGCCACGGCACGATGTTGGAGTGGTGCTCCATCTCCGTGATGACGATCTCGGTCTCGTGGTCCACGCGGTAGGGCTCGTCGGCCCAGCCCAGCATGTTCGCCACGAGGTTGAGCGACTCGGAGGCGTTCTTGGTGAAGATCACCTCGTCGCGCGAGGGCGCGTTGATGAACGCGGCGACCTTGTCGCGCGCGCCCTCGTACAGCGCCGTGGCCTCCTCGGCGAGCACATGCACACCGCGGTGAACGTTGGCGTTGTAGCGCTCGTAGTACTCGTTCAGGGCGTCCAGTACCTGGCGCGGCTTCTGCGAGGTCGCCGCGTTGTCCAGGTACACGAGCTTCCGGCCGTCGTGGACCTGACGGTCCAGGATGGGGAAGTCCTTGCGGATCGCCTCTGTGTCCAGGAGGCCCGGCAGCTGTGTCACGCGACTTCCTCCTTTGAGTGGCCTCCGGCCGCGGAGCCACCCTTCGTGTATGCCTCGTAGCCCTCGTTCTCCAGCTTGTCGGCGAGCTCGGCGCCGCCGGACTCGACGATCCGGCCGCCGGAGAAGACGTGGACGAAGTCGGGCTTGATGTAGCGCAGGATGCGCGTGTAGTGGGTGATCAGCAGGGTGCCGACCTCGCCGGTCTCGCGGACGCGGTTGACGCCCTCGGAGACGACCCGAAGGGCGTCGACGTCGAGGCCGGAGTCGGTCTCGTCGAGGATCGCGACCTTCGGCTTGAGCAGTTCGAGCTGGAGGATCTCGTGGCGCTTCTTCTCACCGCCGGAGAAGCCCTCGTTGACGTTGCGCTCGGCGAAGGAGGGGTCCATGTTGAGGCGCTCCATGGCCTCCCTGACCTCCTTGACCCAGGTGCGCAGCTTGGGGGCCTCGCCGCGGACGGCGGTGGCGGAGGTGCGGAGGAAGTTCGACACGGAGACACCCGGGACCTCGACCGGGTACTGCATCGCGAGGAACAGGCCGGCGCGGGCGCGCTCGTCGACCGCCATCTCCAGGACGTCCTCGCCGTCGAGGGTGACGGTGCCGCCGGTGATCGTGTACTTCGGGTGACCCGCGAGGGAGTAGGCGAGCGTCGACTTGCCGGAGCCGTTGGGGCCCATGATGGCGTGCGTCTCGCCCTGCTTCACGGTCAGGTCGACACCCTTGAGGATCTCCTTCGTGGCGTTGTCGGCCTCGACGGTGACGTGCAGGTCTCGGATTTCAAGCGTTGCCATGGGGGCTCAGGACTCCTGGGTGAGGGAGACGAGCACGTCGTCCCCTTCGATCTTTACGGGGTATACGGGGACGGGGCGCGTCGCGGGAAGGCCGGACGGTTTGCCGGTGCGCAGGTCGAAGCTGGAGCCGTGCAGCCAGCACTCGATCTGGCAGTCCTCCACCTCGCCCTCGGAGAGCGAGACGTTGGCGTGGGAGCAGATGTCGTGGATGGCGAACACCTCCCCCTCGGTACGGACGACCGAGACCGGCGTGCCGTCGAGTTCCACCCGCTTGGGGGTGTCCTCCTCCAGCTCGCTCAATCCGCAGGCGCGTACGAAGGCTGCCATCAGACGGTGGCCTCCAGCTCCTCGTCGATCTTCACGAGAAGGCGTTCCTCGATGTCGTCGACACCGATCTGCTGGACCAGCTCGGCGAAGAACCCGCGCACGACCAGGCGCCGGGCCTCGTCGGCCGGGATGCCGCGGGCCATCAGGTAGAAGAGCTGCTCGTCGTCGAAGCGGCCGGTCGCCGAGGCGTGACCCGCTCCGACGATCTCGCCGGTCTCGATCTCCAGGTTCGGCACCGAGTCGACCCGCGCGCCGTCCGTGAGGACGAGGTTGCGGTTCATCTCGTAGGTGTCGGTGCCCTCGGCCTTGGCCTCGATGAGCACGTCACCGATCCACACCGCGTGGGCGCCCTCGCCCTGGAGCGCGCCCTTGTAGGCGACGTTCGACTTGCAGTGCGGGGTGTTGTGGTCGACGAGGAGGCGGTGCTCCTGGTGCTGGCCGGCGTCGGTGAAGTACAGGCCGAACAGCTCGGCCTCGCCGCCGGTGCCGGCGTAGGCGACGCGCGGGTGCAGCCGGACGAGGTCGCCGCCGAAGGTGACCACGAACGACTTGAAGGTGGCGTCCCGGCCGATCAGCGCGTTGTGCTGGGCCACGTGCACGGCCTTGTCGTCCCAGTCCTGGACGGAGACGACGGTCAGCTTGGCGCCGTCGCCCAGGATGTAGTCGACGTTGGACGCGAGCACCGCGTCACCGGTGTGGTCGATGACGACGACGGCCTCGGCGAAGGCGCCCAGCTCGATCACCTGCTGGCCGAAGCGGGTGCCGCCCTCGCCGTGCACGGCGATCCGGATCGGCTCGGTGAGGACCGTCTCCTTGGGGACGGTGATCACGCCGGCCTTCTCGAACGCCGAGTACGCCTGGGCGGCGATGCGGTCCACCGGGATGCCCGCCCTGCCGAGCCGGGCGTCGTCGCGGCCGACGGTCTCGACGGTGACGCCCTCGGGGGCCTGCACGTCCACCTTCACGCCGTCGCCGGTGGCGACCGCGGTGCCGTCGTGCAGCCCGCGCAGGCGCTCCAACGGGGTGAACCGCCACTCCTCCTCACGGCCGTGCGGGACCGGGAAGTCCGCGACGTCGAAGGACGGCGGCGCGCTCATGCGCGTGGCGACGGTCGACTCGGCGGCCACCGCGATCTGGCCGGCGGTGGTGCTGCCCACCGGGATGTTCTGAGCCTCAGCCATGGCTGTCGGTCTGCTCTCTTCCTACGTCAGGTTCGCTAGCTGCTTCTCGGAAGGCGGTCTTAACCGACCGCGCCTTCCATCTGCAGCTCGATCAGCCGGTTGAGCTCGAGGGCGTACTCCATGGGCAGCTCCTTCGCGATCGGCTCGACGAAGCCGCGCACGATCATCGCCATCGCCTCGAACTCGGAGAGGCCACGGCTCATCAGGTAGAAGAGCTGGTCCTCGGAGACCTTGGAGACGGTCGCCTCGTGGCCCATGGACACGTCGTCCTCGCGGACGTCCACGTAGGGGTACGTGTCGGAGCGGGAGATGGTGTCGACGAGCAGCGCGTCGCACAGCACGTTCGACTTGGAGCCGTGGGCGCCCTCGCCGATCTCGACGAGACCGCGGTAGGACGTACGACCGCCACCGCGCGCCACCGACTTGGAGACGATGTTGGAGGAGGTGTTCGGCGCCATGTGGACCATCTTGGAGCCGGCGTCCTGGTGCTGGCCCTCGCCCGCGAAGGCGATGGACAGGGTCTCGCCCTTGGCGTGCTCGCCCATCAGGTAGACGGCCGGGTACTTCATCGTCACCTTGGAGCCGATGTTGCCGTCGATCCACTCCATGGTCGCGCCCTCGTACGCCACGGCGCGCTTGGTGACCAGGTTGTAGACGTTGTTCGACCAGTTCTGGATGGTCGTGTAACGGCAGCGGGCGCCCTTCTTCACGATGATCTCGACGACCGCGGAGTGCAGGGAGTCCGACTTGTAGATCGGCGCCGTACAGCCCTCGACGTAGTGGACGTACGCGTCCTCGTCGACGATGATCAGCGTCCGCTCGAACTGGCCCATGTTCTCGGTGTTGATCCGGAAGTAGGCCTGGAGCGGGATCTCGACGTGCACGCCCTTCGGCACGTAGATGAAGGAACCGCCGGACCACACCGCGGTGTTCAGCGACGCGAACTTGTTGTCGCCGACCGGGATGACGGTGCCGAAGTACTCCTTGAAGAGCTCCGGGTGCTCCTTGAGAGCGGTGTCGGTGTCCAGGAAGATGACGCCCTGCTCCTCCAGGTCCTCACGGATCTGGTGGTAGACGACCTCGGACTCGTACTGGGCCGCGACACCGGCGACGAGGCGCTGCTTCTCCGCCTCGGGGATGCCGAGCTTGTCGTACGTGTTCTTGATGTCCTCGGGCAGGTCCTCCCAGGACTCCGCCTGCTTCTCCGTGGACCGCACGAAGTACTTGATGTTGTCGAAGTCGATGCCGGAGAGGTCCGAGCCCCAGTTCGGCATGGGCTTCTTGTCGAAGAGGCGCAACCCCTTGAGGCGGAGCTTGGTCATCCACTCCGGCTCGCTCTTCTTCGCGGAGATGTCGCGGACGACGTCCTCGTTGATGCCGCGCTTCGCAGAGGCGCCGGCCGTGTCGGAGTCGGCCCAGCCGTATTCGTACTTACCCAGGCCCTCGAGTTCGGGGTGGGCAGTCTCCGTGGGGAGAGTCATGCGGGGTTCCTCCCGGCCGTGCTTGCAGATGCGATATCAGTGGTGTGGGAAATCTTGGGGATGAACGTCGTGCAGACGCCGTCGCCGTGCGCGATCGTCGCCAGTCGCTGGACGTGCGTTCCGAGCAGCTGGGAGAAGATCTCGGTCTCCGCCTCGCACAGCTGGGGGAACTTCTCCGCTACATGGGCGACCGGGCAGTGGTGCTGGCAGAGCTGCTCGCCGACCGGTGCGCTGCGCGCCGTAGCAGCGTACCCGTCCGCGCTCAGGGCCTTGGCCAGGGCTTCGGTGCGCTCCTCGGGGGCGGCGGCCTCCACGGCCTGGCGGTATCCCTCGGCCTGTGCGGCGATCCTCGCGCGTGCGAAGGCGACGACCGCCTCGTCCCCGCCGAAGCGCTCCTGTATCCAGCGCAGGGCGTCCGCGGCGAGCTTGTCGTAGGACTGGTCGAAGGCGTCCCGGCCGCAGTCGGTGAGCGCGAAGACCTTGGCGGGACGGCCGCGCGTCCGCGCGCCGTACACCCGCTGCTCCCGCGCCTCCACGACGTCGTCGGCCACCAGCGCGTCCAGATGGCGTCGTACGGCCGCGGGGGTGAGCCCCAGCCGTCCGGCCAGCTCGGTGACGGTCGACGGTCCGTGGTCCAGGATGGATCGCGCGACGCGGTTGCGGGTGGACCGCTCACCGGTCGCGAGCTCCTCCTGAGGGGCCCCCGTGGGGGTCTCCCGAACCTCGCCGACGTTTTTCACAACGCCATTGTTGCGTAATTCCTCAGGACCGGGCAAGCCGTGCCCGCTCCGGGGGACGGTGCCCTGCATCACTTAGGTCGTCCTAACCTGACCTGGGCAAACGATCTTTGATCGATCAAACCGGTGGCATTGGGCAGCCCTGTCGGGGACACTCGCGAACCATGCCGACACCACCTCCCACCGGCCCACTTGTCACTCGCGACACCCTCGCCGGGCAATTGCGCGAACTGGGCGTCAGAAGGGGCGAGATCCTGCTCGTGCACTCCTCGCTCAGCTCCCTCGGCTGGGTGTGCGGAGGCCCGGTCGCGGTGGTCCAGGGACTCCTGGACGCCCTCGGCCCGGACGGCACCCTGGTGGTCCCCACCCAGACCGGCGACCTCTCGGACCCGGCGGTGTGGAGCAACCCCCCGGTGCCCGAGCAGTGGTGGGACACGATCCGGGCGACCATGCCCGCCTACGACCCGCTCGTCACGCCCTCACGCGGGGTCGGCGTGATCCCGGAGACCGTACGCACCTGGCCCGGCGCCCTGCGCAGCGTGCACCCGCAGACGTCCTTCGCGGCGATAGGCCCACGCGCAGGTGATGTCCTGAACGGACACGCGCTCGACTGCCGGCTGGGTGAGCGGAGCCCCCTGGCCCGCCTGGAGGCCCTCCACGCGCGCGTGCTGCTTCTCGGCGCGGGGTACGACACCTGCACGAGCTTCCATCTCGCCGAGTACCGCATTCCGACCCCGCTGGTGAGGGTCGGCCGCCCGGGACCGGACGGCTGGGAGGTGGTCACGGAGGTCTCGATCACCTCGGACCGCTTCGACGAACTGGGGTACGACTTCGAGCGGGACAGCGGTCTCGTCGTACGGGGAAAGGTGGGCGCGGCCGACGCACGGCTGTTCCCGGTGGCGGACGCCGTGCGGTACGCGCAGCGGTGGCTGGCGCTGCACCGGTCGCGGGACGACACCCCGCGGAGCGCGCTGGGTGGAGATCCTGCACCCGCCCGTCTGCGGCGCGGGCGGCGAACCTAGACTCGGGCCCATGCGAAGTGAGCCCGTGGTCCAGGTCCACGCCCTGGTGAAGCGGTACGGCACGAAGACCGCCGTGGACGGCCTCGACCTGGTGACCGGGGCGGGCGTGACCGCCGTACTCGGGCCCAACGGCGCCGGCAAGACGACGACGGTGGAGACCTGCGAGGGCTACCGCAGGCCGGACTCCGGCACGGTACGGGTCCTGGGCCTCGACCCGGTGCGACAGGCCCGTGAGCTGCACCCGAGGATCGGCGTGATGCTCCAGTCCGGGGGTGTGTACTCGGGCGCCCGGGCCGACGAGATGCTGCGGCACATGGCGAAACTGCACGCGCACCCGCTCGACGTGGACGCCCTGATCGAGCGCCTGGGCCTGGAGAGCTGCGGCCGGACGACGTACCGCAGGCTGTCGGGCGGTCAGCAGCAGCGCCTGGCGCTCGCCATGGCGGTCGTGGGCCGCCCGGAGCTGGTGTTCCTGGACGAGCCGACCGCCGGTCTCGACCCGCAGGCCCGCCGGGCGACCTGGGACCTGGTCCGCGACCTGCGCGCGGACGGTGTCTCGGTCGTCCTCACCACGCACTACATGGACGAGGCCGAGCAGCTCGCCGACGACGTGGCGATCATCGACGGCGGCCGGGTCATCGCCCAGGGCACCCCCGAGGAGCTGTGCCGGGGCGGCGCGGAGAACACCCTGCGTTTCACGGGGCGCCCCGGGCTCGACGTGGGGTCCCTCCTGAAGGCCCTCCCCGCCGACTGCACGGCCGCCGAGCTGACTCCCGGCTCCTACCGGGTGGTCGGCAAGGTCAACCCGCAACTGCTGGCGACGGTGACGTCCTGGTGCGCGCAGCACGGCGTGATGCCGGAGAAGATCTCGGTGGAACGGCACACCCTGGAAGACGTCTTTCTCGAGCTCACGGGCAAGGAGCTGCGCGCGTGACCGCCACCGGTACGTACACCCCGAAGCCGGGCGCGGCGCCCCTGGGACGCATGATCGCGACCCAGGCGGTGCTGGAGACCAAGATGCTGCTGCGCAACGGTGAGCAGCTGCTGCTTACGGTGGTGATCCCCACCCTCGTGCTGGTGCTGTTCAGCTCGGTGGACATCATCGACACCGGCGAGGGCAAGGCGGTGGACTTCCTCACCCCGGGCGTCCTGGCCCTCGCGGTCATGTCGACGGCCTTCACGGGCCAGGCGATCGCGACCGGCTTCGAACGCCGCTACGGCGTCCTGAAGCGCCTCGCCTCCTCCCCGCTCCCCCGCTGGGGCCTGATGACGGCGAAGACGGCGTCGGTCCTGGTGACGGAGATCCTCCAGGTGATCCTCCTGACGGTGATCGCCTTCGCGCTGGGCTGGTCCCCGCACGGCAACCCCTTCGCCGTACTCCTGCTCCTGCTCCTCGGGACGGCGGCCTTCTCGGGCCTCGGCCTCCTCATGGCCGGCACCCTGAAGGCGGAGGCCACCCTGGCCGCGGCCAACCTGGTCTTCCTGCTCCTGCTGGTCAGCGGCGGAATCATCGTCCCCCTGGACAAGTTCTCCCAGAGCACGCAGGACATCCTGAGCCTGCTCCCGGTCACGGCCCTGTCGGACGGGCTGCGGGATGTGCTGCAGCACGGGGCCGGGATGCCGTGGGGCGATCTGGGGATCCTGACGGTGTGGGGGGTCGTGGGGCTGGCGTTGGCCGGGAAGTTCTTCCGCTGGGAGTAGGGGCCCTCGTGAACGCGTGCACAAGCGGCCCCCTACGATGGAACGCGTGCCGAACCTGACCCGCGCCGACGCCCTAGCGGCCGTCCGCAACCCGCTCGCCTTCATCGCCGCACGCTGGACCCCGACACCCCGGACGGTTCAGCGGGCGGCTCTGTCCGCTCTCGTCATGGCGGTGGTCATCGTGGTCACCGGCGGGGCGGTGCGGCTGACCGGGTCGGGACTCGGGTGCCCGACCTGGCCCAAGTGCACGGACGACTCGCTGACGGCGACCAGCGCGATGGGCTTCCACGGTGCCATCGAGTTCGGCAACCGGATGCTCACGTACGTGCTGTGCGCCGCCGTCGGCTGGGCCATCATCGCCGCGCGCTCCGAGAAGCCGTACCGGCGCAGCCTGACCCGGCTGGGCTGGGCGCAGTTCTGGATCGTGATGAGCAACGCGATCCTCGGTGGCATCGTCGTCCTCGTGGGGCTGAACCCGTACACCGTGGCGGCCCACTTCGTGGCGACGACGGCCCTGATCACCGTCGCCGCGGTGATGTGGCAGCGCACCCGCGAGGGCGACGCGGCACCCCGCCCGCTGGTCGGCAAGCCGGTGCAGCAGCTGGTGTGGTTCATGGTCGCGGCCGCCGCACTGCTGATCCTCGTCGGCACGGTGGTGACCGGCGCAGGGCCGCACGCCGGAGACTCCAGCGAGGTCGAGCGGATGCCGCTGGACTGGGAGACCGTGAGCAAGGTGCACGCGGTCCTGGCCTGGATCGTGGTGTCGCTGACCTTCGCCCTGTGGTTCATCCTCAAGGCGGTCGACGCCCCCAAGGGCCCCCTGCACCGCACCCGCGACCTCTTCCTGGTCCTCCTCTCCCAGGGCGTCATCGGCTACGTCCAGTACTTCACCGACCTGCCCGAGTTCCTGGTCGGCCTGCACATGCTCGGCTCGGCCCTGGTGTGGATCGGGGTCCTGCGCGTCCTGCTGGCCCTGCGGGAGCGGTCCGAGGGCGAGGTGCCCGAGGTGCCCGCTCAGCCGTACGCCGCCACCGGCTCGTCGGTCGCCGGACCCAGGTAACTCCGGCTTCGCGCCGCCCTGTTCCCGACAGCGGGTCCGGGATCGCCGTGGCGGCGCCCCCTGCTGTCCTCCACGACCTCCATGGGCGCCCCGGGCCGGACATCCGGTACACCTCACTCCAGCCCGTACACCCGGCGCGCGTTCCCCGCCGCGATCAGTCCCGCGACCCGCTGCGCGTCCGCCAGCGACCAGGCCCCCTCGGTGACCCAGCCGCCCAGCACCCGGGTCAGCGCCTCGCGGAACAGCCGGGCGCCCACCACATGCAGTTCGGGAAGGCTGTGGGCACCGCTGGAGAAGACGATCTTGCCGAAGGGGGCCAGTTCCAGGATCTCCGCGAGGACGGTCGCCGCGCGGGCGCCGGTGCGGACGAGGGCGGCGCCGGAATCGGCGTAGACGTGCGGGAAGACGCCCGCGAGATGGGCGGCGTGCCGGTGGTAGGGGTAGCTGTGCAGCAGGACGAGGTCGGTGCCGAGTCCCGCGGTGGCCCGGACGAAGTCGGTGAGCAGGACGGGGTCGGTGCGGTCGATGCGCAGGCCCGGCTCGCCGAGCCCGGCGTGCAGCTGGAGGGGCAGGCCCGAGGCGGCCGCGATCCACAGCAGGTGTCGTAGGAGAACCGGGTCCGACAGCTCGCCGCCCACCCGGCGGCCCGCCAGCCACCGGCCCGCCGCGCCCCGCACCTCTCCCGGCCCCGGCGGTTCGGGCGCGAGCGCGAGTCCGTGCCGTACGCCCGCCACCGACGTGAAGGCGACCGCGTTCGCGGCGGCTCCGTGCACCGACTCCGCGAGGTTGGCGAGGAATGACTCGACCGTGCCGGAGGTGTCGGCGACCTGTTCGGCGAGGAGTTCCAGGCGCACGATCTCGCGGGCCTCGGCGGCCGCGGCGGAGGCCAGCTCGGTGGGCCCGGTGAGGTCGCCGGGCAGTCCCGTGTCGACCAGATAGGTCGTGATCCCGCTGCCGCGCAACAGCCTGCGCCCCGCCTCCAGTACGCCCAGCTCACGGCGCCTGGCCAGATAGCGGGCGGGCGGACAGTGCGGTTCCAGGCCGAGCAGGGGCGGGCACCAGCGTCGTACGGCGAAACCCGTCTGGGTGTCGAACAGCGTGGTCCCCGGGGCGGGCGGGCCCTCGGTGCGGGCCAGCTGGGCCTCGAAGGTGCCGAGACCCAGCTCCGTCCTCAGAACGCCGTGGCAGTACTGGTCCACGAGGGACGGCGTTTCGATCATCCGGGCTCCCCGTAGTCGGACCGTGTCGCTGCTCACAGGTCCTAACGGGTGAACCGGGCTTCAGGTGTTGCTGTCACACACCCCGTGCGAAACGCCGAGCGATCTCAGCCGTTCGAGGGACCGCCCACCTGGATGCCCGCCATCCGGCTCCACTCGTACGGCCCCGTCCGCACCTTCGCGGCGAACTCGCCGTCGAACTCCTCGTGAACGGTGATGCCGGACTTCTCGACGGCCTTCTCGGCGATCTCGGGCGAGGGGGCCACCAGGTCGCCCCAACCGCCGTCCTCGCCGACGAGGACGATCCGGGTGCCGCGCTGACCGATGTTGGCCAGCTGGCCCTCGGCGCCGCCGTGCTTCTTGGAGAAGGCGCTGATCTGCCTGGCGAGCCGGGCGACCTTGCGCTCGGCCTTCGCGTCAACCTGCTGCGTGTCTGCCATGACCAGGATGCTACCGACGGGTAGAGGGGACGGCGACGTGACCCTTACCTCAGGAAGGGGTCGACCGCCACCGCGAGGAAGAGGATCGACACATAGGTGATCGACCAGTGGAACAGCCGCATCTCCTTGAGCTTCACGCCCGTCACCTCGGCCTTGGCCCGGTTGTGCAGACCGTGCGCCTCCCACAGCCAGAAGCCGCCCGCGAGGAGTGCGACCGCCGTGTAGAACCAGCCGGTGTAGCCGAGCGGGGTGAGCAGCAGCGACACGCCGACCATCACCCAGCTGTAGATGACGATCTGCTTGGCGACCACCTTGTTGGAGGCGACCACGGGCAGCATCGGCACACCCACGCGCGCGTAGTCCTCGCGGACCTTCATGGACAGCGGCCAGTAGTGCGGCGGCGTCCAGAAGAACATGACGAGGAAGAGGACGACCGGCGCCCACGACATGGAGTTCGTGACCGACGACCAGCCGATCAGGACGGGCAGGCAGCCGGCGATGCCGCCCCACACGATGTTCTGCGAGGTACGGCGCTTGAGGATCATCGTGTAGACGACGACGTAGAAAAGGAGCGCGCCGAGGGAGAGCCAGGCGCTCAGCCAGTTGACGGTGAGACCGAACAGCAGCGTCGAGACGACCGCCAGCGTGATGCCGAAGGCCAGGCACTCGCGCGGCGACACCATGCCGGTGACCAGTGGACGCTGCGAGGTGCGGTCCATGAGCGCGTCGATGTCGCGGTCGATGTACATGTTGAGCGCGTTGGCGCCGCCCGCGGACAGGTAACCGCCGACGCAGGTGAGCAGGACCAGCTTCAGGTCCGGTACGCCCTGCTGCGCCAGGAACATCACCGGAACGGTGGTGATCAGCAGCAGCTCGATGATCCGGGGCTTGGTCAGCGCCACGAATGCCTTGACACGGGCCCCGAACGGCCGGTGACTCGAGCTCTTGCTCTCCCCCAGCACTCCGGCTGGACGGGATTCGACGGCCGTCACGCACACCCCTACAGAGACATCCCAGCAAGCCTCACCCGTGTGAAGTCCCGGTAAAGGCTCGCGCGTACCACGCCACTGTAGACGTTGCCCATACCCCGGCATTCGCGGGGGTCCGGTCGTGTCCGAGGAGGCCCCCGGAAGAGCTCGGCCCCACTCGGTTGAGCACTCGGACGAGCGGCTGCGTATTCAGTTGCCAAGTGCCGCTCCGGGCCGGTCGGGAGGCGGATCCCCATAAGGCCCGGCAGTCTGGAATGACTCGAAAAAACGCACGTACTTGCGGGGGTAGGCTCGACAACGGCCGGGCGTCCCGTGCACCGGCATTTCGACATGCGTGACATGTGGAGAGGAGCCCTGACCCAGGGTGAGCACCAAGCCGACCACCACAGACCTCGAGTGGACCGAGTTGGACCAGCGGGCCGTCGACACCGCCCGCGTCCTGGCCGCCGACGCCGTACAGAAGGTCGGTAACGGCCATCCCGGTACGGCGATGAGCCTGGCTCCCGCCGCGTACACCCTCTTCCAGAAGGTGATGCGGCACGACCCGGCCGACCCCGACTGGGTCGGGCGCGACCGCTTCGTGCTGTCCGCCGGCCACTCGTCCCTGACCCTTTACACCCAGCTGTACCTGGCCGGTTTCGGCCTGGAGCTGGACGACCTCAAGTCCTTCCGCACCTGGGGCTCGAAGACCCCGGGTCACCCGGAGTACGGCCACACCAAGGGCGTCGAGACCACCACCGGTCCGCTCGGCCAGGGTGTCGCCAACGCGGTCGGCATGGCGATGGCCGCCCGCTACGAGCGCGGTCTGTTCGACCCGGAGGCCCCGGAGGGCACCTCGCCCTTCGACCACTTCATCTTCGCCATCGCCGGTGACGGCTGCCTCCAGGAAGGCATCTCCGCCGAGGCGTCCTCGATGGCCGGCCACCAGAAGCTCGGCAACCTGATCCTGTTGTGGGACGACAACCACATCTCGATCGAGGGCGACACCGAGACGGCCGTCTCCGAGGACACCGCCAAGCGGTACGAGGCGTACGGCTGGCACGTCCAGCGTGTCGCGCCGCAGGCCAACGGCGACCTCGACCCGGTCGCGATCTTCGAGGCGATCCAGCAGGCCAAGGCGGTCACCGACAAGCCGTCCTTCATCGCGATGCGCTCGATCATCGCCTGGCCCGCCCCGAACGCCCAGAACACCGAGGCCGCGCACGGCTCGGCGCTCGGCGACGACGAGGTCGCGGCCACCAAGCGGGTGCTGGGCTTCGACCCGGAGAAGTCCTTCGAGGTCTCCGACGAGGTCATCGGCCACACCCGGCAGGCGCTGGAGCGCGGCCGGCAGGCCCGGGCCGAGTGGGAGAAGTCCTTCCAGGAGTGGCGCAACAACAACCCCGAGCGCACGGCCGAGTTCGAGCGTGTCGCCGCGGGTGAGCTGCCCAAGGACTGGGAGTCGGCGATCCCCGTCTTCGAGCCGGGCAAGGGCGTGGCGACCCGTGCCGCGTCCGGCAAGGTCCTCCAGTCCCTCGGCGCCGTGATCCCCGAGCTGTGGGGCGGCTCCGCCGACCTCGCGGGCTCGAACAACACGACGATCGACAAGAACAGCTCCTTCCTCCCGGCGGACAACCCGCTGCCGGAGGCGGACCCGTACGGCCGCACGATCCACTTCGGTATCCGCGAGCACTCGATGGCCGCGGAGATGAACGGCATCGCGCTGCACGGCAACACCCGTATCTACGGCGGTACGTTCCTCGTCTTCTCCGACTACATGCGCAACGCCGTCCGGCTCTCGGCGTTGATGCACCTGCCGGTGACGTACGTGTGGACGCACGACTCCATCGGCCTCGGCGAGGACGGTCCGACGCACCAGCCGGTCGAGCACCTGGCCTCGCTGCGCGCGATCCCCGGTCTGAACGTGGTCCGCCCGGCGGACGCCAACGAGACCGCGACTGCCTGGCGCGAGATCCTGCGGCGCTGGACGAAGGAGTTCGGCAAGGGCGCCCCGCACGGTCTGGCGCTGACCCGCCAGGGCGTGCCGACGTACGAGGGCAACGAGGACGCGGTCAAGGGCGGTTACGTCCTGTTCGAGGCCGAGGGCGGTGAGCCGGAGGTCATCCTGATCGCCACCGGTTCCGAGGTGCATGTGGCTGTGGAGGCGCGTGAGCAGCTCCAGGCCGACGGGGTGCCGACCCGCGTCGTCTCCATGCCGTGCGTGGAGTGGTTCGAGGAGCAGGACCAGGGGTACCGGGACAGCGTCCTGCCCCCGTCCGTGAGGGCCCGTGTCGCGGTCGAGGCGGGGATCGGTCTCACCTGGCACAAGTACGTGGGGGACGCCGGTCGCATCGTTTCCCTGGAGCACTTCGGTGCTTCCGCGGACGGCAAGCTCCTCTTCCAGGAGTTCGGCTTCACTGGCGAGAACGTGGCCGCCAAGGCGCGGGAATCTCTCGCCGCCGCCCAGCGCTGACGCTCACATACGACACGTAGGAGATGTAATTCCATGACAGACGCACTCAAGCGCCTCTCCGAGGAAGGCGTGGCGATCTGGCTGGACGACCTGTCGCGCAAGCGGATCACGTCCGGCAACCTCGCCGAGCTGATCGACCAGCAGCACGTCGTGGGCGTCACCACCAACCCGTCGATCTTCCAGAAGGCGATCTCCGAGGGCGACGGCTACGACCAGCAGCTGTCGGACCTGGCGTTCCGCAAGGTGTCCGTCGAAGAGGCCCTCCGCATGATCACGACGGCGGACGTCCGGGACGCCGCCGACATCCTGCGCCCGGTCTTCGACGCGACGGGCGGCCAGGACGGCCGGGTGTCGATCGAGGTCGACCCGCGCCTGGCGCACAACCTCAAGGCGACCGTCGCCGAGGCCAAGCAGCTCGCCTGGCTCGTCGACCGCCCCAACACCCTCATCAAGATTCCCGCCACCCAGGCGGGCATCCCGGCGATCACCGAGGTCATCGGCCTCGGCATCAGCGTCAACGTCACGCTGATCTTCTCCCTCGACCGCTACCGCCTGGTCATGGACGCCTACCTGGCCGGCCTGGAGAAGGCCAAGGAGCGCGGTCTCGACCTGTCGAAGATCCACTCCGTGGCGTCCTTCTTCGTGTCCCGCGTGGACACCGAGATCGACAAGCGCATCGACGCGCTCGGCACCGACGAGGCCAAGGCCGCCCGCGGCAAGGCCGGTGTGGCCAACGCACGCCTCGCCTACCAGGCGTACGAGGAGGTCTTCTCGGGCGAGCGCTGGTCGAAGCTGGAGAACGCGGGCGCGAACAAGCAGCGTCCGCTGTGGGCCTCGACCGGCGTCAAGGACAAGGCGTACAAGGACACGCTGTACGTCGACGAGCTGGTGGCGCCGAACACGGTGAACACCATGCCGGAGGCGACCCTGTTCGCCACCGAGGACCACGGCCAGATCCGCGGCAACGCGGTCGCCGGTACGTACGAGCAGGCCCGTGCCGACCTCGACGCCGTCGAGAAGCTCGGCATCTCGTACGACGAGGTCGTGCAGCTGCTGGAGGACGAGGGCGTCGAGAAGTTCGAGGCGTCCTGGAACGACCTGCTCAAGTCGACCGAGGCGGAGCTTCAGCGCCTCGCCCCCTCGGAGGGCTGAAACCTTGTCGAGCAGCAACCCGCTGCGTGACCCCGCCGACCGACGGCTCCCGCGTATCGCGGGGCCGTCGGGCCTGGTCATCTTCGGCGTCACGGGCGATTTGTCACGAAAGAAGCTCATGCCCGCCGTGTACGACCTCGCGAACCGGGGTCTGCTGCCACCGGGCTTCTCACTGGTCGGCTTCGCCCGGCGGGACTGGGAGAACGAGGACTTCGCGGAGGTCGTCCACGACGCCGTCAAGGAACACGCGCGGACGCCGTTCCGCGAGGAGGTCTGGCAGCAGCTCATCCAGGGGATGCGCTTCGTCCAGGGCACCTTCGACGACGACGACTCGTTCGAGCGGCTGCGCGACACCATCGACGAACTGGACAAGGCCCAGGGCACCGGCGGCAACTTCGCCTTCTACCTGTCCGTGCCGCCGTCCGCCTTCCCCGTGGTCATCCAGCAGCTGAAGAAGCACCGGCTGGCCGACCAGTCGAGCGGCTCCTGGCGCCGCGCGGTCATCGAGAAGCCCTTCGGCCACAACCTCAAGTCGGCCGAGGAGCTCAACGCGACCGTCGAGGAGGTCTTCGCCCCGGACCAGGTCTTCCGCATCGACCACTACCTGGGCAAGGAGACCGTCCAGAACATCCTGGCGCTGCGCTTCGCCAACACGATGTTCGAGCCGATCTGGAACCGGTCCTTCGTGGACCACGTGCAGATCACCATGGCCGAGGACATCGGCATCGGCGGCCGGGCCGGCTACTACGACGGCATCGGCGCCGCCCGTGACGTCATCCAGAACCACCTGCTCCAGCTCATGGCGCTCACCGCCATGGAGGAGCCGGCCTCCTTCGACGCGGACGCGCTGGCCGCCGAGAAGACCAAGGTGCTCGGCGCGGTGAAGCTGCCGAAGGACCTGGGCCGGGACACCGTGCGCGGACAGTACGCGGAGGGCTGGCAGGGCGGCGAGAAGGCCGTCGGCTACCTCCAGGAAGACGGCATCGACCCGCAGTCCAAGACCGACACCTACGCGGCCATCAAGGTGGAGATCGACAACCGCCGTTGGGCGGGCGTTCCCTTCTACCTGCGCACCGGCAAGCGCCTGGGCCGCCGGGTCACCGAGATCGCGGTGGTCTTCCAGCGGGCCCCGCACTCCCCCTTCGACACGACGGCCACCGAGGAGCTCGGCTCCAACGCGATCGTCATCCGCGTCCAGCCCGACGAGGGCGTCACCGTCCGCTTCGGCTCCAAGGTGCCCGGCACCTCGATGGAGATCCGGGACGTGTCCATGGACTTCGCCTACGGCGAGTCGTTCACGGAGTCCTCGCCCGAGGCGTACGAGCGACTGATCCTCGACGTCCTGCTCGGCGACTCGAACCTCTTCCCGCGCACGGAGGAGGTCGAGCTGTCCTGGAAGATCCTCGACCCGATCGAGGAGTACTGGGACACGCACGGCAAGCCCGCCCAGTACCCCTCCGGTACCTGGGGCCCGGTCGAGGCCGACGAGATGCTCGCACGAGAGGGACGGAGCTGGCGCCGGCCATGAAGACAGACCTCACGGACACCACGGCCAGCAAGATCAACAAGGCCCTGGTCAAGGCCCGCCGGGCCATCGGCACACCGGCCGTCGGCATGGTGCTCACCCTGGTCATCGTCACGGACGAGGAGAACGCCTACGACGCCCTCAAGGCCGCCAACGACGCGTCGCGCGAGCACCCCTCGCGCACGCTGGTGGTCATCAAGCGGGTGTCGCGCAGCCCTCGTGACCGCACCCAGTCCCGCCTCGACGCCGAGGTGCGGGTGGGCGCGGACGCGGGCACCGGCGAGACGGTGGTGCTGCGGCTGTACGGCGACGTCGCCGACCACGCCCAGTCGGTCGTCCTTCCGCTGCTGCTGCCGGACGCGCCGGTCGTCGTCTGGTGGCCGGTGGACGCGCCGCTCGACCCGGCCGGGGACCCGCTCGGGGCGCTCGCCCAGCGGCGGGTCACCGACACGTACTCCTCCGAGCAGCCGGTGCGCGAGCTGTCAGCGCGCGCCGACGCCTACACGCCGGGCGACACCGACCTCTCCTGGACCCGGATCACCCCGTGGCGCTCGATGCTGGCCGCCGCGCTCGACCAGGTCACCTGCAAGGTGGATGCTGTCGAGGTGGAGGGCGAGGAGTTCAACCCGAGCTGCGAGCTGCTGGCGATGTGGCTGGCCGACCGGCTGGACGTGCCGGTGAAGCGGTCCCTGTCGAACGGCCCCGGCCTGACGGCGGTCCGCATGCACACGGACAGCGGTCCGATCGTCCTGGACCGCGCGGACGGCTCGCTCGCCACGCTCTCCATCCAGGGGCAGCCGGACCGTGCGGTGGCGCTCAAGCGCCGGGACACGGCCGAGCTGATCGCGGAGGAGCTGCGCAGGCTGGACCCGGACGACACATACGCGGCGGCGCTGCGCTTCGGGGTGGAGCGGCTGAACCCGTCGACGCCTTTTCCGGAGCCGGGAAGCGTCAAGAAGTCCGGCGCCGAAGAGTCCGACGCCAACGGATCCGACGCCAAAGGATCTGGTGCCAAAGGATCTGGTGCCAAAGGAGGACCCCTCTCCGGAGAACCGGACGCAGCCTCCACCGAGCTCGCCGTCAAAGCCCCTGTCGAGGGCGCTGCGGAAGCTCCCGGGGAGGAAACGGCGCCGTCGGCATCGCTGAAGCCGGTCCCCTCCGGTCTGTCCGGGAAGGCGGCGAAGTGAGCACCCCTCAGCTGGTCGTGCACCACGACAAGGAGCTGATGGCCCAGGCCGCCGCGGCCCGTCTGATCACCAAGATCGTGGACGCGCAGGCCTCCCGGGGCTCGGCGTCGGTGGTCCTCACCGGCGGCCGCAACGGCAACGGACTGCTCGCCGCCCTGGCCGCGGCGCCCGCCCGGGACGCCGTCGACTGGGGCCGCCTGGACCTGTGGTGGGGAGACGAGCGCTTCCTGCCCGAGGGCGACCCGGAGCGCAATGACACGCAGGCCCGCGAGGCCCTGCTGGACGCCGTACCGCTGGACCCGAAGCGCGTGCACGCCATGCCCGCGTCGGACGGTCCCCACGGGGACGACGTGGAGGCCGCCGCGGCGGCCTACGCCGAGGAGCTGGCCCGTGCGGCCGGTCCCGAGAACCACGGCGCGGTGCCGACCTTCGACGTCCTGATGCTGGGCGTCGGCCCGGACACCCATGTGGCGTCCCTGTTCCCGGAACTCCCCGCGGTACGGGAGACCGAACGCACGGTCGTCGGCGTCCACGGCGCCCCGAAGCCCCCGCCCACCCGGGTGACGCTGACCCTGCCCGCGATCCGCGCGGCCCGCGAGGTCTGGCTCCTGGCGGCCGGCGAGGACAAGGCACAGGCCGCGGCCATCGCCCTCTCCGGAGCGGGCGAGATCCAGGCCCCGGCGGCGGGAGCCCGCGGCCGGGCCCGCACCCTGTGGCTGCTGGACTCGGCGGCTGCCTCCCAGCTGCCGAGGTCGCTGTATCCGCCGGCTTCGCCCTGACGAACGTCCGCGGACCAGCTCGGTTCCGGAGCCCGTACGGTCAAGTACCGTACGGGCTCCGGCCGTTGAAGCCCTTCACTGCCTGTCGCGCAGCTCCCGGTACGTCGCCACCAGGGCCTTCGTGGACGCGTCCAGGCCCGGCACCTCGGCGCCCTCGGTGAGCGCCGGTTCGACCCGCTTGGCGAGGACCTTGCCGAGTTCGACGCCCCACTGGTCGAAGGAGTCGATGTTCCAGACCGCGCCCTGGACGAACACCTTGTGCTCGTAGAGGGCGATGAGCTGGCCGAGGACCGACGGGGTGAGCTCCTTCGCGAGGATCGTGGTCGTCGGGTGGTTGCCCCGGAACGTCTTGTGCGGGACCAGTTCCTCGGCCACGCCCTCCGCCCGCACCTCGTCCGGCGTCTTGCCGAAGGCCAGGGCCTGGGTCTGGGCGAAGAAGTTCGCCATGAGCAGGTCGTGCTGGGCCTTGAGCCCGTCGGAGAGCTCGGCGACCGGGCGGGCGAAGCCGATGAAGTCCGCAGGGATCAGCTTCGTGCCCTGGTGGATGAGCTGGTAGTAGGCGTGCTGCCCGTTGGTGCCGGGGGTGCCCCACACCACCGGTCCGGTCTGCCACTCCACCGGGTTGCCGTCCCGGTCCACCGACTTGCCGTTGGACTCCATGTCCAGCTGCTGCAAGTAAGCGGTGAATTTGGACAGGTAGTGGCTGTACGGCAGCACGGCGTGCGACTGCGCGTCGTGGAAGTTGCCGTACCAGATGCCCAACAGCCCGAGCAGCAGAGGCACGTTGGACTCGGCGGGCGCGGTGCGGAAGTGCTCGTCGACGATCCTGAAACCGTCGAGCATCTCGCGGAAGCGGTCGGGCCCGATGGCGATCATCAGGGACAGGCCGATCGCCGAGTCGTAGGAGTAGCGGCCGCCCACCCAGTCCCAGAACTCGAACATGTTGGCCGTGTCGATGCCGAAGTCCGACACCTTCTCGGCGTTGGTCGAGAGGGCGACGAAGTGCCGGGCGACGGCTTCCTGGCCGGCCTTCAGCTCACCGAGCAGCCACTCACGGGCCGAGGTGGCGTTGGTGATCGTCTCGATGGTGGTGAAGGTCTTGGAGGCGATGACGAACAGCGTCTCGGCGGCGTCCAGGTCGCGGATGGCCTCGTGCAGGTCGGCGCCGTCGACGTTCGACACGAAGCGGACGGTGAGGTCGCGGTCGGTGAAGCCGCGCAGCACCTCGTACGCCATCGCGGGGCCCAGGTCGGAGCCGCCGATGCCGATGTTGACGACGTTCTTGATGCGCTTGCCGGTGTGGCCGGTCCACTCGCCGGAGCGGACCCGGTTCGCGAAGTCGCTCATCTTGTCGAGGACGGCGTGCACACCCGGGACGACGTTCTCCCCGTCGACCTCGACCACCGCGTCGCGCGGGGCGCGCAGGGCGGTGTGCAGCACGGCCCGGTCCTCGGTCGTGTTGATCCTCTCGCCGCGGAACATGGCGTCCCTGAGCCCGAACACGTCGGTCGCGGCGGCGAGTTCGCGCAGCAGCCGCAGCGTCTCGTCGGTGACCAGGTGCTTGGAGTAGTCGACGTACAGGTCCCCGACCCGCAGTGTGTACCCGGTGCCGCGCCCGGGGTCGGCGGCGAACAGCTCCCTCAACCGCACCTCGCCGAGCGCCTCGCGGTGCTCGGCCAGCGCGGTCCACTCCGGCGTCCGGTTGAGCCTGGTACGGCCGTCTGCGTTCATGTCCGACTTCAGCCTTCTTTCGTGCCTGTGCCAGCTGTTCCAACCTAGTTGATCAACGCGGGACACGAGCCGTGGTGCGGGCGGCGTCCGGCGCAACAACAGGTACGGGCGCGGTAAGCGCAGGTGTCAGCGGGGCGACGAAAGAAGGCTGCGGGCAGGGTGGAGCGCCGCACAGCCGTGAAACGGCTCCGGCCAGGCACCTCTCGTGCCCGGCCGGCTTTCGACTCCTAGATCTCGCCCCGCAGTTTGGCGAGCGCCTCGGCGAGGATCGCCTCGCCGTCCGCGTCGCTGCGCCGCTCCCGTACGTACGCGAGATGCGTCTTGTACGGTTCGGTGCGCGGCGGGTCCGGCGGGTTGTCCCGGTCCTGTCCGGCGGGAAAGCCGCAGCGGGGGCAGTCCCAGGTATCGGGGACCTGCGCGTCGCTGGCGAAGCTGGGCTGCGTCTCGTGCCCGTTGGAGCACCAGAAGGAGATGCGCAGACGGGGCGCGGACTCGCCCCGCTCGGCTTCGCCCATCGGCCCCGCCCCGACCCGGCTACCTCGGATCGCGTTGCCACTTGCCACGGTCGTAACTCCCTGCGTGATGGTGCCGCGAAGCGAGTCGACGTGTCGCTTCGTTGCGAGCGCCTCAGTCTACGTAAGGCCCAACGCGCGTCCAGTGATTGGAGTTACCGCCCCCACATCCAGACGCAAGCCCCATGATAGGCCGCGCTCAGGTGCGCGTACCGAACATGGGGCCTTACGTGCGGAATGTATGTGCTGTGTGGGGCGTGGCCGCTCAGCTGTTCGTCTTCATGAGAAGACCGAGTACGACAATGCACGCGAACCACAGCAGACCGATCACCACGGTGATGCGGTCGAGGTTGCGCTCGGCGACCGAGGAGCCACCGACGGACGACTGCATGCCGCCACCGAACATGTCGGAGAGGCCGCCGCCCTTCCCCTTGTGCATCAGCACCAGCAGCATCAGCAGCCCGCTGAAGACGATCAGGGCGATCGAGAACCCCAAAACCACGGCTGGACCAACTCTCTCGGATTCGGATGAACGACGGGGGCACGGCCTTCAGGGCCATGCCCCCGCAAGAGTACGACGTATCGCCGCCAGGTCCTACTTACTGGTCCCGGAAGCGCACGATCTTGACGAACTCGTCGGCATCCAGAGAGGCACCGCCGACCAGCGCGCCGTCGATGTCGGCCTGCGCCATGATCTCGGCGACGTTGCCGGCCTTGACGGAGCCGCCGTACTGGATGCGGACCTGGTCGGCCAGCTCCTGCGTGTACAGCTCGGCGATCTTGCCGCGGATGGCGGCGCAGACCTCCTGGGCGTCCTCGGCGCCGCAGACCTTGCCGGTGCCGATGGCCCACACGGGCTCGTAGGCGATGACGACGGACTCGGCCTGCTCGGCCGGCACGTCCTTGAGACCGCCCTCGACCTGGGCGAGGGTGTGGGTGACGTGGTTGCCCGCCTCGCGGACGTCCAGTTCCTCGCCGACGCACAGGATCGGGGTGAGGCCGTGCTTGTAGGCGGCCTTGACCTTCGCGTTGACGATGTCGTCGGTCTCGGCGTGGTACTGGCGGCGCTCGGAGTGACCGACGGCCACGTACGTGCACTTCAGCTTGGCCAGCATCGAGCCGGAGATCTCACCGGTGTAGGCGCCCGAGTCGTGCGCCGAGAGGTCCTGGGCGCCGTACTTGATCTTGAGCTTGTCGCCGTCGACCAGGGTCTGCACGGAGCGCAGGTCGGTGAAGGGCGGCAGGACCGCGACCTCGACGGCCTCGTAGTCCTTGTCCGCGAGGGCGAAGGCGAGCTTCTGGACGTGTGCGATGGCCTCGAGGTGGTTGAGGTTCATCTTCCAGTTACCCGCCATGATCGGCGTGCGAGTGGTCATGCGGGGTCAGTCCTCCAGTGCGGCGAGGCCGGGGAGCGTCTTGCCCTCGAGGTATTCGAGGGAGGCGCCGCCACCGGTCGAGATGTGTCCGAACGCGTTCTCGTCGAAGCCCAGGATGCGGACGGCCGCGGCGGAGTCGCCACCGCCGACGACCGTGAAGGCCTGGGAGTCGAGGAGTGCCTGGGCGACCGCCTTGGTGCCCTCGGCGAATTCGGGGTGCTCGAAGACGCCCATCGGGCCGTTCCAGAAGACGGTGGCGGCGTCGGTGATCTTCGAGGCGTACAGCTTGCCGGACGCCGGGCCGATGTCCAGGCCCATCCGGTCGGCCGGGATGGCATCCGAGGCGACGGTGGTGGCGTCGGCCGGGGCCTTGGTCTTCAGGTCCGGGAACGCGGGGGCGACCACGGCGTCGACCGGCAGGACCAGCTCGACGCCGGTCTTCTCGGCGCGCTCGATGTACTCCAGGACCGCGGGGATCTGGTCCTCCTGGAGGAGGGAGGCTCCGACCTCGTGGCCCTTGGCCTTGAGGAAGGTGAAGGCCATGCCGCCGCCGATGAGAATACGGTCGGCCTTGTCGAGCAGCTGGTCGATGACGGCGAGCTTGTCGGAGACCTTGGCACCGCCGAGCACGACCACGTAGGGCCGCTGGACCTCGTCGGTGAGCTTCTTCAGGACGCCGACCTCGGTGGCGATGAGGTAGCCGGCGTAGTGCGGCAGCCGGGCCGGGAGGTCGAACACCGAGGCGTGCCCCCGGTGCACCGCGCCGAAGCCGTCACCGACGTAGACGTCCGCGAGGGCGGCGAGCTGGTCGGCGAACTCGCCGCGCTCGGTGTCGTCCTTGGAGGTCTCGCCGGCGTTGAAGCGCAGGTTCTCGATCACCGCGACCTGGCCGGGCTGCAGGCCGTTCACCGCGTCGTGCGCGGCGGGGCCGACCGTGTCCTGGGCGAAGGCCACGGAGGCACCCAGGAGTTCGCCGAGCCGCTCGGCGGCCGGAAGCAGGGAGAAGGCCGGGTCCGGGGCGCCCTTGGGGCGGCCCAGGTGCGAGGCCACGACCACCTTGGCGCCCGCGTCCGCGAGGGCCTTGACGGTGGGCAGCACGGCGCGGATGCGGCCGTCGTCGGTGATGCGGCCGTCGGCGAGCGGCACGTTGAGGTCGGCGCGGACGAAGACCCGCTTGCCGTCCACGCCTTCGGCGAGAAGTTCGTCGATCGTCTTCATGAAAGAACTCCTGGTGAGGGTGCTCTGATCGTACGAGAGCTGATCTGCACGTGAGTCAGGGCCCGGACGGCGCGTCCCTGCGCCGCCCGAGCCCTGCTCTCATGTCAAGTGCCTGCTCTGTGGATCAGAGCTGGTTGCCGACGAAGACCGTGAGGTCGACGAGGCGGTTGGAGTAGCCCCACTCGTTGTCGTACCAGCCGAGGATCTTCACCGACTTGCCCTCCTGGACCATGGTCAGGGAGGAGTCGAAGGTGCAGGACGACGGGTCGCCGACGATGTCGGAGGAGACGATCGGGTCCTCCGTGTAGGACAGGTAGCCCTGGAGCTCGCCCTCGGAGGCCTTCTTGAACGCGGCGTTGACCTCGTCCTTGGTGACCTCGCGCTCCAGCTCCACGACCAGGTCGGTGGCGGAACCGGTGGGGACCGGGACGCGCATCGCGATGCCGTCGAGCTTGCCCTTGAGCTTCGGCAGGACCAGCGCGGTGGCCTTGGCGGCACCCGTGGTGGTCGGGATGATGTTCTCCGCGGCGGCGCGGGCGCGGCGCAGGTCGGAGTGCGGGAAGTCCAGGATGCGCTGGTCGTTCGTGTAGGCGTGGACCGTGGTCATCAGGCCCTTGACGATGCCGAAGTTCTCGTCCAGAACCTTGGCCATCGGCGCCACACAGTTGGTGGTGCAGGAGGCGTTCGAGATGACGTGGTGGTTGGCCGCGTCGTACTTGTTCTCGTTGACGCCCATCACGATGGTGATGTCCTCGTCCTTGGCCGGAGCCGAGATGAGGACCTTCTTGGCGCCGCCGGCGATGTGCTTCTCGGCGTCGGCCTTCTTCGTGAAGATGCCGGTCGACTCGATGACGATGTCGACGCCCAGCTCACCCCACGGGATGTCGGCCGGGTTGCGCTCGGACAGCACCTTGATGGTGTGACCGTCGACGGTGATCGTGTCGGCGGTGTGCGACACCTCGGCCTTGAGGCGGCCCAGGATGGTGTCGTACTTCAGCAGGTGCGCGGTGGTCGCGGTGTCACCCAGGTCGTTGACAGCCACGATCTCGATGTCAGCACCCTGCTCCAGCAGCGCGCGGAAGTAGTTACGACCGATGCGGCCAAAGCCGTTGATGCCTACGCGGATCGTCACGAACCGATCTCCTCGTTGGTACGCCGGTTGTGAGACCGGCGAGCTGTATGGGATGTCCCCGACCACCCCCGACCCTACCTCCCTGAGGCTTGCGGAGTGACATCGAGATGCCCCATACACGGCAGGGCGGTCCGTACCCGCCAGTAGGGGTACGGACCGCCCCGGACCGAAAGCTCCGGTCAGCCGGTGCGACTACGTCGAGTCATCCCTGGTTCACCCGTTGACGGCCGCGAGTGCCTTGCGGATCAGGGTCGTGCGGTCGGCCGCCGCGGTGACGTGCTCCAGGCCGAAGCCCAGCAGCACGGTGTCGTCCGTGGTGACCGCGCCGTACGTCTTGAACAGCTCTCCGGCGCGCCCCCAGTCCGTCACGACCGCGGGGCTGCCCGCGGGCGGACCGGGCACGCTCCACGCGCCCAGCGAGGTCTCGAAGCCCTCGGTCTCCACGGCCTGGCCGCCGACGACGACGGAGGTGTTGTCGAGGAGCACACCACGACCGCCGGACCCGGGGTCGGTGATGTAGCTGAAGGACACCTCGACCTTCTTGCCGGCGTACGCGGACAGGTCGAAGGAGACGTCCTGCCAGCCCGCCGACGATCCGGTGAAACTGTTCCACTGGCCGCTGGTGCCGGAGGCCGTGCAGCCGGCGGCGCCCTGTGTCAGATACCGCTTGAGCGCGGGGTGGGCCGCGATGAAGAACCCGGCCTCGCACTCGGCGGGCACGGCGTTGCTGGTGGCGCCGTTCTTCTCCGGGAGCGTGGTCCAGTCGTCGGCCCCGGCGGTGTGCGCCTCCAGGACGGCGTGGTCGTAGCCCTCCTCGGTGTCCCACAGCATCCGGGTGCGCAGGGTGGGTGCCTGCGCGGCGGTGACCTGGGTGAGGTCGATGGTGCGGGTGAGGCGGTTCCAGGCGTAGTCGCTGTGCGTGACGGCCGCCATGGAGGCGCCCTCGTACGGTCCGTACGGGTTGGGCGTGCCGGGGTATGTGCCCGCTCCCGCGCTCACGAACTGCGGGAAGGCCGCCACGGGCAGGTTGTCCGAGGTGACGCTGAAGGAACCGGCCGCGTCCAGCGGGTTGCCGGGGGCGGCGGCGAGGGGTCCGGAGGCCCCGGAGAGCTTGCCGGTGCCCTGGAAGGCCGTGGCGCCCGGCAGGGTCGTACGCGTGTAGGCGCCCAGGTAGTACTGGCTGAAGTCGTTCGACAGGGTGCCGCCGCCCAGGTCGACGTTGCCGCCGGCCCGCTCGCCCGCCTCGATCAGCTTGCCGCCCTCGTTGAGGAAGGCGCGCAGCTGGAGCTGGGTGGGGTTGCCCGGGACGGTCGCGCCCGTGTAGTGGACGACCGACCTGAAGTGGTCCAGGACCCCGAGCGCGTCGGGCGCGCCCTGGGTGGCGACGTTCCAGACGATCGCCTTCCGGCCGGCCGCCTTGAGCGCGTCCACGTACGTCTGCGCCTGTGTGGCGGTCGCGCCCTCCTCGGCGACCACGAGCACGTCCGCGCGCGGCCGCTCGGCCACGGTGTAGGTGAAGTGCGTGCTGGAGGTGGGCTTGCCGCTCTTCGCCCGGCCGGTGAACCAGACCTCGACCTTGTCTCCCGGGTCGGCGCCCTCGACCTTGGCCCGGTACTCGTCGAAGTAGAGGTTGTCGTCACCGCCGTATGTCTCACCGCCCTTCCAGGCCCTGAGGTCCCGGTCGTGCGTACGGCCGCCGTTGACGCGGTACTTGAGCTCCTTGTCGCGCACCGCCTTGCGCACGACGACGGAGACCTCCTGGTCGGCGCCGCGCGCGTAGGACGTGGTGAACGGCTTCGGGGTGAAGTCGGCGGCGTTCAGACCGAGCGACGACTTCGGCTGGTCGGGCTTGGCCGCGGACTCGGCGACGGAGAGCGCGAACGGGATGTTCTTCTCGAACTCCTGCTGTATCAGCTTCTCGTCGTCCGGGAAGTTGAAGACCGACTGGCAGTCGGCCGCGTTCCACTGGTCGTTCGGGTCGAGGCCCGAGGCGGTCTGGCAGGTCGACATCTCAGGGGTGAACATCGCCAGGCCGTTGACGTTCGACGCGTGGCCGTCCGCCTCGCCGTTGGTGGTGTACAGCTCCGAGGAGACCTGCGGTCGGTAGCCGGGGATCGCGGAGTTGTCCGGGGTGCCGGCGAGCGCCTTGTACATGACGTCGTCGGGCGTGTCGGTGGCCACCTGCCAGCCGACGCCGTAGAGGAGGAGTTCGGCGGCGGAGTGGTAGTTGATGCCGTACGTGAAGCCGATGCGCTTCTCGAAGGCGTCCAGGGCCTTGGTCTCGGGCTCGGAGGACGGGGCCGGACCGCGGTAGGTCTCGCTGGTGGGGTTGGGGGACGAACCCTCGTTGTCGTAGCCCCACTTGTAGGAGAAATTGCGGTTGAGGTCGACGCCGTCGCCGACGCCGATGGTGCCGTCGCCGTTGTTGTCACGCAGGTTCTTGCGCCACAGGCGGTTGTCGGCGTTCTGGAAGGTGTAGTCGTAGCCGTCGGGGTTGGCCGAGAGGACGAACCAGAGCTCGGTGGTGTCGACGATCTTCTTGAGGCGCTTGTCGGTCTTGTAGCCGTCCACGTAGTGGTGGAGCAGCCGCCTGGTCATCTCCGGCGTGATCCACTCGCGCGCGTGCTGGTTGGACATGTAGAGGACGGAGGGTTTGGCGCCGTCCTTGGACTTCTTCGCGTTCTTGGTCAGTTTGAGCGCGAGGATGTCCTTGCCGTTCACGGTCTTGCCGATGGAGACGACCTTGGTGAGGCCGGGGTTGGCCCGGGCGGTCGCGAGGATCTCCTCCTGGAGGCCGCCGCTTCCGCTGTACGGCCGGAACACGCCCTCGGCCGCCTTGTCCACGCGGGCCTCGGCCTTGGCGGTCAGGGCGTGCTCGGTGAGCTCGACGCCCTGTTTCTCGAGCTTCTGGGCCTCCTGGTCGGTCAGGTAGACCTCGACGGTCGCGGTGCCCTTCGCGGGCACCTGCTCGCTCAGTTCGTGGCCGTCCTGCCCGGCCGCCAGCAGCAGGGGTACCTGCCCGCTGGTGACCTCGGCGCGGAAGACCTTGACTTCGTTCGGATCAGGAGAACCTGCGCTCTGCGCGGCATGGGCGACGGGTGCGATGCCCGCGCCGCCGAGCAGAAGTGCGCCAACAGCGAGGATCGGTCTCGCTCTTCGTCTCATGAGCCCCCCTTGCGGTGGTCCGCCACAGCAGCGAACAGATGCCAGGCTCATGACAGTTCATGATCCAGTCAAGGGCGCCTCACGGATACGCAAACGCCGGTGCCGACGACCCAAGTGGGCGTCGGCACCGGCGAGGTGAAGGAGGCTCAGCCGACCAGGTTGTCGGCCATCTCCTCGGTGATGCTGGACTCGGTGCCCGGGATGCCGAGGTCGGAGGCACGCTTGTCGGCCATGGCCAGCAGGCGCCGGATACGGCCGGCGACGGCGTCCTTGGTCAGCGGCGGGTCGGCGAGCGCGCCCAGTTCCTCCAGGGATGCCTGCTTGTGCTCCATGCGCAGCCGTCCGGCGGCCGCGAGGTGCTCGGGCACGTCGTCGGCGAGGATCTCCAGGGCCCGCTGCACCCGGGCTCCGGCGGCGACGGCCGCGCGCGCGGAGCGGCGGAGGTTGGCGTCGTCGAAGTTGGCGAGCCGGTTGGCCGTGGCCCGCACCTCGCGGCGCATCCGGCGCTCCTCCCAGGCGAGCACCGACTCGTGGGCCCCCAGCCGGGTGAGCAGGGCGCCGATCGCGTCACCGTCGCGGACGACCACGCGGTCCACGCCACGGACCTCACGGGCCTTGGCGGCGATCGACAGGCGGCGGGCGGCACCGACCAGCGCGAGCGCGGCCTCCGGGCCCGGGCAGGTCACCTCCAGGGATGAGGAGCGGCCGGGCTCGGTGAGCGAGCCGTGCGCCAGGAACGCTCCGCGCCAGGCCGCCTCGGCGTCGCAGGTGGCACCGGAGACGACCTGCGGGGGCAGTCCCCGGATCGGGCGGCCCCGGCCGTCCACCAGGCCGGTCTGCCGGGCCAGCTGGTCACCTCCGGCGACGACCCGGACGACGTAACGCGAACCGCGGCGCAGTCCGCCCGGTGCCATCACGATCAGTTCGGAGCTGTGGCCGAAGATCTCCAGGATGTCCCGCTTGAGTCTGCGGGCCGCCATCGCGGTGTCCAGCTCCGCCTCGATCACAATGCGCCCGCTCACCAGGTGGAGGCCGCCGGCGAACCGCAGGACGGCGGAGACCTCCGCCTTTCTGCAGCAGGTCCGGGTGACGGGGAGCCGGGAGATCTCGTCCTTCACCGCTGCCGTCATCGCCATGGGCCGATCCTTCCATGCATCCGAAAAATACGGTCGTACGCGGCGGCCAACAGCTCCGGGTCGTGCCTCGGGGTCCCGTCGGGCCGGGCCACCGGCGCCAGCTCGACCGCGGCGCCGAACCGCTTGGCGGCATCGGTCAGGGAATCGCGGTCGGGCACGGCGGCCTGGTCTGCCAGCACCACGTCCAGGGCGAGTTTAGGGGCGTGTCGTCCCAAAACCTCCAAATGACGCTGCGGGGAGAAGCCATCGGTTTCTCCCGGCTGCGGTGCGAGGTTCAGGGAGAGTACCCGGCGCGCCTTCGTCTGGGTGAGCGCGTCCAGAAGTTCGGGCACCAGCAGGTGCGGGATGACCGAGGAGAACCACGAGCCCGGGCCGAGGACCACCCAGTCCGCGTCCCGGACGGCCTCGACCGCCTCGGGGACCGCGGGCGGGTCGTGCGGCACCACGTGCACCGACTGCACCTCGCCCGGGGTCAGGGCCACGGTCGCCTGGCCCCGTACGGTGTCCACGGCCTCGGGCCGCTCCGGGTCGTGCCCCTTGACCAGAGCCTGGAGCTCCAGGGGCACGGCGGACATCGGCAGCACGCGCCCGTGTGCGCCGAGGAGTCTGCCGACCAGGTCGAGGGCTTGGACGTGGTCGCCGAGCTGCTCCCACAGGGCGACGATCAGCAGATTGCCGACCGCGTGTTCGTGCAGGTCGCCCTTGGACTGGAAGCGGTGCTGGATGACCCGGGCCCAGGTCTGGCCCCAGTCGTCGTCGCCGCACAGCGCGGCCAGCGCCTTGCGCAGGTCGCCGGGCGGCAGGACGCCCAGCTCGTCGCGCAGGCGCCCGCTGGAGCCGCCGTCGTCGGCCACGGTGACGACGGCGGTGAGGTCGCCGGTGATCCGGCGCAGTGCGGCGAGCGAGGCGGACAGGCCCATGCCGCCGCCGAGCGCGACTACCTTGGGCTGGGCGCCCCGCCGACGGGGTCTTGCCCCGCGGGTCTCCACGGGCCGGGCCGCCCGCCCTTCGGGGACGACCCTGCGCAGCCTGCTCAGCCGCGGACTACGTGCGGTCATTCCCGTCCCATGTCCCGGTGTACGACCACCGTCTCCACACCCTCGGCCGCGAGACGCGCGGCGAGCTTCTCCGACGTGGCGACCGAGCGGTGCTTGCCGCCGGTGCAGCCGATGGCAATGGTCACGTACCGCTTGCCCTCGCGGCGGTAGCCGGCCGCGATGAGGCGCAGCAGCTCGGCGTAGCGGTCGAGGAACTCCTTGGCGCCGGGCTGGTTGAAGACGTACGCCGACACCTCCTCGTTGAGGCCGGTGAAGGGGCGCAGCTCCGGGACCCAGTGCGGGTTGGGCAGGAACCGCATGTCCGCGACCAGGTCGGCGTCGACCGGGAGGCCGTACTTGAAGCCGAAGGACATGACGGTCGCCCTGAGCTCGGGTTCCTCCTCACCGGCGAACTGGGCATCCATCTTGGCGCGCAGCTCGTGCACGTTGAGGCTGGAGGTGTCGATGACCAGGTCGGCGTCGCCGCGCAGCTCGCGCAGGAGCTCGCGCTCGGCGTCGATGCCGTCGACGATGCGCCCGTCGCCCTGGAGGGGGTGCGGGCGGCGCACGGACTCGAAGCGGCGCACCAGGGCGTCGTCGGAGGACTCCAGGAAGACGATCCGCCGGGTGACGTGCTTGGCCTCCAGGTCGGCGAGGGACTCGCGGAGGTTGTCGAAGAAGCGCCGGCCGCGGACGTCGACGACCACCGCGATCCGGGCGACATTGCCCTGGGAGCGGGCGCCGAGCTCCACCATGGTGGGGATCAGCGCGGGCGGGAGGTTGTCCACGACGAACCAGCCGAGGTCCTCCAGGCACTTCGCGGCGGTGGAGCGGCCTGCGCCCGACATGCCGGAGATGATCACCAGTTCGGGGATGGCCGCCTCCGGGACTCCGCCCGCGTCGAGGGTCGAGCCCGTACTCACCTCCGCGTCGGCTCCGCCCTGGTCCTGTTGTTCTTGGTGCTCGTTCACATTCATGTCTCCTGCCCCCGTCGTTCGTCCGGGGCACCCGCCGTCACGGGGTCCCCACCGGAACCCGTGGTGCCGGGTTCCTCCTCTTCCATGATCTCTCCAGTCGCCGTGTTCACGGCGGGCGCGGCCGGGGCCGCCTGGGCGAGGGCCACGGCGATCGTCTCGGCCGTCTTGCGGCCTATGCCGGGGACCTCGCAGATCTGGTCGATGGTGGCGGATCGTAGTTTCTTCAAGGACCCGAAATGTTTCAGCAGGGCCTGCTTGCGCGTGTCCCCGAGGCCGGGGACGTCGTCGAGCGGGCTCGACCGGAAGCGCTGGCTCCGCTTGGTGCGCTGGTAGGTGATCGCGAAGCGGTGGGCCTCGTCACGGACCCGCTGGAGAAGGTACAGGCCTTCGCTGGTGCGGGGCAGCACGACCGGGTCGTCCTCCTCCGGCAGCCAGACCTCCTCCAGCCGCTTGGCGAGGCCGCAGACGGCGATGTCGTCGATACCGAGTTCGTCCAGCGCCCTCTTGGCGGCGGCGACCTGGGGCTGTCCGCCGTCGACGACGACGAGCTGGGGCGGGTAGGCGAACTTCTTGGGGCGGCCGTCGTCGTCCTTGAGGCCGTACTCGGGAGTGGCCTGGGGGCCGGTTGCGGAGACGGCCGGGACGTCGTTGCCGGAGGCGTCCTTGAGGTCGGCCGGGGAGGCGTCGTCCGAGGTGTCGTCCACCCACTCGCCGGTCTTCTCCTTCTCGGCGAGGTACCGCTTGAACCGGCGGGAGATCACCTCGTGCATGGACCGGACGTCGTCCTGTCCGGCGAAGCCCTTGATCTGGAAGCGGCGGTACTCGCTCTTGCGCTGAAGCCCGTCCTCGAAGACGACCATGGACGCGACCACGTCGTCGCCCTGGAGGTGGGAGATGTCGTAGCACTCGATCCGCAGGGGGGCGCTGTCCAGGTCGAGGGCCTCGGCGATCTCCTCCAAGGCACGCGAGCGCGTGGTGAGGTCGGAGGCGCGCTTGGTCTTGTGCAGGACGAGGGCCTGCTGCGCGTTGCGCTGCACGGTCTCCATCAGGGCCTTCTTGTCGCCGCGCTGCGGGATGCGCAGCGAGACACCCGAACCGCGGCGCTCGGCGAGCCACTCCTGGACCGGCTCGACCAGCTCGGGCAGGGCCGTGGCGAGGACCTCCTTGGGGACGGAGTCGCCCCTCTCCTCGCCGTAGAGCTGCTGGAGGGCGTGCTCGACGAGGGCACCGGTGGTGATCTCCTCGACCTTGTCGGTGACCCAGCCGCGCTGGCCGCGCACGCGTCCGCCGCGCACGTGGAAGATCTGGACGGCGGCCTCCAGCTCGTCCTCGGCGACCGCGATCAGGTCGGCGTCGGTCGCGTCGGCGAGCACGACGGCACTCTTCTCCATGGCCTTCTTCAGGGCCCCTATGTCGTCGCGCAGGCGAGCCGCCCGCTCGTACTCCATCTCCTCGGCCGCGTCCGTCATCTGCTTCTCCAGACGGCGGATGTAGGTGCCGGTGCGGCCGGCCATGAAGTCGCAGAACTCCTCGGCCAGATCACGGTGTTCGTCGGCCGAGACGCGGTCCACGCAGGGCGCCGAGCACTTGCCGATGTAACCGAGGAGACAGGGGCGGCCGGTGCGGGCGGCGTTCTTGAAGACGCCGGCGGAGCAGGTGCGGACGGGGAAAACGCGCAGGAGGAGGTCGACGGTGTCGCGGATCGCCCACGCGTGTCCGTACGGCCCGAAGTACCTCACGCCCTTGCGTTTGTGGCCGCGCATCACCTGCACGCGCGGGAACTCTTCGTTCATCGTCACCGCGAGGTACGGGTAGCTCTTGTCGTCGCGGTACTTGACGTTGAACCGGGGGTCGAACTCCTTGATCCAGGAGTACTCCAGCTGCAGGGCCTCGACCTCCGTGGACACCACCGTCCACTCCACGGACGCCGCCGTGGTCACCATCGTGCGGGTGCGGGGGTGCAGGCTCGCCAGGTCCTGGAAGTAGTTCGCCAGGCGCTGGCGCAGGCTCTTCGCCTTTCCGACGTAGATCACCCGGCGGTGCTCGTCGCGGAACCTGTACACCCCGGGAGTGTCCGGGATCTCCCCTGGTTTGGGGCGGTAGCTGGAGGGGTCGGCCATGTCTCACACCCTACTGGCGAGTGCTGACAGTCCGGTGAGCCTGTGGACAACGGCCGGGGACCGTCCGGCGGATCATGTGCGGGACCTGACACAGGGGCCGTGATGATCGCCGGCGGCGCGTGGGAGCGGCCGGGCGCGCCGGACCGGTTTCGGGTCGTTGGCCTGGCGGCCGGGCATCCGGCCCGAGCGGTCCGCAACGTGGATCGCCGGCTCGCCGAGCCGCCCCTTGAGGCCGGGCCGCGGGGGGCAGCTCGCCGAGCCACCCCTGCGGTCCGGCCTCCTGTTGACGCGGCCGCGCATGCCCTAGCGGGTGCCGGCCCGGCGCCGCACCGGGACGACGCGGTGCCGCCACGGGTTCGTGGGGTGGGCGAGCAGGAGGCGGCCCAAGGACCTGACGTCCTGGCCGAGGCGTTCGACGCCGCTCGCGTGCGGCCGGCTGCGCGGCGGCCTGACATACCGCTACCGGCCCGCCGGGGCGTCCGCCCACGTACTGGAGCTCGACCAGTGCCTGCTCACCCCCTCGTGTGCGTGGAATTCGTGGTCCACCTCGACGACCCGGCCGTCGGTCTGGCGGCACCGACGCCTTCGGTGCCCGCCGGCCGCCGACGCGGTGACCTACTGCCTCACCCGCATCACCGTGGCACGTCACGGCTCACTTCCGGTGCCGCGCGCCCTTGGCCCGCCGTGAACGGGCCACCGGTCCGGTCGCCGCGTTCTGACCACTGCCTCCGGAGAGCGGGCCCCAACGCGACTCCAGGAACGTCAGCACCACCAGGACCCGGCCCCGAACTGGCCATCGTCGACATAAGGATGCCCCCGGACCACGCGACCGAGGGCCTCAAGGCTGCTTCGCACGATCCGTGAGCGCCACCCCGGCACCGGAATTCTTGATCTCCACGCACGCGTGGGAGGACTTCGAGGAACTGATCGCGAGCAGCCCGGCGCGCGGGTTCCTGCCCAAGTCGGCGCTGTCCGCGCAGGCGATCAGGGCGCTGCTGGACGGCGGCGAAGGGGCCCCCGCCACCTGAGCGGGCGGGCCACCGACCGGCCGGGAGTGCACCACCGTTCGGCGACAGGTGTTGTCGGGACTTGGTCAACACGCTTCAATGCGGGGGAACTCGGGGCCGGGAACGACGGCGTACGGATGTGAAGCCTCCCCCGGCACTGCCACGGACGGCCCCGACGCACCCTCACGAACGGCCTGACCAGCCGCCCGGACCTGTACAGAAAGGCCCTCCATGCCGCACGCCACACAGCACGCGGACGACGTGAGCGTCGCCGACGGGGAACTGGACTCGGCCCTGCGAGGCGGCCCCTTCCATGTCGCGCTGCGCGCGGCGATCGCCGCGCGGGGGCTGCCGCTCCAGCGTGTCCAGCACCATCTGTCGCGCTACGGGGTCAAGGTCGGCGTCACCAGCCTGAGTTACTGGCAGCAGGGCGCCCGGCGCCCGCAGCGTCCCGAGTCGCTGCGGGCCGTACGGGCCCTGGAGGAGATCCTCCAGCTGCCGGAGGAGTCGCTGATCCGGCTGCTGGCCGAGGACGACGACCGGTCGCCCGCCGAACGGCCCGCGGCCCGCTCCTACCGCTCCCTCCTCGCGGCCTCGGACGTCCTCGGGCAACTGCTGGGCGAGCTGGACTCACCGCCCGACGACGGGCTGCACACCCTCGGCCACCACGAACGCATACACATCGGGGCGCGCCGCGAGCTGCGCAACCGCGAGTCGCACCACATCGTGCGCGCCCACCGCGAGGGCGTCGACCGCTTCATCGTCGTCCACCACGGCGACCCGGGGTGCGTGCCGGAGCTCATGACCGTGCACGCCCTGGAGAACTGCCGTACGGGGCGCGTCCGTTCGCATCATGACACCGGGGTGCTCGTGGCCGAGCTGCTCCTCGACGCCCGGCTGCGGGCCGGGGACACCTTCCTGTTCCGCTACTGCGTCGAGGACGGCACGGCCGGGGTGTCCCGCGAGTACGTCCGGGGCTTCGGCGCGCCCGGCGGGCAGTACGCGCTCCAGGTCCGGTTCGACGAGAACGCCCTGCCGCTGCGGTGCCACCGCTTCGCCCAGCACTCCCCGGCGGCGCCCCGCAGCGGCCGGCAGGAACTGTCCCTCACCGGCCGCCACCATTCGGTCCACCTGGTCGAGCCGCGGGTGCGGTCGGGGGTGGTGGGGATCGGGTGGGACTGGGAGTGAGCGGGGTGGTGTGAGGTCGCCTGCGGCAACGTGCGAGTCGCGTACGGCAACGTGCGAGGTCGCCTACGGCACGTAAACGCTTGCGCAAGCGTTTACGTGCGTCGCTGGATGGGATACCTTCCGGGCCGTGGGCCGCCGTTCCGTCGGCCTGTGGACACCGTCCGGAAGGGGACTCGATGCCGACCATGGCCGACGTGGCCCGCAGCGCGGGGGTGTCCGTGGCGACCGTCTCGCATGTCCTCAACGGCACCCGGCCGGTCCTGCCCCACACCCGCCAGGCCGTGCTGGACGCCGTCGACGAACTCGGCTACACCCCCAACACCCTGGCCCGCTCCCTGGTGACCTCCCGCACCCGCTCCATCGGGCTCGCGGTGTCGGCGATCAGCAATCCGTACTTCACGGAGATCCTCCAGGGCGTCGAGGCGGGGGCGCTGGAACACGGCTACAGCCTGCTCATCGCCGATCCGCACGACAACCCCGACCACGAGCGCAAGGTCGCCCAGCTGCTGCACGAGAGGCGCGTGGACGGCATGATCGTCGCGCCCTCGGCGGACCCGCGCGAGCTCGTCTCCTACCTCGGACGCCACCAGGTCCCGACGGTGTTCCTCGACCGGCTGGTCACCGTCCCCGGGGGCGGCCCGCAGCCCTTCGACCAGGTCTGCGCCGAGAACACCGGTCCGATGGCCCGACTGGTCACCCATCTCGCGGGACTCGGTCACCGGCGCATCGGCCTGGTGGCCGGCCTGCCCGGGCTGAGCACCACCGCCGAGCGGATCTCCGGATACCGACAGGGCCTGACGGACGCCGGTCTCCCCTACGACGACCACCTCGTCGTCCACGGCGACTCCGAGTCCGCCGGAGCCGAACGCGCCACGACCGCCCTGCTCTCCCGCCCCGCGCCGCCCACCGCCCTCGTGACCGCCAACAACGCGATGACCATCGGCACCCTGCGCGCCCTCCGCGAGCATGGCCTTTCGGTACCCGACGACCTCGCCCTGTGCTGCTTCGACGACTTCGCCTGGGCCGACCTGTTCTCCCCCCGGCTCACCGCGATCGCCCAGCCCAGCAGGGAGCTCGGCGCGCAGGCGGTCCGTGTGCTCCTGGAACGCCTCGACGCACCCGACCGGCCCGCCCGGACCGTGCGCCTCGACTGCACGTTCGTGCATCGCACGTCGTGCGGGTGCCCCGACGCCGGGGAGCAGTCGTCGCGTGCTGCACAGCCCTCACGGCCCTCTCACCCCTCATAACCCTCGCAGTCCTCGCAGTCCTCGCAGTCCTCGCAGTCCTCGCAGTCCTCGCAGTCCGAGAAAGGAACCGATTCGTGATCGTCGTCGCCGGTGAGGCCCTGATCGATCTGGTACCGCAGGGCAGGGGTGCCCTCGCGGGTCTCAAGCCCGCGCTCGGCGGCGGCCCCTACAACACCGCCGTGGCCCTCGGCCGACTCGGCTCCCCCACCGCCTTCTGCTCCCGTACCTCCCTCGACGCCTTCGGCGAGGCTTTGCTGGACGGGCTGCGGGAGGCCGGGGTGGACGTGTCCGCCGTGCAGCGCGGCGCGGAACCCACCACGCTCGCCGTAGCCACCATCGATTCCAACGGCTCGGCCGCCTACTCCTTCTACGTCGACGGCACCGCCGACCGCCTGTTCGCCGCCCCCGCCGAACTCCCCGCCGGCACGCGCGCGGTGTCCTTCGGCACCTGCTCGCTCGTCCTGGAACCGGGGGCGAGCGCCTACGAGGAGCTGCTGCGGACCTCGGCCGCGCAGGGGGTGTTCACCGCGCTCGACCCGAACATCCGGGCGGGGCTGATCCCGGACGCGGACGCCTACCGGGCCCGCTTCAAGAGCTGGCTGCCGTCGGTGTCGCTGCTCAAGCTCTCCGAGGAGGACGCACTGTGGCTGGGCGGCACCCCGCGCGAGTGGCTGGCCGCGGGGCCCTCGGCCGTCGTGGTCACCCAGGGCGGTGACGGGCTGACCGTGTTCACCCGGGACGGGGCAGTGCTGCCGGTGCCCGGCGAGAAGGTCGACGTCGTGGACACGATCGGCGCGGGCGACACGGTGAACGCGGCCCTGCTGCACGGTCTGGCCACCCTCGACGCGCTGTCCCCGGAGGCGCTCGCCGGCCTGGGCGTCGAGGACTGGACCCGACTGCTGCGGTTCGCGGCACGCGCGGCGGCGATCACCTGCTCACGAGCCGGGGCGCAGCCGCCGTACGCGTCCGAACTGGGCGAGCTGTAGGGGACATTGACAGAGCGGTGCCCCGCGGGCGTTCCCGCGGGCCACCGCTCTGTCAGTCGTTCCGGATCAGGCCTTGCGGGCCCGGGTCGTCTTCTTGGCCGGCGTGGCCTTCGTGGTGGCTTCGGCGGTCTTCTTCGCCGCGGTGCCGGTGGTGGCCTTCTTGGTGGCCGCCGTCCTGGCCGTCGCCGTCCTCTTCGCCGGGGACTTGGCGGCGACCGTCTTCTTCGCCGCGGCCGTCTTCCTGGCCGGTGCCTTGCGCGGGGCCTTCACCGAGGTCCCGTCGCTGATCCGGTCGGCGCCGAGGATCTCCCTGAGGAACTTGCCGGTGTGGCTGGCCGGGACTCCGGCGACCTCCTCCGGGGTGCCCTCGGCGACCACGAGGCCACCGCCCGCGCCGCCCTCGGGACCCATGTCGACCACCCAGTCGGCCGTCTTGATCACATCGAGGTTGTGCTCGATGACGATGACGGTGTTGCCCTTGTCGACCAGGCCTGACAGGACCTTCAGCAGCTTGCTGATGTCCTCGAAGTGCAGACCGGTGGTCGGCTCGTCCAGGACGTAGACCGTACGTCCGGTGGACCGCTTCTGAAGCTCGCTGGCGAGCTTCACGCGCTGAGCCTCGCCGCCGGACAGGGTGGTCGCGGCCTGGCCCAGCCGGACGTAGCCGAGACCGACGTCCTTGAGGGTGTTGAGGTGGCGGGCGATCGCGGGGACGGCGTCGAAGAACTCCGTCGCCTCCTCGATCGGCATGTTCAGGACGTCGGCGATGGACTTGCCCTTGTAGTGGACCTCCAGGGTCTCCCGGTTGTAGCGGGCGCCGTGGCAGACCTCGCACGGGACGTACACGTCCGGGAGGAAGTTCATCTCGATCTTGATGGTGCCGTCGCCCGCGCAGTTCTCGCAGCGGCCACCCTTGACGTTGAAGGAGAAGCGGCCGGGCATGTAGCCGCGGACCTTCGCCTCGGTGGTCTCGGCGAACAGCTTGCGGACGTGGTCGAAGACGCCCGTGTACGTCGCCGGGTTCGATCGCGGGGTGCGACCGATGGGCGACTGGTCGACGTGGACGACCTTGTCGACCAGGTCGTCGCCGTCCACGCGCGTGTGCCGACCAGGGACACTCCTCGCGCCGTTGAGCTCGCGCGCCAGGTGCGTGTACAGGATGTCGTTGACCAGGGTCGACTTTCCGGAGCCCGAGACACCGGTGACCGCGGTGAACACGCCCAGCGGGAAGGACACGTCGATGTCCTGGAGGTTGTTCTCACGGGCCCCGTGCACCGTGAGCTGCCGGGACGGATCGAGGGGGCGGCGGATGTGGGGCAGCGGGATGGCCTTCTTGCCCGACAGGTACTGGCCCGTCTCCGACTCGGCGTTGACGAGCAGCTCCTTCAGGGAACCGCTGTGCACGACCTTGCCGCCGTGCTCGCCCGCGCCGGGGCCGATGTCGACGATCCAGTCGGCGACCTTGATGGTGTCCTCGTCGTGCTCGACGACGATGAGCGTGTTGCCCATGTCGCGCAGCCGGACCAGGGTCTCGATCAGCCGGTGGTTGTCGCGCTGGTGCAGACCGATGGACGGCTCGTCGAGGACGTACAGGACGCCGACGAGTCCGGAGCCGATCTGGGTGGCCAGGCGGATGCGCTGGGCCTCGCCGCCGGAGAGGGTGCCCGCCGCGCGGTTCAGCGAGAGGTAGTCCAGGCCGACGTCGACCAGGAACTTCAGCCGTTCGTTGACCTCCTTGAGCACGCGCTCGGCGATCTTCTTGTCACGGGCGCTGAGCTTCAGCTCGCCCAGGAAGTCCGCGCAGTCGCTGATGGACATGCCGGAGACCTCGGCGATCGACTTGCCCATGACGGTGACCGCGAGGACGAGCGGCTTGAGGCGGGTGCCCTCACAGGTGGGGCAGGGCACCTCGCGCATGTAGCCCTCGAAGCGCTCACGGCTGGCGTCGCTCTCGGACTCGCTGTGCCGGCGCTTGACGAAGGGAACGGCGCCTTCGAAGGGGGTCGTGTAGACCCGCTCGCGGCCGTATCGGTTGCGGTAGCGGACCTCGATCTGCGTCTTGTGGCCGTACAGCAGGGCCTTCTTGGCGCGCTGGGGCAGCCCGGCGAAGGGAATGTCCGTCCGGAATCCGAGCGCGTCAGCGAGGGCGCCGATCAGACGGCCGAAGTAGTCCTTGGTGTGCCCGTGCGACCAGGGGTGGATGGCGCCCTCGTCGAGGGACTTGTCCTCGTCCGGGACGATCAGCTCCGGGTCGACCTCCATGCGCGTGCCGATGCCGGTGCACTCGGGGCAGGCGCCGAAGGGCGAGTTGAAGGAGAAGGAGCGGGGCTCCAGCTCCTCGAAGGACAGGTCGTCGTACGTGCAGTACAGATGCTCCGAGAACATGCGCTCGCGCTCGGGGTCGTCCTCGGGGAGGTCGACGAAGTCGAGCACGACCATGCCGCCGGAGAGCCCCAGGGCCGTCTCCACGGAGTCGGTGAGACGGCGCTTGGCGGAGTCCTTCACCGTGAGGCGGTCGATGACCACCTCGATGGTGTGCTTCTCCTGCTTCTTCAGCGTGGGCGGGTTGGAGAGCTGGATGGTCTCGCCGTCCACGCGCGCGCGGCTGTAACCCTTGGTCTGGAGGTCCGCGAAGAGGTCGACGAACTCTCCCTTGCGCTCGCGCACCAGCGGCGAGAGCACCTGGAAGCGGCTCCCCTCCGGCAGCTCCAGGACCCGGTCGACGATGGCCTGCGGCGACTGGCGCGAGATGGGGCGGCCGCACTCGGGGCAGTGCGGCTTGCCGATGCGCGCGAAGAGCAGACGCAGGTAGTCGTAGACCTCGGTGATGGTGCCGACCGTCGAGCGCGGGTTGCGCGAGGTCGACTTCTGGTCGATGGAGACCGCGGGCGAGAGGCCCTCGATGAAGTCGACGTCGGGCTTGTCCATCTGGCCGAGGAACTGGCGGGCGTACGAGGAGAGCGACTCCACGTAGCGCCGCTGGCCCTCGGCGAAGATGGTGTCGAAGGCCAGGGAGGACTTGCCCGACCCGGACAGGCCCGTGAAGACGATGAGCGAGTCGCGAGGCAGGTCGAGCGAGACGTTCTTCAGGTTGTGCTCGCGCGCGCCACGGACGATGAGACGGTCGGCCACGCCGGTCCGCACCTTTCTTGGCTTGAGAGGAGTGACAGGGGCGGGGCCCCCGTGCTTTCTCAGACTAGGGGGAGCCACTGACAACGCCGGTCGGATTCCCGGATGCATAACAATCCCCGGCCTTCCAGCATGCCCGACGCCGCACCCGACCATATAGCACGCGCATTCGATTTACGGCACTGCTTCACCACCTTCACCCAAAGGTGTGGCGAGGCTAGGGTCAGCAGCATGATTGATCACGCTCATGACCTGGAGTCTGTACGTGGTGCGACCGAGCGGCTGCTGACCGCAGCCGCCCGGATGGACAACGCGGCCGTGACCAAGTCGTCACGGCTGCCGGGCTGGAGCCGCGGTCATGTCCTCGCGCACCTCTCCCGCAACGCCGACGCCCTGGTGAACGTTCTGCGCGGCCGGCCCATGTATCCGTCCGGGGACGCGCGCGACGCCGACATCGAGCGTGACGCCCCGCGCCCCCTCCACGTCCAGCTCGCCGACCTCCGCGAGAGCGCCGCCCGCTTCCAGGAGCAGGGGGCCGTACCGGCGGACTGGTCGCGCACGGTCGAGCTGCGCAACGGGGTCACCGACACGGCGTCCCGGGTGCCGTTCCGGCGATGGGCCGAGGTGGAGCTGCACCATGTGGACCTCGGGATCGGGTACGAGCTGGAGGACCTCCCGGAAGAGTTCACCCAGCGCGAGATCAACTTCCTGACGGAACGGTTCCGGGGTCATCCCGACGTACCCGCCCTCGTGATCGAGGAGGACGACGGCCGCCGGATCCCGACGGGCGGCCACGGGGAACCCGCACTCGTCGTCACCGGCCGCCAGGCCGACCTGCTCGGCTGGCTCGCCGGCCGCCGCGACGGCTCGGCACTGACGGTCCACAGAGGCGCTCTCCCCTCGCTGCCCCCGCTATAGGCTGCCGCCATGACGTACAGCGGACAGGTGACGGTCGGCGGGCCCGCCGACGTGCACGAGCTCAAGGACCTGATGATCACCAAGATCGCGGTCGGCCCGATGGACAACAACGCCTATCTGCTGCGCTGCCGGGCCACCGACGAGCAACTGCTGATCGACGCCGCCAACGAGGCGGACACCCTGCTGGGCATGATCGGTGACGACGGCATCGCGTCCGTCGTCACCACGCACCAGCACGGCGACCACTGGCAGGCGCTCGCCGCGGTCGTCACGGCCACGCACGCGCGTACCTACGCCGGCCGGGACGACGCCGACGGCATCCCCGTGCCCACCGACGTGCCGGTCGACGACGGCGACGTCATCCGGGTGGGACAGGTCGAGCTGACCGCGCGCCACCTGGTCGGCCACACTCCCGGCTCGATCGCCCTCGTCTACGACGACCCGCACGGGCATCCCCATGTGTTCACCGGGGACTGCCTGTTCCCGGGAGGCGTGGGCAACACCCGCAAGGATCCCGCGGCGTTCGCGAGTCTGATCCACGATGTCGAGACGAAGATCTTCGATGCGCTGCCGGACGAGACCTGGGTGTACCCGGGGCACGGCAACGACACGACGCTGGGCGCGGAGCGCCCGCACCTACCGGAGTGGCGCGCACGGGGGTGGTGAACCCTGGGGCGCGCGCCCCGCGCGTTACCCGTCGCGCGCCCCGTGTGAAGTCTTCACACACGCCGGTGTCACGCGCGCGCTCCCGGCGCACATGGTTGCGCAGTCAACTGGGAGCAGCCCCGCACAGGATGACGGCTCCTGCGCGGTAAGGGCCGCCGGTCTTTCATCCCCGCCCTCGACCGGCGGCCCCGGCATTCTGTCCGAAAAGCGTTCACAGGAATGCAACACCCGTTCCCAATATGCGGACTTTTGCCGTCGTGACCTCGACAAACGAGACAGTGGACTGCCACTCTCCCGCCATGCACCCTGCCCCACGCGCCCTGCGCCGCGCCGCCGCCGCGGCATCCATAGCCCTGCTCGCCACCGCCGTCGGCTGCGCTCCGCAGCCTGACGACGACGCGAACGCCAAGGCCTCGGGGTCGACCGGAACCACCTGTGCCCAGGGCAAGTTGGCCACCAAGACCTCCGGCAAGCTGACGATCGCGACCGACGAGCCGGCGTACGAGCCCTGGTTCAAGGACGACAAGCCCGCGAACGGCAAGGGGTTCGAGTCGGCGGTCGCGTACGCCGTGGCGAAGCAGCTCGGCTATGACAGGAACGCCGTCGTCTGGCAGAGCGTCCCCTTCAACAAGGCCTTCGCGCCCGGGGAGAAGACCTTCGACTTCGACATCAACCAGGTGTCGATCAGTGCCGAGCGCAAGAAGGCCGTGGACTTCTCGTCCGGCTACTACGACGTGCGCCAGGCCGTCATCGCGCTCAAGGGCACCAAGGCCGCCAAGGCGACGAGCATCGCGGACCTGAAGGGCCTCAAGCTGGGCGCCCAGGTCGGCACGACGAGCCTCGACTACATCGACGACGTGGTGAAGCCGACGCAGCAGGCCGCCGCGTACGCGAAGAACGACCAGGCCAAGTCCGCCCTGCAGAACAAGCAGGTGGACGCCATCGTCGTGGACCTGCCCACCGCCTTCTACATCACCGCGGCCGAGGTGACGGACGGCACGATCGTCGGGCAGTTCGAGAACCAGGGCGGTACGCCGGAGCAGTTCGGGCTCGTGCTCGACAAGGGCAGCGCCCTCACCTCCTGCGTGACCGGCGCCGTGGACGCCCTGCGCAAGGACGGCACGCTCGCAAAGTTGGAGCAGACGTGGCTGTCGGACGCCGTCGACGCCCCGGTGCTCAAGTGACGCTCACGAAGGACGAGGCCGACCAGGAAGGCGCCGACGGCTCCTACACGCCGTCGCAGCGGCGGATCGAGCGGGAGCGTCTCAAGCGCACCCGTGCCCGCCGCGCGACGGCCATCGCCGCCGTCTCGACCCTGGTCACCGCCGTCGTCCTCTACCTGGTCGTCGTCAACGCGCCCGGCTGGCCGCGCACCAAGGAGACGTTCTTCAGCGGGCAGTACGCGCGCGAGGCGTTCCCGAAGGTCCTGGAAGGGCTGTGGCTGAACGTCCGGCTGCTGCTGATCTGCGGTGTCGCCGTGCTGGTGCTCGGCATGCTGATCGCCATCGCCCGTACCCTGCGCGGCCCGGTGTTCTTCCCGCTGCGCGTCCTGGCCGCCGCCTACACGGACTTCTTCCGGGGCCTTCCGCTCATCATCAACCTCATGATCGTCGTCCTGGGCGTCCCGGCGCTGCGGCTCCAGGGCGTGACGGTCGACCCGGTGTGGCTGGGCGGCACGGCTCTCACGCTGACGTATTCGGCGTACGTGGCCGAGGTGTTCCGCGCGGGCATCGAGTCCGTCCACCCCTCGCAGCGCGCCGCGGCCCGCTCGCTCGGGCTGTCCAACCGGCAGGCGCTGCGGTACGTGGTGCTGCCGCAGGCGGTGCGCCGCCAGGTGCCGCCCCTGCTGAACGACCTGGTGTCCCTCCAGAAGGACACCGGTCTGGTGTCGATCGGCGGCGCGATCGACGCCGTACGCGCGGCCGACATCATCGTCGGGCGGAGCCTCAACTACACGCCGTACATCGTCGCGGGCCTGGTGTTCGTGGCGCTGACCATCCCGATGACCCGCTTCACGGACTGGGTGACGGCACGGATGGACCGTCAGCGGGCCCAGGGAGGTACCACATGAGTGACGCACCGGTGCTGCGGATGGAGTCCGTCCGCAAGACCTTCGGCGGCTCGGTCGTGCTGCGGGACGTCGACCTGGAGGTCGCCCCGCACACGGTGACCGCGCTGATCGGTGCCTCCGGTTCCGGCAAGTCGACGCTGCTGCGCTGCGCCAACCTGCTGGAGGAGATCGACGACGGCGCCATCTGGCTGGACGGCGAGGAGATCACCGATCCGCGCGTCGACCAGGACGCGGTACGGCGCCGTATCGGCGTGGTCTTCCAGGCGTACAACCTCTTTCCGCACATGACGGTGCTGGAGAACATCACGCTGGCCCCGCGTCGGGTGCACGGAGCGGCCCGCGCTGAGGCCGAGGCGCACGCGCGTGAGCTTCTGGAGCGGCTCGGGCTGGGTGGCAAGGCGGGCGAGTACCCCGACCGGCTGAGCGGCGGTCAGCAGCAGCGGGTGGCGATCGTGCGGGCCCTCGCCGTGCGCCCCCGTCTACTGCTGCTCGACGAGATCACCGCGGCCCTCGACCCAGAGTTGGTGGGCGAGGTCCTGAACGTCGTCCGCGATCTGAAGGGCGACGGCATGACCATGGTGCTCGCCACGCACGAGATGGGCTTCGCGCGGGAGGTCGCCGACCAGGTTTGTTTTCTGGACGGAGGCGTGGTCCTTGAGCGTGGGACGGCTGAGCAGATCTTCGGGGATCCGCGGCAGGAGCGCACACAGCGCTTCCTGCGGCGGATCGTGGAGGCAGGACGGCTGTAGGAGCGGTGAGAGCGGTAAGGACCGCCCGTCCGGGACAGCGGTCCTTACACGTCGGCCCGGGCCGGTCCCGCCAGCGCCGCGACGCGCTCCACGCCGAACACGTACCCCTGCACACCGCAGCCCGCGATGACCCCGTCCGCGCGCAGCGAGACGTAGGAGTGGTGCCGGAAGGACTCGCGCCGGTGGATGTTGGAGATGTGCACCTCCAGCACCGGCAGCCCGTCACAGGTGTTGAGTGCGTCCAGGATCGCGACCGAGGTGTGCGAGTAGGCGCCGGGGTTGATGACGATCCCGCAGTGGTTCAGCCGCGCCTCGTGGATCCAGTCGACCAGTTCGCCCTCGTGGTTGGACTGCCGGAAGTCCACCGTGCCGCCGTGTGCGGCCGCCGCCTCGGTGCACAGGGCCTCGACGTCGGCGAGGGTGTCCTTGCCGTAGATCTCCGGCTGCCGCTGACCCAGCAGGTTCAGGTTGGGGCCGTTGAGGATCATGATCGGGGCGTTGGCGAGGGTGCGGGGCACGGTTCCTCCGGTCGGTGAAGACGGGCTGCTCGGACCCGGTTTATCACGGTGCGCCGGGCGCGGTGCGGCCCGTACCCTCCGGGCATGACGACGATCTCGTACCCGCCCAAGCCCTTACCCGGCGACCGCATAGCCGTCATCTCCCCCGGCGCCGGTCTGCCGGGACTCTTCCCGCGCCCCTACGAGTTGGGGCTCGAGCGGCTGCGCAAGGAGTACGGGCTGGAGCCGGTGGAGTATCCGTCGACCCGCAGGATGGGCTCGACACTCCAGGAGCGCGCCGACGACATCCATGCCGCGCTCGCCGACCCGAGCGTCAAGGCGGTCATGGCGTCCATCGGCGGCGACGACCAGATCACCGTGCTGCCTTTCCTGGACCGGGAGTTGATCAGGGCGAACCCGAAGCCGTTCTTCGGGATGAGCGACAACACCAACCTGCTCGCGTTCCTGTACAACACCGGGATCGTCGGCTTCCACGGCGCGACCGTGATGGCCGCGCTCGGACGGCCGGTGGCCATGAGTGCGCTGACCGCCGATTCCCTGCGGGCAGCCCTGTTCACCTCGGGCGCGTACGAACTCACGCCCGCCGCCCGCTGGCGGGACGTCGACCGTGACTGGGCGGATCCCGCCACCTTCGACGCCGAGCCGGACACCCGTCCTGGCAACGGCTGGGCCTGGGTGAACGCCGACCGGGTGGTGGAGGGCCGCAGTTGGGGCGGCTGTCTGGAGATCCTGGGCTGGCTGATGATGGCCGACCGCGAGATCGCCGGCGACCTGAGCGCGTACGACGGCGGAGTGCTGCTCCTGGAGACCTCGGAGGAGATGCCGAGCGACGTCGAGGTCTTCCGCACCCTGCGCAACATGGGCGAGCGCGGACTGCTGCAACGTTTCTCCGCGCTGCTGATGGGCCGCCCCAAGTCCTGGTCGTTCGAGCACCCCCACAGCCCCGAGGAGGCGGATCGTTACGCCGCCGACCAGCGCGAGGCCGTACTGCGGGCCATGCGCCTATATGCCCCCAACACCGCCATCGTCTTCGATGTGGACTACGGCCACACCGATCCTCAGCTCGTCATCCCCTACGGCGGTTTCGTCCGCGTCGACGGTCCCGCACGGCGCATCACCGTCACCTACTGACCGTGGGCGTGTGTCCGACCGAGATCGCGCCGCTCAGCCTCGGGTGTTTCGCCTTCCGCCGAAGACGCGGCCGGTGGCGGCTCCGGACGGACCCGTCACGGGTTGATCGCCAGTTCCAGGTAGGCGGCGAACACCACCAGATGGACGCCGCCCTGGAGCGGTGTGGCCCGGCCGGGAACCACTGTCAGGGAGCTCACCACCACCGTCAGGGCCAGCAGCACCATGTGGGTGGAGCCGAGACCGAGGACGAGCGGTCCTGAGAGCCAGACGGAGGCCAGGGCGACCGCGGGGATGGTCAGGCCGATGCTGGCCATGGCCGAGCCGAGGGCGAGGTTGAGGCTGGTCTGGACACGGTCGCGGCGCGCGGAGCGCAGGGCGGCGATGGTCTCGGGGAGCAGCACCAGCAGGGCGATGATCACGCCGACCACGGCCTGCGGAAGTCCGGCCTTGGCCACGCCGGACTCAATGGTGGGCGAGACGCCCTTGGCCAGTCCGACCACGCCGATCAGGGCCAGACCCAGCAGGCCCAGGCTGATCAGCGCGGCGCGGGCGGTGGGGGCGTGGGCGTGGTCGTCGACGGTGATCACCTCGCCCTGGTGGGTGATCGGGAGGAAGTAGTCGCGGTGCCGTACGGTCTGGGTCGCCACGAACAGGCCGTAGAGGATCAGCGAGGACAGTGCGGCGAAGGTCAGCTGGGTGGTGGAGAACTCCGGGCCCGGCTTGCTCGTCGTGAACGTCGGCAGCACCAGGCTCAGCGTGGCCAGGGTGGCGACCGTGGCGAGGGCGGCGCCGGTGCCCTCGGGGTTGAAGACCGCTGTGCCGTGGCGCAGCGAGGCCACGAGGAGGCTGATGCCGACAATGCCGTTGCAGGTGATCATCACGGCCGCGAAGACCGTGTCCCTGGCCAGGGTCGAACTCTTGTCGCCGCCGTCCGCCATCAGGGTGACGATCAGCGCCACCTCGATGATCGTGACGGCTACGGCGAGGACGAGTGAGCCGAACGGTTCACCGACCCGGTGGGCGACCACCTCGGCGTGGTGCACGGCGGCTAGCACGGCCCCGGCGAGGACCAGGGTGACGAGCACGACGACCGCCCCGGGCAGATCGCGGCCCCAGGTGAACACCAGCAGGACGACCGCGAGCACCGGCACGACGGACGTCCAGCTCGTGGTGAGCGACCTGAGCCGAGCGATCATGCTGCGATCGTCGCAGAGGCGTGCGTACTCCGCCAGGGCTACTTGAGCTCGCGCGACTCCAAGACGTCGCAGTTGGTGTAGACGCGCTCGCCGAGGCTCAAGGCGCCCAACTGCTCAGCGAGTTTGCTCGTCTCGGGGTCGTCGCTGTTGCGCATGGCCTCGTCGTACGACTCGAACTCGATCAGCGCCAGATAGTGGTTCGGCTTGTCCCGGTCCTTCAGGAGCATGCTGTGGGTCGGACCACCCGTCCGGCCCTCGTTGCGCCGGCCCGCCTCCTCCAGCATCTGCCGCATCTCTTCCAGGCGCTCGGTCTCGAAGCCGATGATCTGCACGAACTTCATGGACGTCTCCTGCCGGCCACGGCGCCCCCAGGGCCGGGGGACGCGTCCTGGAACCAAACAAGCACCGGGAGCGGTACCCGGCAATTCGCCGCGCACCGCTCCCGGTGGTGGTTCTTCCTACGTCGGCCGCGGTCAGGCCTCGATGCTGTCCTTCGGAGCGCCTTCGCTCTCCGACTGCGCCGCTTCGGCCGCCGCCTGCTTCCTGGAGGCCAGCAGGCTGGTGATCGTCGTGACGATCAGGACCGAGCAGATGACGCCGAGCGAGACCGGAATGCTGATCTCGGGGACGTGCACCCCGGACTCGTGCAGGGCGTGCAGCACCAGCTTGACGCCGATGAAGCCGAGGATGATCGACAGGCCGTAGCTGAGGTGGACCAGCTTCTTCAGCAGACCGCCGATGAGGAAGTACAGCTGCCTCAGACCCATCAGGGCGAACGCGTTGGCCGTGAAGACGATGTACGGGTCCTGGGTCAGGCCGAAGATCGCGGGGATCGAGTCGAGCGCGAAGAGCACGTCGGTCGAGCCGATCGCGAGCATCACGACCAGCATCGGCGTCATGACCCGCTTGCCGTTCTCCACGATCCACAGCTTGGTGCCGTGGTAGCGGTCGGCCACGCCGAACCTGCGCTCGGCGGCCTTGAGCAGCTTGTTCTCCTCGAACTCCTCTTCCTCCTCGTCCGCCCGGGCCTCCTGGATGAGCTTCCAGGCGGTCCAGATGAGGAAGGCGCCGAAGATGTAGAACACCCAGGCGAAGCTGGCGATGATCGCGGCACCGGCTGCGATGAAGATCGCGCGCAGTACCAGGGCTATGAGGACACCGACGAGCAGCACCCGCTGTTGGTACTGCGAGGGCACCGCGAACTTGGCCATGATGAGGACGAAGACGAAGAGGTTGTCCACGCTCAGGGACTTCTCGGTGATGAAGCCCGCGAAGAACTCACCGGCGGGCTCTCCGCCGGAGAAGATCATCAGGCCGAGGCCGAAGAGGCCGGCCAGGGCGATCCAGACGACCGTCCAGATACCGGCTTCCTTGATCGACACGTCGTGCGGCTTGCGGCCGATGAAGAAGTCGACCGCGATGAGGGCGGCGAGGCCCACGATCGTCAGGACCCACAGGGTCACGGAAACATCCACAGTTCCTCCGGCAATACGTAACGGCAAGTAACCAGCGTCGTCGCGCTGCCGGAGGTCTCTTCCACCCACGGTGGGCCGACGCCCCGGGATCAGGCCTGATCCGTATTGACGGGTACGCCGCGGTCGACAGGGAGTACTCCCCTCCGTGCCACCAACCGTACCCCAATCACCAAGGAAAGGTAAAGCAATTGGCAAAAGAAAGGTCAAACTCCCTGATGGGAGTGGCTTTACGTGTACTTGGTGCGAGCTTCCGCGACCTGGGTCAGGACCTGCTGGAGCACCTGGCTGCCGGGCGGGACGAGCGCGGGTTCGTAAGTCCAGGCATGCCCGACCCACGGGTCGGCGAGGTGGTCGTCGGGCACCGGGGTCAGTCGCATGAGCGAGCGCCACAGGGGGTCGAGGAGGGGGCCGTAGCCGGAGGCGTCCTCACGGTCCGCGACCATCATCAGGTGGACGCCGACGGACGGTCCCTCGTCCGCGAGGTAGCGCAGCTGGGTCACGGCGCGGTCGTCGAAGCCGTGCGGGAAGTCGTTGACGACGAGGAGTTGCTCGGAGGTGTCGAAGCCGGGCGGGAGGGAGTCGGCCGCGCCACCGCGGACCGCCATCTGCACGAGGTCGACGCGCTGGGTGAGGCGGGCCAGGACGTCTGCCACGCCCGCGGCGCCGATGGCGGGCGGGGCCGCGAGCACGCCCGTCCACACCAGTGGGGCGAGCGCCTGCGCCCCCGAGCCGGCCGGGTCGATGACGTGCAGGGTGTAGTCCCCGGCCGGGTGTACGGCGAGGAGCCGGGCCGCGAGCGCCACGGCTGTGTCCATGGCGAGGCGATGCAGTTCGTGCGGGTCGAGGAACGAACCGTCGAGGGATCCGGCGGCCCCGCTGTCGATCCACAGGCCGCGCTCCAGCGGGAGCCGGACCAGCATCGGGATGCGCAGCTCGGCGCACTCGGGCAGGTGCAGGTCGCCCAGGCGCACGGCCATGGGCGCCTCGAACGGCACCCGGTAGCCGTGCCAGACGGGGTTGTCCCAGCGGGCGTACGCGAGCGGCAGGGCGGGTTCGACGACCTCGGACTCGGCCGTGAGCTGGCCGAGATCCCGGTCGTAGGCCGCGCGCGCCTGTTCGACCAGTTGGGCCTGCTTGGCGCGGGCGGCCTCACGCGCGGCGTCTCCCTGTCCGCCGATCCGGTTGCCCGGGTCGGCGAGGGCCGCGTCCAGCTCCTTCTCCATTCGGGAGTCGGCGAAGTCGACGGCACTGCGGTACGCGGCCGTGGAGCGGGCCAGGTCCTCGAACATGCCCCAGACCTGGTTGTAGAGCCGCTCCTCCATGGACCAGCCGGTGGCGTCGCCGGCGACCGGCCGCGCGGGCTGCCCTGGCTGGGCGGGAGGCGCAGTGGGCGGGGGCGGCGGCGGGGCGGTGTCCTGCCGCCGGGGGTGGCTGTAGTCGATCGGGCCTCCGACGGTGGGCGGCTGGGCGGTGGTGTCCGCGGGACCCGGGGTGTGTCCGGGCTGCGGCGCGCCCTGTGTGCCGTACGGGGAGGTGGGCTGTGGTGTGCCGGAGGCGGGACCGCCGCTGGGGGGCAGGGGCGGCGAGGTGCTCGGGGGCTGTGTGCCGTACGGCGACAGTGGCGGCGGGGTGGTCGGGGGCTGCGGCGGTACGGCACTGGGGGCGCCGTGGGCCGTGGACGGTCCCTGGTCCGAGGCCGGCGACGGCGTGGCGGTCTGCCGGTGTCGGTCACCCTCCGTCGTGAGAGGTGGTGGCATCGGCACCGCGCGGGCCAGGCCCCGGGCCACCGCCTCGTGGATGTCGTGGGCGAGCTGCCGGGCCTGGGGAAGGCCCTGGTCGGCGAGGAGTTCGGCGAGGCCGCCCGCGTAGCCCTGTCCCACGGCGCGTACCTTCCAGGCGCCCTGGCGGCGGTAGAGCTCCAGCGCGACGACCGCCGACTCGGCGTCCAGGCCGGTGATGGTGTAGCTGGCGAGCTCGGTGCCGTCCAGGCCCGTGACCGCGACGAAAGGGGCTGCGACGGCGCCGAAGCGCACGGGGCCGCCCACCGCGGGCAGCGCGAGCAGCACATGGACCCGGTGGACCGCCTCCGGCGCCGCGCCGAGATCGACCGCGAGGCGGTGGTCGGCGGCCGCCTGCCGGGAGACCTCCAGGCCCGGCAGGGTGGGTGCGCCCGGGTGGACGACCCACTCGACGCCGTGCACCCGGCCGTGCTCGTCGCCGAGCGTGGCTCCGGCCAGGACCGGCGTGCCGGCCGCGATCCGGATCTCGAGTCGGGCCTGGGAGAGCGGGTGGTTCTGCCCCCGCACCAGCTCGGCCGTCATCGCCTTCCCCCCCGTGTCGTGGTGTCGGTCGGGTGCCGCTCGGCGGGCCGCTTACAGGTGCGGCAGGATCGCCGGCATCAGGTCCTGGAAGGTGCGGCCGTTGGTGGGGGTGCCGAGGGCCGTCATGGTCCAGCCCGGACCCGTCCGGTGCACCTTCGCCATGATCTGGGCGGTGTAGGCGCCCCCGCCGGCGAGCGTGTAGCGGGCGAGCTCCTGGCCGTTGGTCTCGTCGACCAGGCGGCAGAAGGCGTTCTGCACCTCCTGGAAGGTCTGGCCCGTGAAGGAGTTCACGGTGAAGACGATCTGGTCGATGTGGACGGGGACACGGGAGAGGTCGACGAGGATCGCCTCGTCGTCCCCACCCTGGCCCACGCCGCCGACGAGGTTGTCCCCGGTGTGCTTGACCGAACCGTCGTCGCTCACCAGGTGGCGGAAGAAGACGACGTCGACGGGCTGCTTGTCCGCGAACAGGACGGCGGAGGCGTCGAGGTCGACCTCCCGCGTGCGCGAACCGAACAGGCCGCGCCGGGGAGCCGCCTGCCAGCCGAGGCCCATGCGCACCGCGGTCAGGCTGCCTCCGTCGTTCTTCTGCAGACTGATGGCCTGACCCTTGGTCATGTTGACGGTCACGCGCCGAACCCCTCTCGCTGCTGTCCCCTGTTGCCGCGGCCCCCGCGGTTGTCCAGAACCCTACGCACGGCCACTGACGGTGACGCGCCCGAAGCGCACTTTGTGTCGGTCTTGCAACACAGCGCGATGCGGTCAGGCCAGGCCCGCCTCCTTCATCTGCCGGAGCTCCTTCTTCATCTCGGAGACCTCGTCGCGCAGCCGGGCCGCGATCTCGAACTGGAGGTCTGCGGCGGCGGCACGCATGCGTGCCGTCATCTCCTCGATCTGCTCGGCGAGTTCGGCCGCGGGACGGTCGGTGGGGACGGTCTCCTTGGCCTTGCCCCTGGCGGCCTTGGTGCCGGCCGCCTTGCCGCCGAGGGCGGGCACGGGAGCCTTGGCCGCCTTGCCGTCCTTGCCCTTGCGGTAGCCGGAGCCGAGGAGTTGCTCGGTGTCGACGTCCTCGCGGGCGATCTGCGCGACGATGTCGTTGATCTTCTTGCGCAGCGGCTGGGGGTCGATTCCCCGCTCCTTGTTGTACGCGACCTGCTTCTCCCGGCGTCGGTTCGTCTCCTCGATGGCCTTCTCCATCGCCGGGGTGATCTTGTCCGCGTACATGTGGACCTCGCCGGAGACATTGCGCGCGGCGCGGCCGATGGTCTGGATCAGGGAGGTGCCGGAGCGCAGGAAGCCCTCCTTGTCGGCGTCGAGGATCGCGACCAGGGACACCTCGGGCAGGTCGAGGCCCTCTCGCAGCAGGTTGATGCCGACCAGGACGTCGAACTCGCCCGAGCGCAGCTCGCGCAGCAGCTCCACACGGCGCAGGGTGTCGACGTCGCTGTGCAGATAGCGGACCTGGATGCCGAGCTCCAGGAAGTAATCGGTCAGGTCCTCGGCCATCTTCTTGGTGAGCGTGGTGACCAGGACGCGCTCGTCCTTTTCGGTGCGGGTGCGGATCTCGTGCACCAGGTCGTCGATCTGGCCCTCGGTGGGCTTGACGACGACCTCGGGGTCGACCAGGCCGGTGGGACGGATGATCTGCTCGACGACGCCGTCCCCGCGCGAGAGCTCGTACTTGCCGGGCGTCGCCGACAGGTAGACGGTCTGGCCGATGCGCTCCGTGAACTCCTCCCACTTCAGGGGGCGGTTGTCCAGCGCCGACGGGAGGCGGAAGCCGTGGTCGACGAGGGTGCGCTTGCGGGAGGCGTCGCCCTCGTACATCGCGCCGATCTGGGGCACGGTCACGTGCGACTCGTCGATGACGAGCAGGAAGTCGTCCGGGAAGTAGTCCAGCAGGGTGTTCGGCGGGGAGCCGGGGAGGCGGCCGTCGAAGTGCATCGAGTAGTTCTCCACGCCGGAGCAGGAGCCGATCTGGCGGAGCATCTCCAGGTCGTAGGTGGTGCGCATCCTCAGGCGCTGGGCCTCCAGGAGCTTGCCCTGCTTCTCCAGCTCGGCCAGGCGCTCCCCGAGCTCCTTCTCGATGTCGTTGACGGCCCGCTCCATGCGCTCGGGCCCTGCGACGTAGTGGGAGGCCGGGAAGACGTACAGGTGCTCGTCGTCGCTGATGATCTCGCCGGTGAGCGGGTGGAGCGTGGAGAGGGCCTCGATCTCGTCGCCGAACATCTCGATGCGGACGGCGAGTTCCTCGTAGACCGGGAAGATCTCGATGGTGTCGCCGCGGACCCGGAAGGTGCCTCGGGTGAAGGCCAGGTCGTTGCGCGTGTACTGGATGTCCACGAAGCGGCGCAGGAGCTGGTCGCGGTCGATCTCGTCGCCGACCCTGAGGGGGACCATGCGGTCCACGTACTCCTGGGGCGTGCCGAGGCCGTAGATGCAGGAGACGGAGGCGACCACGACGACGTCGCGGCGGGTGAGCAGCGAGTTGGTCGCGGAGTGGCGCAGGCGCTCGACCTCCTCGTTGATCGAGGAGTCCTTCTCGATGTAGGTGTCCGACTGCGGGACATAGGCCTCGGGCTGGTAGTAGTCGTAGTACGAGACGAAGTACTCGACGGCGTTGTTCGGCAGCAGCTCGCGGAACTCGTTCGCCAGCTGGGCCGCCAGCGTCTTGTTCGGGGCCATCACGAGGGTGGGGCGCTGGAGCTTCTCGATCATCCACGCGGTGGTCGCGGACTTTCCGGTGCCGGTCGCGCCGAGCAGGACGACGTCCTTCTCACCTGCCTCGATGCGCTTGGCCAGCTCGGCGATCGCCGCCGGCTGGTCGCCGCTGGGCTGGTAGGAGCTGACGACCTCGAAAGGCGCCACCGTACGTTCGATGTGAGAAACGGGCCGCATGGAGTCCACCGTACGACTCCCCACTGACAACGCGGTCCGATCAGGGTTTTCGTCGCGGGCGCCGAGGGAGGGCGTGGGGGTTGTCGACGGGCCTGCGCCGGACCGTGAGCGGCGGCGATGAGCCGGGCGGAGCCGGCTGACCGCGAGGCCGCTGCCACGGCAGGGGGCGGCGCGGCAGGACACTGGAGGCGACAGGCGGAGGGTGCCACGGACCGTGGGCGGCGGCGCGGGCAGAGCCGGGCCGGCGGGCGGCGGGAGCCGCCGCGCGGCGGCAGGGGCGCGGCAGAGCACCGGGAGCGGCAGACAGGCGGTGCCACGGACCGTGAGCGACGGCGCGGGCCCGGACGAGCCCACCGACCGCGGGAGCAGTCGCCGCGCGGCGGCAGGGGCGCGGCAGAGCACCGGGAGCGGCAGACAGGCGGTGCCACGGACCGTGAGCGACGGCGCGGGCCCGGACGAGCCCAC